>NZ_JBFRFW010000004.1:0-362699 GCF_052115025.1 Bradyrhizobium sp. 2TAF24 | reverse complement strand
CGATCGCGGCTGACGGGCAATACGGCGTGTTCTTCGCTGCCCATCAGGTCGCCACCATCGACTTGACGGGCTCAAAAAGTGTCGGTGATGTCTCCGAACGGGTGTCGGCCATGTCCCCGGACTGAACACTTGATCCGGCAATCCAGCTTTCTCGACGCGGAGCCTGTCATCGGGCCGCGCTTCGCGCGGACCCGTTGGCGTCGGCCCGGTAATGACGCTGAAGATGTGTCAGGGCGCCGGCAGAAACATCCTGCGCACGTCATGCAGGTCGCGCGCGACATGAACGCACAGACTGTGCATCTCCTCGGTCGCCGCCAGCAGGTCCGGCACCATGATCGGGTGGCAGCCTGCGGCATGGGCGGCGCGGATGCCGTTGTGAGAATCTTCCAGCGCGAGGCTGCGCTCCGGCGCGACGCCGATCAGCTCGGCGGCCTTGAGGTAGAGATCGGGATGCGGCTTGCCGCGGCTGACGTCGTTGCGGGTGACGACCGCGCGGAAGTAGTGGTGCAGTTCGGCGGTGTGCAGGTGATGGCTTGCCGCTTCGCGACCGGAGGAAGTCGCAAGGCCGATCGGCATGTCGAGGCCATGGAAGTGCCTGATGATGTCCGCGGCGCCGGCCTTCAGCGGCACGCCGGCCGCGATCAGCCGCGTCCAGTCGCTGCGGTACGCGCTGAGATAGTCGTCCATCGGGAAGGTTGGGCCGAAATGGGTCTGGATGCGGATGTCGCATTCGGGGCCCGGCACGCCGATCATGGCATTGTAGAACGCATCCGGCAGCTCGAACCCGAGCGCGCGCAGCGCGCCGAGCTTGGCGGTCTTGATCAGCGGTTCCGTGTCGAACAACAGGCCGTCCATGTCGAAGATGACGGCTTCAATGCTTGAGAGGTCTACGCGGCTGGGCACGGCAATCCGTTGAGCTCGGGGGAGGGCTGGCCGTCGTTTACAGCGATTTGATTGCCGGCGAAACCGCTGCGATGCCGCACATCCGGCGGGGTATCGACGTCGCGCCGATGTCGGCGTTCCGGAATTTGCCTGAATATGCGGCAAAAGTGGCGCCGCCATCCGCCGCGGCGCAGAGGCTCCCCGGTTCCGCTCCCCCTCCATTGCATGGCGGGCTTGCATCACGGCAGGCAGCACGCTTCAATGGCGCGGGGATGTGTTGATTTGGAACGGCTGATGCGACAATTGATTTTTGCCGGACTTTCGCTCCTCCTCCCATGCGCCGCGTTGGCGGCCGATCCTCAAGGCGAATGGCTGGATGAGCACGGTCTCGCGCGCATCAGGATCGTGGACTGCAGCGGTCATCTGTGGGGCGCCACGGTCTGGGAGAAAGAGCCCGGCGGTCTCGATATCCATAATCCGGATCCGGCCAAGCGCGCGCGCCCCACGCTCGGTGCTCCGATCCTGCTCGACATGAAGCCGGCGCCGGGCAAGGCCGACCGCTGGGACGGCCAGGTCTATGACTCCGAAAACGGCAAGACCTATACCGCCAGCATTCGCGTGCTCACGCCGACGACACTGGAAATCAAGGGCTGCGTCGCGTTCGGCATGCTGTGCGGCGGCGAGACCTGGACGCGCTATGTCGATCCGGCGCCGGCGACCGTGTCGAGCAACTCGATGGCGACAGGCGCCGTGAGGGGAAGCAAGGGCCCGCCGTCGAAACCTGCGGCGCTGCCGGGAGCTCCGGTCGCGGGCGCGAGGCCCGCGGCGACCTCGACGGCCTCCAGCGCCGATTTCTGCGCCGCCGTCATCGCTGTCAAATAGCAGCAGGCACCGCCGCGGAGGCGCGGTGGTTTCGGGGCCGTCGTGGCCACATGATGATCTCCCTAAATTGTTTCCAAATATGTCTGACAACAACAATTCATGTCTTATCGCTGCGCGCGCCTTCGCGCCGTTTGACGGTTTGGCGATGCGGCTGCTGCCGCAGGCGGCGTGCAATGGCGACGGTGCGCATGACGTCGCGCACCTGCTACGGGTCTGGAAGAATGTCCGGGTCATCCAGGCCGGCGAGGGCGGTGACAGCGAGCTGCTGGCGGCTGCGGTGCTGCTGCACGACGCCGTCACGGTGGAGAAGAATTCGCCGCAACGGGCGCTGGCGTCGCGGCTTGCGGCGGACGCGGCGCGCAGACGTCTCGCCGCAGAAGGCTGGCCGGATGCGCGGATCGAGGCGGTGGCGCATGCCATCGCGGCGCACAGCTTCTCGGCCGGCATTCGGCCGCAGACGCTGGAGGCGCGCATCCTGCAGGATGCCGACCGGCTTGACGCCATCGGCGCGGTCGGTGTCGCCCGCTGCTTCTATGTCGCCGGCCGGCTCGGCCGCAGTCTCTACGATCCGGCCGATCCGCAGGGCCGCGGCCGGCCGCTCGACGACCGGCGTTTTGCGCTCGATCATTTCCAGACCAAGCTGCTGCAGCTGGCGTCCGGCTTCCAGACCGCGACCGGCGCCGAGCTGGCGCGCGAGCGGCATGCGCGCCTGCTGCGGTTCTGGCGAGACATGCTGGACGAGATCTAGAAGCGTCTTCGAGCGAAGCATGCCCCGGACTTGATCCAGGGCGGGCACAGTTCCGCGTGAAGAAACCGCGTCAGACAATACTAGGACATGGTCGCGCCGTGCGCGGTGATGATCGCCGGCAGCTTGGCGAGCTGCCACAACCCCAGTGCCTTGTCGGCATAGTCGCCGCCGGCCTCGGTGCAGCCCTCGACCAGCACGGCCTCGGGCGGCGGGAAGTGAAACGGCGCCTGCGTGAAGTTGAGGGCGCGCCAGTCGCCATCCTCGATGTCGCGGTTGGCGGTCAGCTCGACAAACGTCGTCGCCAGCAGCCAGCGCGCGCCCGAGCGCTGCATGTTGGCGATGGCCCGGCCGATGTTGTCAAATGACAAATGGACGAGGCAATCGCGGCACAGGATCAGGTCGGCTGCGGGCAGGTCGTCGGTGACGAGATCGCGCGTGATGAAATCGACGCGGCCAAGCTGTCCGTAAGCCGCGGTGTTTGCCGCAATGATCGCGGGCACGATGTCGGCGCCGAGATAGCGGATGTCGCCGAGCGTGGTGTTGGACATCCAGCCGAAATCGCCGCAGGGCAGGTCGAGCAGGGTGCGGATACCGAGCGAGTGCAGCAACACTGGCAGCTCGTGCCGCAGCCGCGCGGTGGCATCGAGCTCCGAGCCGACGCCGGACGTCGACTGCGCCGCGCCCCACAGGTTGGTGCGATGGATCAGCGCGAAGCGTTCGGCGAGGTCGAGGCCGGCGAATTCGTCGCGCCGTGCCGCAAAGCGGCGCTCGGCGAGCACAGGGGCGCGGATTCGTTGATCTGTCATCGGCGCGACCGTTTCGGCATGTAAGCTGATTCGGAAGTGTAGCGGTCAGGTGACGCCATGATCCACATCCTTCGCAAGGTGACGACCGACGCCGACTGGCGGGACTATCATGCGTTGCGCCGCATGGTGCTATGGGAGGCGAAGGGGCGGCGTGGCTACGACGACCGTCACGTCGATGAATACCATCCGGCACACCATCCGCTGCTGCTGACCTGGAACGGGCGCGCCATCGGCACCACGCGGCTCGATGATTTCGGCGACGGCACGGGTGCGGTGCGGCTGGTGGCGATCGCCGCCGAGCGGCAGCGCCATGGTCACGGCCGCGTGCTGTCCGCCCGGGTCGAGGATTTCGCCCGCGGCCGCGGCGTCGGCACGCTCTATGTCAACGCCGCGCCGGAGGCGGTCGGCTATTATGACAAGATGGGGTGGGAGCGCTTCGTCTGGAGCAAGGCCGAGCTCGCCAGCCATGCCGATGGTTGCGTGCAGATGCGCAAGGTGCTGCCGACGCTGTCGTGAGCCCGCGGCGTCAGGCCACGGCCCGGGCCGCCGTCGGCTGCTCCGCAGCCGCATGCAGGTCCTCCAGCGTGGTCGGTCGACCGAACAGGAAGCCCTGCACCTCGTTGCAGCCCTCTTCGGCGAGTATCGCCATCTGGTCGGAGGTCTCCACGCCCTCCGCCAGTACCGTGACGTCCAGGCTGTTGCCGAGCGCCAGGATCGCGCGGACAAATGCCTTGGCCTGACGGTTGGTCTCCAATTCGCTGATGAAGCTGCGGTCGAGCTTGATGCGGTCGAACGGGAAGGCGCGCAGGGTCTCGAGTGAAGAGTATCCGGTGCCGAAATCGTCGAGCGCGATGCCGATGCCCATCGCGCGCAGCTGCCGCAAGATATGCAGCGCCCGGACCTTATCGGCGATCACCGCCGATTCGGTGACCTCGAGTTCCAGCCGGTGCGCCGGCAGCCCGGTTTTCAGCAGGGTCGCCCGCACGGTATCGACAAAGCCGACATGGGCGAGTTGCAGCGGCGACAGGTTGACCGCGACCTTCTGCGTCAGCTGCCATTCGGTGGCCTCGCGGCAGGCGGTTTCCAGCACCCAGTCGCCGAGGGCGCAGATCGCGCCGCATTCTTCGGCGATCGGGATGAATACAGCCGGCGACACCATGCCGTGGACCGGATGATTCCAGCGCAGCAGAGCTTCATAGCCGGTGATGGCGTCGGTCTCGATCGTGCGCTGGGTCTGGTAATGCAGGAAGAACTGGTTGTTCTCCAGCGCCGTCCAGATATCGCGCGCCATGGCGCGGCGCGCCCGCGCCGCCTCGTCCATCTCGGCCTCGTAGAAGCAGATCTTTTCGTCCAGGCTCTCCTTGGCGCGGTACATGGCGAGGTCGGCGTTGTTGAGCAGCTTGTCGCGATCAGTGGCATCGGCGGGATAGACCGAGACGCCGAGGCTCGCGCCGGGCACGAAATCGGTGTGATCGATCGAGACCGCCGCGGTGAGCGCCTTCTGCAGCCGAGCAACGAAGCCGCGCAGGGCGGTGTCGGATTCAAAGGATTTGGTCGCGACGAACTCATCACCGCCGAAGCGGCCGATCATCTCGCCGTCGGATATCGCCTCGCTCATCCGCGCCGACAGGACCTGCAGCAGCTTGTCGCCGGTGGCGTGGCCGTAGGTATCGTTGATTTCCTTGAAGCGGTCGAGGTCGATGTTGACGACCGCAACGCGGGTGTTGCCGCTCGCCGCGACGAGCGCGGCGTCCAGCTTCTCGATGAAGCGCGCGCGGTTCGGCAGGCCTGCGAGCACATCATGCCGCGCCATGTAGGCGATCTTCTCGGCGCTGCGGTTGTGCTCGGTGCGGTCGCGCGTGATCTTGGCGAAGCCGAGCAGCTCGCCGTCCTCCTGGTAGATCGGGTCGATCACCACATGAGCCCAAAATCGCGAGCCGTCCTTGCGCAGTCGCCAGCCTTCGGCCTCGAATTTTCCGGCGGTGAGCGCGGTGTTCAGGTTCCTGGCGGGCTCACCGGCAGCGCGCTCCTCGGCACTGTAGAACACCGAGTAATGCTGTCCGACGATTTCTTCGGCCGTATAACCCTTGGCGCGCTCGGCGCCGGCGTTCCAGTTGGCTATCGTGCCGTCGGTGTCGAGCATATAGATCGCATAGTCGGTGATGCCTTCGACCAGCAGGCGGAAGCGCCGCTCGCTCTGCCGGATGGCATCTTCCATTCGCTTCTGCTCGGTGCAGTCGCGCGTGATCTTGGCGAAGCCGAGCAAGCTGCCGTCGGCGCGATGGACCGGCTCGATCACCACATGGGCCCAGAACCGGCTGCCGTCCTTGCGCAGCCGCCAGCCCCTGGCCTCGAACCGGCCTTCGGCGTGCGCGGTCGCAAGCCCGTGGGCAGGCCTTCCGGCGGCGCGCTCCTCGGCGGTGTAGAACACCGAGAAATGGCGCCCGACGATGTCGGACGCGACATAGCCCTTGGCGCGCTCGGCGCCGGCGTTCCAGTTGGCCACCGTGCCGTCGGGATGCAGCATGTAGATGGCGTAGTCGGAGACGCTCTCCACCAGCAGCCGGTAGGACAGGTCGGAAGTGAACTCACGCAAGGCAGTGTCGTGCGACATCGAAATCGATCCGTCAGCAGCCGTGATGGCTGTCCGCCACCTGACGGGGGTACGGTTGCGATCCGGTAAAGTCCTGACGCGCCGGCCGGGGCGTGGTTAACAAAGCCGCCGGAAACACACGTTTGGCTGCTGCGGCGTTCGTGCGCGCAACCTGTGCGCGACCCGGTTGATGGCGCGGTGCAGGTTCGGCATCGATGAATCCGGCCGGCGGTATCAGGCGCCTGCAGCGATGGCCTCGATCTCGATGAGAAAGTCCGGACCATAGAGGCGCGACACCTCCACCAGTGTCACCGCCGGTGCCGCGGGCGGCGTCACGGTGGCGAAGAAGCGGTTGCGGGCCTCGCGATAGGCGGCGAGGTGCGTCATGTCGCGCAGGAATACGGTCAGCTTGACGAGGTCGGCGGCGGTGCAGCCGGCCGCGCGCAAGGCGATCTCCAGATTGTGGAAGACCTGCGCCGCCTGAGCGGCGATGTCGCCGCGGCCGACGATCTCGCCCGCCGCATCGAGCGCGGTCTGTCCGGCGATGAACACCAGGCGGCTGGCGCGCACCTCGACCACCTGCGAGTAGCCTGGCGGCGTGCCGAGTTCGGGCGGGTTGATGCGGGAGACGATGGTGGTATCGGCGGTGGTCATGCGAGGCCCTCTATTGACTGGCGTTGGACGATATCCGCTGCCACAGCCAGCGGGCGACGCCGCTCGCCGAGCGGTCGCCGTCGCCGGCGGCGGCGCGCAGGTTGGCCTCGCGCATGGTGGCGATGTCGATGCGGCCGAGCAGCGGCTGCAGCGCTGTTATCAGCGCTACATCGTTGGCCCGTTTCGGCGACAGCAGCACGACGGCGTCATAGGGCGGGATCGCCTGCCGGGGATCGTCGAGGACCACGAGGTCGTATTTTGCGATCAGACCGTCGCTGGTGTAGCCGGCGATGACGTCGACGTCGCCGTTTGCGACCGCCGCATACATGAAGTCCGGCTGCATCTGGCGCTGGGCGCGGAAGGCGAGGCCATAGGCCTTCTGCAGCGCCGTCCATTCCGGCCGCGAGAAGAACTCGTAGTCGCCGGCGATCGACAGCGCCGCCGCATGGCGCGCGAGGTCGGCGATGCTGCGGATGCCGAGCGCCTGCGCGCGGGCGCGCGGCATCACCACGGCATAGGCGTTCTCGAAGCCGAGGGGCCCGGCCAGCGTGACATGGGATCGGGCGGCGAGCTCGCTCTTGAGATCGGCGAGCAACTGCGCGCGCGGGGGAATATCCGTGTGGCGCAGCAGTGTGGTCCACAGCGTTCCGGAATAATCGACGTAGACGTCGATATCGCCGCTTGCGAGCGCCGCGAAGATGACGTTGGAGCCGAGCCCCTCGCGGGTGCTGGCCGAAAGCCCGGCGGCCTGCAGCCGCTGGGCCATCAGTGCCGACAGCACATACTGCTCGGTGAAGGTCTTGGCGCCGACCACATAGGCCGGCGCCGCGCGGGTCAGCGCCGGCGTCAGCGTCGCGGCGATCAGCGCGGCGATGCCGAGGGCGCCGGCGGCGATGCGGCCGCGGCGGCGGGTGCGCACGCCATTCTCCATCAGCGCCAGCAACTGGTCGACCAGCAGCGCCAGCACGGCGGCGGCGGCACAGCCGAACAGCACGAACACCCAATTCTGGGTCTGCAGCCCGGAGAAGATGTAGTTGCCAAGGCTTGTCTGGCCGATCGGCGTCGACAGCGTCGCGGTGCCGATCACCCACACCGCGGCGGTGCGGATGCCGGCCATGATCACCGGCAGCGCCAGCGGCAGCTCCACCAGCGTCAGGGCCTGCCACGGCGTCATGCCGACGCCATCGGCGGCCTCGCGCAGCGACGGATCGATGCCGTCGAGGCCGGTGATGGTGTTGCGCAGCACCGGCAGCATGCTGTAGAGCGCGAGCGCCAGCACCGCCGGCAGGAAGCCAAGTGCCGAGAAGCTGGCGCCCAGCCAGTGCGCCGACAGCGCCGCGAGCGCCAGCAACAGCGGGTAGAACAGCGCCAGCAGGGCAAGCCCCGGCACGGTCTGCACCACGCTGGCGACGCCGAGCAGCGCGCCGCGCCACACCGGCCGCCGGCGCGCCGCCAGCGCCAGCGGAAAGCTCACCACAAGGCCGAGCACGAGCGCGGTGAGACTGACCCGGACATGGCCACCGAGATAGTCGGGCAGCCGGGCGAGCGCCTCCTGCCAGCGGGGATCGGCGAACATCACGGCGCGGTGCTCGCGAGCGGCGGCAACAGGTCGCGCAGGCGCTCGGCCTGGCGGCGCGGCGTGCGCAGCAGCGCGCGCACGTAGGCGTCGTCGCTGGCGGCGAGATCCGCTGCGCTGCCCTGCGCCAGCAGTCGGCCGCCGCGCATTACCGCAATGCGGTCGGCGAGCAGCACCGCCTCGGCAATGTCATGGGTAATCATCACCGTGGTGAGGGCAAGGTCGCGGTGCAATTGCCGGTAGTCGTCGCCGAGTGCGTCGCGGGTGAGCGGATCGAGGGCGCCGAACGGCTCGTCCAGCAGCATCATCTGCGGCTGTGCCGCCAGCGCGCGGGCAACTCCGACGCGCTGCCGCTCGCCGCCGGAGAGTTGGTGCGGAAGGGCATCACGATGGCGGGCACGGTCGAGCCGCACCAGGTCGATCAGTTCGTCCACCCGCGCGGCGATCGCGGGCGCGGGCGTGCCGACGAGGCGCGGGGTGATGCCGATGTTGCCGGCGACGCTCATGTGCGGAAACAGCGCGCCGCTCTGGAACACATAGCCGATGCGCCGGCGCAGCGCGATCGGGTCGAGTTTGAGAACGTCGTCGCCGAAGACGCGTACCGAGCCGCCGTCCGCATCGATCAGGCGGTTGGCAAGCCGCAGCAGCGTGGTCTTGCCCGAGCCGGAGCCGCCGACAATGGCGAGGAATTCGCCGGTCGCCACCCGCAGCGAGACGCCATCGACCGCCGCCACGGGGCCAAAGCGCTTGCAGACGGCATCATAGGCGAGGGCGGGTGCGGGATCGCTCATGGCGACGATGCTGCCACAGCGAGCGCAGCGGACCAAGGGGACGCCGAATGGACGCAAGGGGATGGATGCCGCGCGAGCCCCCTTGCATCTTGGCGCTGTCCGGGGGATTTTGCCCGCCGATTTGCATCCGCGGCCGCCGGTCGCGGCAAGGATTCGGGGAGGACAGACGTGGAGACAGGGGGCACAGCGCCCGCAGTGGCGCTGACGGACGCGACCGTCGCGTTCCGCCTCGCTGGCGGGCGCACCTACACCGCGGTGGAAGCCGCCAGCCTTTCGGTCGCCGCCGGCGAGTTCGTCGCCATCGTCGGTCCGACCGGCTGCGGCAAGTCGACCCTGCTCAATGTCGCCGCCGGCCTGCTGGCGCCTGCCGCCGGTCGCGTCGAGATTTTTGGACAGCCGCTGGCAGGCCTCAACCGCCAGGCCGGCTACCTGTTTCAGGCCGATGCACTGTTTCCCTGGAAGACCGCACTCGAGAACGTCGCCATCGGCCTCGACATCGCCGGCACCCCGCATGCGGCGGCGCGTGAGGCGGCGCGGAGATGGCTGGCGTCCGTCGGCCTCGCCGGCTTCGCCCAGCGCTATCCGCACATGCTGTCCGGCGGCCAGCGCAAGCGGGTCGGGCTGGCGCAGATGCTGATTCGCGATCCGCGGATCCTGCTGATGGACGAGCCGTTCGGGCCGCTCGACGCCCAGACCCGCCAGATCATGGGCAACCTCCTGCTGGAGCTGTGGAGCGCGGCGCGCAAGGCGGTGCTGTTCGTCACCCACGACCTCGAGGAGGCGATCGCGCTCGCCGACCGCGTCGTGATCATGTCGGCGGGTCCCGGCTCGCGCATCATCGGCGACTGGAGGGTGACGCTGCCGCGTCCGCGCGACATTTTCGAGATTCGGCTGGAGAAGGAATTCCATGATCTGCACCGCGAGATCTGGGGCGTGCTCAAGGCCGAGGTGGTGAAGAGCTATCAGCAGGCCGCATCATGAAGATCAACCGCTTCACCCTGCTGGCGCTGCAGATCCTCGTCGCCGTCGTCGCCATCGGCCTGTGGCAGCTGCTCACCACGGTGCCGATGTTCGGCTCCATCGTGCTGCCGCCGTTCTTCTTCTCCACCCCCGGCAAGGTCGCCGAGCGCATCGTCAAATGGGTGGTGGAGGGCACCATCTGGCGCCACCTCGTGGTGACGCTGATCGAATCGATGCTGGCCTTCGTCATCGGCTCGCTGGCCGGCGCCCTGGTCGGCTTCTGGTTTGCCCGGCAGCAGACGGTGGCTGCCGTGTTCGATCCCTATGTGAAGATGATGAATGCGCTGCCGCGCGTCGTGCTGGCGCCGATCTTCGCGCTGTGGCTCGGCCTCGGCATCTGGTCCAAGGTCGCGCTCGGCATTACACTCGTGTTCTTCGTGGTGTTCTTCAACGTCTACCAGGGCGTCAAGGAGGCCAGCACCACGCTGGTCGACAACGCCCGCATGCTCGGCATGAGCGAGCGCCAGCTGCTCCGCCATGTCTACTGGCCGTCGGCGCTGTCGTGGATGTTCTCCTCGCTGCATACCTCGGTGGGCTTTGCCGTGGTCGGCGCGGTGGTCGGCGAGTATCTCGGCGCCTCCGCCGGCCTCGGCTACCTGATCCAGCAGGCGGAAGGCGTGTTCGATGTCGCCGGCGTGTTCGCCGGCATGATCGTGCTGGCGCTGTTCGTGGTGCTGATCGATACCCTGGTCAGCCGGGTCGAGCACCGCCTGCTGATCTGGCGCCCGCGTGCCGGCGACCGGCAGGGATGAAGGGTGGCAGGACTGCGGAACGCGATGGTGCCGCAGGCCTTGTTGAGGACCGGAGCGTGTGGGACGATGCAGGTCCGCATCGAAGGCCGTCATCACCGGGCTTGTCCCGGTGATCCACGTCTTCACAACCTTGCACTAGGCAAGACGTGGATGGCCGGGACAAGCCCGGCCATGACAAAAAAGACGCTCAGAGGGTGAAGCGATGAAAGCGGTCATGACGACATTCAAGTATGCAGCGGCAGTGTGCTCCGTTCTCGCCAGCCTCACCACCCTCGCCTCGGCCCAGGCGATCGAGAAGCCGGACCTGATTCTCGGCGTCGGCGGCAAGAACCTGTTGTACTACCTGCCGCTGACGCTGACCGAGCGTCTGGGGTACTTCAAGGAGGAGGGGCTCAATGTCACCGTCACCGATTTCGGCGGCGGCGCCAAGGCGTTGCAGTCGCTGATCGGCGGTTCCGCCGATGTCGTCACCGGCGCCTATGAGCACACCATCCGCATGCAGGCCAAGGGGCAGGACATCGCCGCGGTGCTCGAGCTCGGCCGCTTCCCAGGCATCGTGCTCGGCGTGCGCAAGGACCGTGCCGCCGGGGTCAACTCGTTCAAGGATCTCAAGGGCATGAAGATCGGCGTCACCGCGCCGGGCTCGTCCACCAATTTCTTCGTCAACGCGCTGATCGCGCGCGAGGGCCTGAAGGCCGACGATGTCGCCATCATCGGCGTCGGCGCCGGCATGAGCGCAGTCGCGGCGATGAAGAAGGGCGACCTCGATGCGATCTCCAACCTCGATCCGGTGATGACCAAGCTGGAACAGGACGGCGACATCAAGGTGCTGGCCGACAGCCGCACCGAAGAAGGCAACATGAAGCTGTTCGGCGGCAACAATCCCGCCGCGGTGGTCTATCTCAAGCGCGACTTCATCGCGAAGTATCCGGTCACCACCCAGCACATCGTCAACGCGTTCTACAAGTCGCTGAAGTGGCTCGCCACCGCGACGCCGGAGGATGTCGCGAGGACGGTGCCCGAGGAGTACTACCTCGGTGACCGCGCGCTCTATCTCGCGTCCGTCAAGGCCTCGGCGCCGATGTATTCCAGGACCGGCATCATTCCACCCGAGGGCATGGCGAACGCGCTCGACATGCTGCTGCGGTTCGACCCTGAGCTCAAGGATGCCAAGGTCGATCTGGCGCGGACATTCGACGGGCGCTTCGCGGCCCAGGCGGCGACCGCGAAATGACGGCGGCGAGTGAGGCGCCGGAGGTGACGCTCTCGCGCATCCGGCATCTCGATCTCGCGTTCGAGCCGTGGGACTGGCCGTTCGCCCGCGAACGGCAGGCAGAGATCGCTGCGCATTTCGCCCGGGTGCAGGAAACCCGCGCGGTGTGGAATGGCCGGGTGCTGCTGCTGCGCCATCCGCGCCAGGAGGACGACGTCTTCCGCGCCACTTATTTCGAGGTCGATTACGCAAGCTTTCTCGCCTGGATCCATTGGGGCTGCCCGGACCGCGAGGTGTTCAACGGCTTCGGCATGGGGGTCTTGCGCGGCAGTGACGGCGCCTTCCTGCTCGGCGAGATGGCATCGCACACCGCGACCGCGGGACGGATCTATTTTCCCGCCGGCACCCCCGATCGCAACGATCTGCGCGGCGGCCATGTCGACATGGCCCATAGTGTCGCGCGCGAGGTCGAGGAGGAGGTCGGCCTCGTGCCGTCGGACTATCGTGCCGCCGACGACTGGACCTGCGTGCGCACCGAACAGTGGATCGCGTTCATGCGCCAGCTCGACGTCGATGTGCCGGCGGCTGAGCTGCAGGCGCGGATCACGGGCTGGCTGTCGGTCCAGGATACGCCGGAGCTCAGTGCGATTCACCTCGTGCGCGACAGCGGCGACTTCAGGCCGGCAATGCCGCGCTTCATCACTGCATTCCTCGCGGCACAGCTGGCGCAGGCGTGAGGCTGGCCGGGCGGCCCCTCGGCCGGCCCCCGCGGCGCATGCGCGTCCATGCGGACTTGACCCGCGCCGCGCTCGTCCACGAAACTCGCCCGTCGCGTCGGCGCTGGTGATCGAGCGGCAGCATCATGCCCCGCTCGCCGCCGCCGCCGGGGCCAGCTGGAGTCGTCACGTTCATGTCCAAGCGCTTCATGTCCAAGTCGAAGAAGTCCGCGGCCGCCAACCGCAAAGCGTCGCGGCCCCTCACCGAGGAGCTGAAGCCGTTCGTCGCGCCGTTCGTCGCCGACGGGTCGCAGTCGTTTCGCCTCGTCTCGCACAACGCCGGCGAGAAGGGCGGGCTCGACAAGGCGTCGGCGCAGAAGCTGATCGAGCGCAATCGCGGGCTGCTCGCCGGCTTCCAGGAACGGCTCTATGCCAACGGCCGCTGGGCGGTGCTGCTGATCTTCCAGGGCATGGATGCGGCCGGCAAGGACAGCGCCATCGAGCATGTGTTTTCGGGCGTCAACCCGCAGGGCGTCGACGTCGCGTCGTTCAAGACGCCGTCGTCGCGCGAGCTGAGCCACGACTTTCTGTGGCGCTCGACGCTGGAGCTGCCCGAACGCGGCCGTATCGGCATCTTCAACCGCTCCTACTATGAGGAGTGCCTGATCGTGCGGGTGCATCCGGACATCCTCGCCAGGCAGAAGCTGCCGAAGCAGTTCGTCACCAAGAATATCTGGCGCGAGCGGTTCGAGGACATCAATGCCTATGAGCGCTACCTGTCGCGCAACGGCGTGCTGATCCTGAAGTTCTTCCTCAACGTGTCGAAGGAGGAGCAGCGCCGGCGTTTCCTCGATCGCCTGGAGGAGCCGGGCAAGCGCTGGAAGTTCTCGATGGACGATGTGTCCGAGCGGGCGCTGTGGGCCAAGTACCAGGCCGCCTACCAGGACGTGATCGCCCATACCGCGACCACGGGGGCGCCATGGCACGTGGTGCCGGCCGACCACAAATGGTTTGCCCGTGTGGTGATCGGCTCGACCATTGTCAGCGCCCTCGAAGGGCTCAAGCTCGAATATCCCAAGGTGGACAAGTCGGTGCTGCCCGAATTCGAGAAGGTCCGGATCGCGCTGGAGCGCGAGGAGCGCAAGAGTGCGGCGAAGCGGCGCTGACGCCGCCACGCCTTCGGCATCGCGTCAGTCGTCGCCGAGATAATGGCTCGGCGCGATGCCGAAGGTGCGCTTGAACATCGCCGCGAATGCGCTCGGGCTCTGGTAGCCGTGTTCGAGCGCGACCTCGAGGATCGAGGCGCCGGCGGCGAGCCGCGGCAGGCTCAGCAACAGCCGCATGCGCCGCCGCCATTCCCCGAAACTGATCCCGAGTTCCTTGTGAAACAGCCGCGCCAGCGTGCGGCTGCTCATGGCGTGGTCCGCCGCGAGGCTGTCCAGCGTCACCGGCGCTGCGGGATCGGCGATCATCGTGTCGCAGAGTTTGGCGAGGCGAGCATCGCGCGGCATCGGCACGTGCATGGAAAGCCGCGGTGCGAGCTGCACCTCGTCGAGGATCAGCTCCATGATGCGGCCATCGCGGCCGCTGATGTCGTAGTCGAACGGCAGGCGCGTCGCCGCGACCACGAGCGCGCGGAGCAGCGGCGACACTTCGATCACCTCGCAGTCGCGCGGCAGCTCCGGTCGTGCGTCGGGCGCGACGAAGACCGTGCGCATCTCCACCTGGCCGGCGATACGGATGGCATGGATGATGCCCGCGGGCATCCAGACCGCGCGCCCGCTCGGCACCACCCAGCTGCCGGGCGGACAGGTGATGGTCATGACGCCGGCGATGGCGTGCACCAGCTGCGCGCGCGGGTGATGATGCGGCTGAATGATCTCGCCGTCGGGGTGGCTGCTGGCCATGGCGGCGAGCGGCCGCGGGGCAAGCTGGCAGGCTTCGTGGGTGCGATCGATGTCCATTTCGCGACGATCATTGGCTGGTCGCCGCGCGAATGACAATGCGGGCTCCGGTATGCCTCCGTTGCGGCGCATCATCAACGCCGCGCCTCTCCAGTGAAACCTCCAGGCTGGACGGCGGAACATGGCGCGGGACCCACCGTCCCGCGGTCGTGGCGGCCTGCCCGTGTCCCGGGCGGGCCGCGCCCGTCGGCTGGCCGTTTTGCCCGAAGCTGCCATGACCGAAGCCACATTCGATGCCGCCCGCCCCGACACGCCGACCCGGCGTCCTCTCCTGCACATGGCCCGCCGCCTCCTGCCGCGCCTGGGCGGTGGCCTCGCCGCGCTTCTCGCCGTCGGCTACGGCCTGAATTGGTGGCTGACCGGGCGCTTCATCGAGAGCACCGACAATGCCTATGTCCGTGCTGACGTCGTCACCGTCAGCGCGCGGATCTCCGGCTACGTCGCCGAGGTCGACGTGCGGGACAACCAGGCGGTGCGCCGCGGCGAGGTGCTGGCGCACATCGACGCCGCGCCGTTCCGCGCGCGGGTCGATCAGGCGCGGGCAAGCGTCGCGGCGGCGGAGGCCGACATTGCGGTCGAGACCGCGGCGGTCGCCACTCTCGATGCGCAGGTCACCCAGCAGCGCAGCCTGATCGGCCAGGCCGAGGCGGAAGCCGCCGCGGCGGATGCGGAGCTGCGCCGTACCTCGCTGGAGTGGGAGCGCCAGCGCAGCCTCTCGGAGCGGCAGGTGAGCAGCCAGCAGCGCTTCGAGGCGGCGGAGGCCGACCACACCAAGGCGGCCGCGACGCTGCGCGGCGCGCAGGCGGCGCTGGCGTCGCAGCGGGCGCGCCTCGCGGTGCTGGAGGCGGAGCAGCGCGGCAAGGCGGCGGCGTGCGACAAGGCCCGTGCCACGCTGCAGCAGGCGCAGGCGGCGCTGGCGCTCGCGTCCATTGATCTCGACAACACGGCGCTGCGCGCGCCGGTCGACGGCCTCATTGGCCAGCGCGTCGTCCGTGTCGGCCAGTATGTCGATCCCGGCCAGCCGCTGCTCGCGGTGGTGCCGCACGACGCCTATGTGGTGGCGAACTTCAAGGAGACCCAGCTCGGCCGCATCGCGGCGGGGCAGGCGGTGACACTCGAAGTCGACGCCTTCGACGGCGAAGTGCTGCACGGCCGCGTCGACAGCTTCGCGCCGGCCTCCGGCGCACAGTTCGCGCTGCTGCCGCCCGACAACGCCACCGGCAACTTCACCAAGATCGTGCAGCGCATGCCGGTGCGCATCACGCTCGATGGCGGCCAGCGCCGCGCCGCCGCGCTGCGTCCGGGGTTGTCGGTGGTGGCTCATGTCGATACGCGCGGGGATGCGTCCCATGGCCGCTGATGCTGCAACACCCGGCGCCGCCGCTGAACCGGCGGTGTCATTGCGGGCGTGGGTCGCCGTGATCGGT
Source organism: Bradyrhizobium sp. 2TAF24 (assembly GCF_052115025.1). Taxonomy (NCBI): domain Bacteria; kingdom Pseudomonadati; phylum Pseudomonadota; class Alphaproteobacteria; order Hyphomicrobiales; family Nitrobacteraceae; genus Bradyrhizobium; species Bradyrhizobium sp. 2TAF24. Next base: position 346,675 of record NZ_JBFRFW010000004.1, on the reverse strand, counting down.
GGCGTGTTCGGCTGCTTCATGGCCGGCATGAACGTCCATGTCACCAACGCCTCGCTGCCGGACATCCGCGGCTCGCTCGGCGCGACCTTCGAGGAGGGCTCGTGGATCACCACCGCGTACCTCGTGGCGGAGATCATCGTCATTCCGCTCACCGGCTGGCTGGTGACGGTGTTCTCGATGCGGCGGGTGCTGATCGTCGGCACCGCCGGCTTCCTGGTGTTCTCCGTGCTGTGCTCGCTGGCGCCGACCATCGACATCATGATCGTGGCGCGTGCCCTGCAGGGCGCGTTCGGCGGCGTGCTGATCCCGCTGTCGTTCCAGCTCATCGTCACCGAGCTGCCGCCATCGAAGCATCCGCTCGGCATGGCGCTGTTTGCGGTGGCCAACAACGTCGCCCAGGCGGCCGGACCGTCGATCGGCGGCTGGCTGACCGACGCCTACTCCTGGCGCTGGATCTTTTATCTGCAGATCCCGCCTGGCCTTGCGCTGCTCGCCGCGATCGCGTGGTCGATCCACGCGGAAGCGGTGCGGATCGACAAGCTGCGCAACGGCGACTGGGGCGGCATCCTCACCATGGCGGTGGGCCTCAGCGCGCTGCAGATCGTGCTGGAGGAGGGTGGCCGCAAGGACTGGTTCGCATCCAGCCTCATCGTCGAGATGTCGGCGGTGGCAGCCATCGGCCTGGTGCTGTTCGTGGTGATCGAGTTCAGGCGCGCCGAGCCGTTCATCAACCTGCGGCTGCTTGGCCGCGCCAATTTCGGCCTCGCAAGCGTCATGCAGTTCACCTTCGGCGGCGTGGTGTTCGGCGTCGTGTTCCTGGTGCCGAACTACTTCGCCGAGCTCCACGGCTTCAACGCCCGCGAGATCGGGCTCGCCATGATCCCTTATGGCCTCGTGCAGTTCGCGATGTCGTTCATGACGCCGCCGCTGATGAAACGCACCAGTCCGCGGGCCGTCATCATCCTCGGCTTTGCGCTGGTCGCAGCCGGCTGCCTGATGAACATCCATCTCGACGGCAACGCCGGGCGCAACGTCATCATCCCGTCGCTGGTGGTGCGTGGCATCGGCCAGTCGCTGGTGGTGGTGGCGCTGTCGGTGATGGCGGTGCAGGGCATGGAGAAGGCGCAGCTCGGCTCGGCGTCGGGGCTGTTCTCCACGGTGCGCAATGTCGGCGGCGCCATCGGCATTGCGATCGCGAGCCAGATCGTGGTCGAGCGCGAGAAGCTGCACGCGCTGCGCATCGGCGAGGCCGTCAACCCGTTCAGCCTGGAGACGCAGGAGCGGGTGATCGCGCTGGTGCGCCGGTTCAGTGGCCTGCATGTCGATCGCTTCGCGGCGCTGCATGGCGCGGCGACCGCACCGCTGCGCCAGCAAGCGATGGCGGCGCTCGACATGCTGGTGCATCGCGAGGCGCGCCTGCTTGCCTATAGCGACACGTTTCTGCTCGCAGGCGCCGCGATGGTGCTGTGCACGCTTGCTGCGTTTGTCCTGAAGGGAACACCAGGCGCACGCCGATCATGAACGATGTGCGCGACGCGCCGTCGCAACGATCAGCGCGTGATTAGGACTTGCAATCACAGATGATGCATCGGAGGATACCACTCACAATATAAAAAGAGTTCGGGGATGGCGCTCAAGCGGCTCAGTCAGCAGGGCATTGTGTTCGGCATTTTTGCCGTTCTGTTTCTGGCCTTTGCCATCTTCCTTCCCGGATTTGCCACCACGCAGAATATGTTCACGCTGCTGCAGAACGTGGCGGTGCTCGGCATTCTTGGGCTTGCGATGGCGCTGGTGGTGATCGGGCGCGGCATCGACATCTCGCTGATCGCCGCGCTCGCGGTTCCTCCCGGCCTCGTGCTGCAGATGGTGCAGGACGGCTCTTCGCTGCCCACCGCGCTCGCCGCGGCGCTGGCGCTGTCGCTGGTGTTCGGCGCGGTCAATGGCTGGCTGATCGCCTATGCCGAGGTGCCGTCGCTGTTCACCACACTGGCAACCGGCCTGTTCCTCGCCGGCCTCGGCCAGGCGGCGCTGTTCAAGCTCGACGTGGTGCAGTGGAGCGCCGGCATGGACGGCTTCGAGCGGCTTGGCCAGGGCCGCTTGCTCGGCATCCCGATGCCGATCATCGTGTTCGCCATCGTCTGTCTCGTGGTCGCGTTCCTGCTGCGGCAGACGCGGTTCGGCGCCTATATCTATGCGCTCGGCGACAATCCCTACGGCGCGCGGGTCACCGGCATTCCGACCCGGCCGCTGATCGTGCTGCAGTATGTGCTGGCGGCGTTGATCGGCTGTTTTGCGGGGCTGGTGATGGCGGCGTCCGTCAACAGCATGCCGACGCGTATTTTCAACTCGACCATGATCTACGACGTGATCCTGGTGGTGGTGCTCGGCGGCATCGGCCTGTCCGGCGGCCGCGGCGGCGTGCTCAACGTCGTGATCGGCACGCTGCTGATCGGCACCATGCTCAACGGCATGACCATCATGGACGTGTCCTATTCGGGCCAGAACCTGGTCAAGGGCGTGGTGCTGCTGGTCGCGGTGATCACCGATTCGTTTCTCAATCCGCGCAACGAGGAGACCGCGCAGCAGGGCGACATCTGAGGCGCCGCCGTCGCGCAGGCCATCATTGCTTCACCGACAACGAACAACGCGCCGGCAAGGCGCCGTCGAACAACAGGGAGGTTGCTATGGTTTCCGGAGTGACTAAACATCTGGCGATGCTGGGCGGCGCCGCGCTGGCGGCAATGGCCGCCGCCGGGCCGGCGATGGCGCAGCAGGGCCTCGACGAGCCGTTCCAGGCGCCGTTCAAGGCCGCGCTCGCCGGCAAGACGGTGGCCTACGTCCCGGTGGCGATGAACTTCGATCTGACGGAAGGCTGGTTCGCCGGCGTCAAGAAGGAGCTCGAGCCCTACGGCGTCAAGGTGATCGTGCGCGATCCGAACTGGTCGACCTCCGCCGGCGCGCAGGCGGTGACGACGCTGATCTCGGAGAAGCCGGCGGCGATCATCGTCCACAATCCCGACGTGCAGACCTACGCCAAGCTGATGCAGCGTGCCGAGAACGAAGGCATCTACGTCATCCAGATCAACATGGGCTCGGTCTATCGTTCTTCGGCGTTCGTCGGCGCCAACTGGATCGAGATCGGCGAGCGTGACGCTGAAGCGGTGGTCAAGGCCTGCGAGGGCAAGTCCAACAAGATCGCCATCGTGCAAGGTGCGCTGTCAGCCGCGGCATCCGCCTATACGCTCAAGGGCGTCGAGAACGTGCTCGCCAAGCACCCGGAGATCAAGGTGGTGTCGAGCCAGGCCGCGGACTGGGATGCCGCCAAGGCCAAGGCGATTACCCAGACCGTGCTGAAGCAGAATCCGGACCTGTGCGGCATCGTCGGCTTCTGGGACGGCATGGACATCGGCACCGCGGCGGCGGTGAAGGAAGCGGGCCTCGCCGGCAAGGTGTTCGTGGCGACCTCCGGCGGCGGCGAACGCCGCGGCGCCTGCGAACTGGTCAAGTCCGGCGCGTTCGACCTCGACGTCAGCTACGACGTGCCGACCCAGGCCGCCGACATGGCGGCGATGATCAAATGGCTGCTGTCGTCGGGCGTGAAGGCCGGCTCGACCAAGGGCTCGATCTACACCACGCTGATCCCGATCACCAAAGACAACGCGGCGCTCGACACCACCTGCTGGAACCTGAGCGACCTGAAGAAGTGATGGGCCGCGCCGGCTTCGTCTGACCGCGCTCCGTCATTCCGGGGCGTCGCGAAGCGACGAACCCGGAATGCCGAGACGTGTGGGGAGGCGCCGGTCGTCCCCGACGAGATTCCGGATCGCCGCTGTGCGGCATCCGGAATGACGCAAAGATACGTCCACAGACCTAGCCTCTGGGAATGCCGATGCAGGAAGCGTTCGTCCGTTTCAAATCCCGGTACTGGCCGGACCACCTTCTCGGCGAGATCCTCTCCAAGCGCTGGACCGAGACCGCGATCCCGGTGATCGTGCTGTTGATCGTCGGCATCGTGCTCAGCCGGGTGATCGACGGCTTCCTGTCGCCGGCCGGGCTTGCCGACACCGCGCGGCAGGCCGGCGAGATCGGCTTCGTCGTGCTCGGCATGGCGTTGGTGGTCATCGTCGGCGGCATCGATCTGTCGGTAGGCTCGATGTTCGCGCTGTGCGACTTCTGTGCGCTGTACTGCCTCGACGTGCTGAACTGGCCGGTGCCGGCGGTGATCGCGGCGACGCTCGCCTGCGGCGCGGTGCTGGGGGCAGTCAACGGCTTCCTGATCGGCTACCTGCGCCTGCGCGCGTTCATCACCACGCTGATCACCCTGATCATCTATCGCTCGACCTACGATCTCCTGCTGGTCAACAACTCCAACAAGATCGCGGCGGCGTTTCCCGACTTTCCGTCGTGGGATTTCATCGGCGGCGGCGACGTGCTGGGCGTGCCCAGCGTCGCGCTGGTGTACATCGTGGTCGCCGTGTTCGGCCATGTCTTCCTCACCCGCCTGCGCCCCGGCTGGCACATCACCGCGATCGGCGGCTCGCGCCGCTCGGCCTACAACTCCGGCATCCCGGTGCGGCGCACGATCGCGCTGTGCTACGTGGCCAGTGGCGTGCTGACCGCGACCGGCGCGCTGTTCTTCGCCGCGCGGCTCGGCACCGTCGGCGGCGACGTCGGCGTCGGTCTCGAGGTCACGGTGCTGACCGCGACCGTGCTCGGCGGCATCACGCTCGGCGGCGGCAACGGCTCGGTGGCCAAGGCGCTGGCGGGCACGCTGATCGTGCTGCTGGTCACCAACGGCCTGACGACGCTGTCGGTGCGCGGCGGCTTCAACCGCATGGTGCTCGCCGCCATCCTGCTGGTCGCCGCTGTCATCGACATCCGCTGGCTGAAGAACCGCACACGTATCATCAGCAAGGTCTATGTCAGCCCGACCTACCACGCGCTGCCGCCTCCGCCGCCGACCGCGGTGGGGGCCGGCGGGCCGTTCGAGCAGAACGACAAGCTGCGCGACGTCGAGCTGATCGGGCTCGGCCGCATCGAGGCGCCGGAGGACGTCATCCTCGATCGCCACGACAACCTCTACGCCGGCTCGCGCCATGGCGACATCGTGCGCTTCCTTGCTCCCGACTATCAGCAGATGGAAGTGTTCGCTCACATCGGCGGCCAGCCGCTCGGCATGGCGTTCGACCGCAACGATAATCTCTACTGCTGCATCGGCGGCATGGGGCTCTACCGCATCGCGCCGGATCGCAAGATCGAGAAGGCCACCGACGAGACCAACCGCAGCCTCACTTCGGTGAACGACGACAGCCGGCTGCGGCTCGCCGATGACCTCGACATCGCCGACGACGGCCGCATCTTCTTCTCCGAGGCGACCGTCCGCTACGAGATGCACGAGTGGCCGGTGGACGGGCTGGAGGCGCGCGGCAACGGCCGCATCATCTGCTACGATCCCGGGCGCAAGACCACGCGCACGGTGCTGCGCGGCCTCAAATTCCCCAACGGCATCTGCATCGCCAGCGACCGCCAGTCGATCCTGTTCGCCGAGACCTGGGGCTGCTCGGTCAAGCGCTACTGGTTCGATGGCCCGAAACAGGGCACGGTCGAAACGGTGATGGACAACCTGCCGGGCTTCCCGGACAACATCAATCTCGCCTCCGATGGCAACTACTGGCTGGCGCTGGTCGGCATGCGCTCGCCGGCGCTCGACCTCGCCTGGCGGATGCCGGGCTTCCGCCGGCGCATGGGCAAGCGGCTGCCGCTCGACGAATGGCTGTTCCCCAACATCAACACCGGCTGCGTGCTCAAGTTCAACGAGAAGGGCGAGGTGCTGGAATCGTTCTGGGACCTCGCCGGCCTCAACCATCCGATGATCACCTCGATGCGCGAGCACCGCGGCTACCTCTATCTCGGCGGCATCGCCAACAACCGCATCGGCCGCTACAAGCTCGCCGACGCCGACCCGAACTTCGTGCAGTACGACCGCCGCTGGGGGAAGCAGTCATGATCGCGGCGCTGCGAACCCTGACCAACCATCTGCTCGGCCGTGGCGACGCCGCGATCACCGTGCCGCCGTTCGACGGGGCGCTGAAGCCGAACCAGCGTCTTGAGGAGGCCGAGGTGGTGGCGACGTCGGCCACGATGGAGGATCTCGCCGTCGGTGGCGGCGTGCTCCTGGTCGCGGATGGCGATCGTGTGCTGCGCCTCGACAGTGGCGCGCTGCACGAGGTTCGTCGGTTCGAGCGCCCGCTCACCGCGATCTGCGCCTGCGTCGACGGAGCGCTGGCGGTCGCGGTGGATGGGCGCGAAATCCATCTGATCGATCCCGCGACCGGCGAGGATCGCCGTGCGCCGCTGGTGCCCGAGGGCTTGCGGGCCGTCAACGCGCTGGCGCAGGGGCCCGCCGGCACGCTGCTGGCGACCGAGGGCTCGACCGAGCAATCGGTTGGCGACTGGGCGCACGACCTGATGAACCGCGGGCGGACCGGGCGGCTGGTGGCGATCGATCTGCCGACACGTTCAGTGCGCGTCATTGCCGACGGCCTGCGCTACGCGTTCGGCGTCGCCGCCGATGGCGCGGATGTGCTGGTCAGCGAGAGCTGGCGGCACCGGCTGATTGCGGTTGCCGATGGCGGCGCGGTGCGGCCGGTGCTGGACCATCTGCCGGTGTATCCGTCGCGGCTGTCGCGTGCCGCCGACGGTGGCTTCTGGCTGACGGCGTTCACCGCGCGCACCCAGCTCGTCGAGTTCGTGCTGCGCGAGGCCGGCTATCGGCGGCGGATGATGCAGGAGCTCGATCCGCAGGACTGGATCGTGCCACGGCTGCGCTCGGGGCACTCGTTCCGCGAGCCGATGCAGGGCGCGCATCTCAAGACCATGGGCGTGGTCAAGCCGTGGGCGCCGCCGCGCTCCTATGGCCTTGTCATCCGCCTCAATGCTCAGGGTGTACCGCAGATGTCGCTGCACAGCCGGGTCGACGGCAGCAACCATGGCGTGGTCGCCGCGGTCGAGGCGGGGGACGCGCTCTATGTGCTCGCCAAGGGGCCGGGCCGGCTGCTGCGGCTGCCGCTCGCAACGCTGCAGAGGGAGTGCGGCGCATGACCGACAACGTCGTCGAATTCCGCAAGGCCACGAAGCTCTATGCCGGCGTGCCGGCGATCGACGGGGTGGATTTCGCGCTCCGCCGCGGCGAGATCCATGCGCTGGTCGGCGAGAACGGCGCCGGCAAGTCGACGCTGACCAAGGCGATGGCCGGTGTGGTGGCGCTGACCTCAGGCACCATGCTGGTCAACGGTGTTGAGGTGACGCCGCGCACGCCACTGGAGGCGCGCCATCTCGGCATCGCCATGGTGTTTCAGGAGAATAGCCTGGTGCCGACCATGACGGTGGCGCAGAACCTGTTTCTCGGCCAGGAGAAGTTCTACAACCGCCTGCGCGGCATCTACATCGCGGCGCAGCAGTTCCTGCAGTCGCTCAACTTCGACGTCACGCCGACCGCGACGGTCGGGCTGCTCGGCGCCGCCAAGAAGCAGATGGTCGAGATCGCCCGTGCGGTGCTGCACCAGGCCCAGGTGATCGTGTTCGACGAGCCGACCGCGACCCTGACGCCGGAGGAGAAGAGCTACTTCTTCGATCTCGTGCGCGACCTCAAGACGCGCGGCGTCTCGATCGTTTTCATCTCGCACGCGCTGGAGGAGGCGCTGCTGCTCGCCGACCGCATCACCGTGCTGCGCGACGGCAAGCATGTGGTCACCGACGACGCGGCGGCGTTCGATCGCGCCCGCATCGTGCAGGCGATGGTCGGGCGCGACCTGTCGAACACGCTTTATGGTTCCCGCAAGACGCAGGTGCGCTCTGCCGGCGAGCGGGTGCTGACGGTGCAGAACCTCAAGATGGCGCCGATGGTGAAGAACAATTCGCTGTCGGTGTTCGCAGGCCAGATCACCGGGGTGTTCGGCCTTGTCGGCGCCGGCCGCACCGAAACCTTCAAGATCGTTGCCGGCGTGCTCAAGCGCGACTTCTTCCATGGCGGCGAGATCCTGCTGCGCGGCAAGGCGGTGCGCTACCGCGTGCCGGCGCCGGCGGTTCAGGCCGGCGTCGCCTATGTCACCGAGGACCGCAAGGTCGAGGGCTTCTTCGAGACGATGTCGATCGCCCGCAACATCTATCTCGGGCTGCTTGCCAAGTTTCCCGGCGGCCGCTTCCTGCTGTCGGGACGCGAGGCACAGGACGCCGGCGGCAGCTGGATCGCGCGGCTGAACGTGCGGGCGATCGGCAGCAAGGCGAAGGTGGTCGAACTGTCTGGCGGTAACCAGCAGAAGGTGGTGATCGCCAAGTCGCTGGTGCAGGAGCCGGACCTGATCATCTTCGACGAGCCGACCCGCGGCGTCGACGTCGGCGCCATCGTCGAGATCCACGAGCTGATCAACCGCCTCGCCGACGAAGGCAAGGCGGTGGTGGTGATCTCGTCCTACCTGCCGGAAGTCCTGGCACTGTCCGACCGCATCCTGGTGTGCCGACAGGGCAAGGTGGTCGAGGAATTCTCCGCGTCGGAGGCGACCGAGGAAAAGATCATGTATGCCGCGATCCACTGATGCGGTTGACTTTGGGCGCCAGCCACACTTACCGCGTCATTGCCGGGCTTGACCCGGCAATCCAGCTTGTTGCAGCGTCACAAAAGCTCTTAAGCTGGATCACCGGGTCTCGACGCTACGCGTCGGCCCGGTGATGACGCTGCATATGTAGAAGCGCTCATCTTCACAGCAGCTATCACGCTGCTGTGCGGGTGTCGCTCACGATGTGCGGTCGAGCTCCGCGGCGAGTTTCTCCAGCAGTTCGCGCGAGCCATGCTCGCGTCCCGCCGGCGCGTTGGGATCGCCGAAATAGGTGCCCTGCTCGGTGTAGCGCATCAACGTGCCGCGGCCATCGGGTTTGAACTCGATGGTCGACAGCGACGCCGAGATCGGCGCGCCCGCCACCGTCATGCGGTAGGCGAATACGATGCGGCGGTCAGTCACGATATCCTGGATGACGGAGTCGTAGGTGATCTCCGGACCGCCCTGAAAGCTGAAGCGTGAGCTCTCGATGCCGCCGACGCGGAAGTCGAGCGCGTAGCTGAAGATCTCCCAGCCCTCGCCGTCGGTGAACCAGCGGCGCTTCATCGCCGCGTCGGCATGGGCGAAGAACACCCGCGCCGGCGCCTGGGGGTAGCGGCGCTCCAGCGTGAAGGTCGAGTGGATCACGAGATCGGGATTGGTGGCAGTCGCGGTCGGCTCACTCATGGGATGTCCTTGAGGTTACGCAGGGGACTTTTCGAAGGGTGAAAGGTGCGGGGATCAGGACTCGTCGGCCGGAGCCGGCGGGTCGGTTTCGTTGAGCAATGCGCCGAGGCGGTCGAAGCGCTGCTCCATGAAGGCGCGACGCTGCGCCACCCAGTCGGCGAGGGGCGCAAGGCCTGCCGGCTCCAGCCGGCAGGTGCGGACCCGGCCGACCTTCTCGCTGCGGATCAGTCCGCTGCCCTCCAGCACCTGGAGGTGCTGGACCACGGCGGCAAAGCTCATGTCGAACGGCGCGGCGAGGTCGCTGACGGTGGCCGGGCCGGTGCTCAGGCGCTCGACGATCGCCCGCCGGGTCGGCTCGGCGAGGGCGCGAAGAGTGGTGTCGATGTCCTGATACTTAAGCATGGACTTGAGTATTGGCGACGGACCGTCAATTGTCAAGTCGTGACTTAAGTATTCGACACCGGATCATCCGCCGACCCGGCATGGCAGGTGATATAAGGCAGTGATACTGACCGATTATTTGGCGTTGCGGCGCGTCGCGGTCCTCGTCTACAACGGTTGCGCGCCGGTCCGGCAACCAACTGTCAACGGTTGTCGGCAACACTCCGGTGTCACGGGACGCGAGTATGACGATGAGCTGCGCATTGCAGGGGCTGGACGGGAAGGTGGCATTCGCCGCCGGCCGCGCCGCTGCCGCGCGGGCCGACCTCATTCTTGGCGAGCTTCTGCTGCTTACTGGCCCCTGAGGCCGGCTGGGCTTTTGCGCCTGGGCACTCAGGGGGACTGAAGACGAAGCAACCCCGACAGCGCCTTCAAACGATCGATCCGCGATCCCGGCGCAAGACCTTAAGGACCAGCCAATGACCAGCCCCGCCGCCGCCGCCCCCTCGGATCAAGACCGCGTCATCATTTTCGACACCACGCTGCGCGACGGCGAGCAGTGCCCCGGCGCGACCATGACTTTCGAGGAGAAGCTGAACATCGCGGCGCTGCTCGACACCATGGGCGTCGATGTCATCGAGGCGGGCTTCCCGATCGCGTCCGATGGCGACTTCGAGGCGGTCAACGAAATCGCCAAGCGCACCCAGAATGCCGTGGTGTGCGGCCTGTCGCGCGCCGGCGCCAAGGACATCGACCGCTGCGCCGAGGCGATCAAGCCGGCGAAGCGCGGCCGCATCCATACCTTCCTGTCCACCTCGCCGGTGCACATGAAGTACAAGCTGCAGATGGACCCCAAGGACGTCTACGAGTTGGTGATCTCCTCGGTGACGCGCGCCCGCAACCATGTCGACAATGTCGAGTGGTCGTCGGAGGACGGCACCCGCACCGAGTTTGACTTCCTGTGCCGCTGCGTCGAGGCCGCCATCAAGGCCGGCGCCACCACCATCAACATCCCGGACACCGTCGGCTACAGCGTGCCGGAAGAATACTTCGACCTGTTCAAGCGCGTGCGCGAGAACGTGCCGAACTCCGACCAGGCGGTGTTCTCCGTGCACTGCCACAACGACTTGGGCATGGCGGTCGCCAACTCGATGGCCGGCGTGCGCGCCGGCGCCCGCCAGATCGAATGCACCATCAACGGCATCGGCGAGCGCGCCGGCAACGCCGCGCTGGAAGAAGTCGTGATGGCGATGCGGGTGCGCAACGACAAGCTGCCGTTCTGGACCAAGATCGATTCGACCCTGCTGACCCATGCCTCGAAGGTGGTGTCGGCGGCGACCTCGTTCCCGGTGCAGTACAACAAGGCGATCGTCGGCCGCAACGCGTTCGCCCACGAGAGCGGCATCCATCAGGATGGCATGCTGAAGAACGCCCAGACCTACGAGATCATGCTGCCGGAGACGGTCGGCGTAAAGCAGACCTCGCTGGTGATGGGCAAGCACTCCGGCCGCCATGCCTTCATCCACAAGCTGGAAGAGCTGGGACACAAGATCACCGGCAACCAGCTGGAAGACGCCTTCGTGCGCTTCAAGGCATTGGCCGACCGCAAGAAGCACATCTACGACGAGGACATCGAGGCGCTGGTCGACGAGAAGCTGGTGCATGCCAACGACCGCATCCGCCTGCTGTCGCTGACCGTGATCGCCGGCACCCACGGCCCGCAGCGCGCCACCATGAAGCTGGACGTCGAAGGCCAGATCAAGATCGAGGAAGCCGAAGGCAACGGCCCGGTCGACGCGGTGTTCAACTGCATCAAGTCACTGGTGCCGCACGACGCCAAGCTCGAACTGTATCAGGTGCATGCGGTCACCGAAGGCACCGACGCGCAGGCCGAGGTTTCGGTCCGCCTGTCGCACAACGGCCGCTCGATGACCGCCCGCGCCGCCGATCCGGATACGCTGGTCGCGTCCGCCAACGCCTATCTCGGCGCGCTCAACAAGCTGGTGATGAAGCAGCAGCGCGACGAGCAGAACGCCCACGTCGCTCCGGCCGCGGCGGCGCACTGAACAGGGCAGGCGCGTCGTTCGCGGCGTGCCGCCTCTCTCCTCATCCTGAGGAGCCCGCAACGCGGGCGTCTCGAAGGATGAGGTCGACAAGGCTGCCGCCGGTGGCCTCATGGTTCGAGACGGCGCTCCGCGCCTCCTCGCCATGAGGAGAGAATTCACCGGCTGCGGCGTCTGAACGTCTCAACTTCATTGCTGTGAACCAATTCTGGTTTCGACTGAACTGACATGACCTCGCGCAACGACATCCAGCACGACGCCGGTCCGGTGGCTTTCGCCGCCGCGCCGGGTGCTGCCGCGTCGCGCGCCGTCCTTGCCCTCCCGCTTCTCGGCCTCCTGCTTCTTAGCGGCCCCTGAATGCCGGCTGGGCACTTGTGCCTGGGCGTTCAGGGGATTTGGAAGGCCAACACCCCTGAAGGCGCCCAACAGACCGGCGCAAGAGAAGCAAGGACCCAGCCATGACCGTTTCAACGACCGACCATTCGACCGTCGCTCCCGCTCGCTCCGACAAGGACCGTGTCGTCATCTTCGATACGACCTTGCGCGACGGCGAGCAGTGCCCCGGCGCGACCATGACCTTCGAGGAGAAGCTGGAGGTCGCCGAGGCCCTCGACACCATGGGTGTCGATATCATCGAGGCCGGCTTTCCCAGTACCTCGGAAGGTGACTTCCAGGCCGTGCAGGAGATCGGCCGCCGCACCAGGAACGCGGTGATCGCCGGGCTCGCGCGTGCCCATCCCAACGATATCGACCGCTGTGCCGCGGCCGTGAAGGTGGCGAAACGCGGCCGCGTCCACATCGTGATTGCGACCTCGCCGCTGCACATGAAGGTCAAGCTGGCGAAGACGCCGGAGGAGGTGCTGGACATCTCGGTCGCCAGCGTCACCCGCGCGCGCAACCAGATCGACAATGTCGAATGGTCGGCGGAAGACGGCACCCGCAGTGAGCTCGACTACCTGTGTCGCATCGTCGAGGCGGTGATCAAGGCCGGCGCCACCACCATCAACATTCCCGACACTGTCGGCTACACCACGCCGGCTGAGTACGAGGCGCTGATGCGCAACCTGCGCGAGCGGGTGCCGAACGCCGACAAGGCAGTGTTCTCGGTGCATTGCCACAACGACCTGGGCATGGCGGTGGCCAACTCGCTCGCCGGCGTCATGGGCGGCGCGCGTCAGGTCGAATGCACCATCAACGGCATCGGCGAGCGCGCCGGCAACGCCGCGCTCGAAGAGGTGGTGATGGCGATGAACGTGCGCAACGACGCGTTTCCGTTCTGGAACGCGATCGACACCACCATGCTGACGCGGGTGTCCAAGCTGGTCGCGGCGGCGACCTCGTTCCCGGTGCAGTACAACAAGGCGATCGTCGGCCGCAACGCGTTCGCCCACGAGAGCGGCATCCACCAGGACGGCGTGCTCAAGAATGCGCAGACCTACGAGATCATGACGCCGGCCTCCGTCGGTATGCGGCAGTCCTCGCTGGTGCTCGGCAAGCACTCCGGCCGCCATGCCTTCATCCACAAGCTGAAGGAGATGGGCTACGAACTCGGCGAGAACCAGCTGGAGGACGCGTTCGCGCGCATGAAGGCGCTGGCCGACCGCAAGAAGGACATTCACGACGAGGACATCGAGGCGCTGGTCGACCAGAATATCGCCCAGGCCCACGATCGCATTCGTCTGAAGTCATTGAGCGTGATCGCCGGCACCCATGGCCCGCAGCGCGCCACCATGAAGCTCGATGTCGATGGCGAGGTGCGCACCACGGAGGCGGAGGGCAACGGCCCGGTCGATGCGGTATTCAACGCTATCAAGGCGCTGGTGCCGCACCACGCGGCGCTGGAGCTCTACCAGGTGCACGCGGTCACCGGCGGCACCGATGCACAGGCCGAGGTCTCGGTGCGTCTGTCCGAAGACGGCCGCGCCATGACCTCGCGCGCCGCAGATCCCGATACACTGGTGGCGTCCGCCAACGCCTATCTGGGGGCGCTCAACAAGATCGTCATGAAGCGCCAGCGCGACGCGGCGGGGGCGTGAGGTGATCTTTCGAACGCGTGTTGGGGCGTTGCGCTCCAACGCGCACGACGTCATGGCCGGGTAGCGCGATCCGTCCTGTTCGTTGGTTGATCTATCTCCTCATCCTGAGGAGCCCGCGTAGCGGGCGTCTCAGGATGAGGCTGGAGCTCCGCCGCGTTCAGCTGCGTGCCTTGGCCTCATGGTTCGAGACGCGGCCCTTTGGGCCGCTCCTCACCATGAGGAGATGAGTGCGCGGGCATGGCGCGAAGGAAGAGGGGCGCGCTGGCGTGCTCTTCACTCCTTCGCCACAAACCCCTTCGGCAATCCCGCCCGTGCAAGGCCGCCGTAGAGCGGCTCGCCGGGCATCTCGGCCTGCAGGATGGCGCGCACCGCAACCAGCCTGTCGATGTCGATGCCGGTCGCAAATCCCTTGCTCTCGCACAGGAACACGAGGTCCTCGAACACCACATTGCCGGTGGCGCCGGGCGCGAACGGGCAGCCGCCGAGGCCGCCGAGCGAGCCGTCGAGAATGCGGGCGCCGGCGTCGAGGGCGGCTGAGGCATTGGCGATGCCCATGCCGCGGGTATCGTGGAGGTGGACGCAGACCGGCGTGTCGCCGGCGAGGGCGACCGTGCGGGCCGTGAGTTCGCCGACTTGTCCGGGCCCGGCATAGCCGACGGTGTCGGCGATGCCGATGGCGTCGACGCCGGCGGCGAGACAGCGCTCCACGAGCCGCAATACCTCGTCCGGATCGACCGTGCCGGTGATCGAGCAGCCGAGCGCCATCGAGATGCCCGCGTGCACCAGCGGCTTGTGCGGGCTGTCGTTGCGCTGGCGGCACAGCCGCGCGATCAGCGCGATGGCCTCGTCGCGCGAGCGGCGCGCGTTGGCTGCGCTGTGCGCCTCGGTTGCCGACACGACCGCCGCGATCTCCGCGACGCCGGCGGCGAGTGCCTCATCCGCACCACGCTCGTTGAGCGCCAGCGCGATGCCATGGGCTCCGGGCAGGGCGGCGACCGCCGCGGCGACCTCGTGCACGTCGGTGAACTGCGGAAACCGCGCCGCCGGCAGGAACGAGCCGACCTCGAAATGCCGCACGCCGGCGGCGTATTCCTCGCGCGCCCAGCGCTGCTTCGCCGCGGTCGAGGGATAGGTCTTCACCAGTTGCAGGCCATCGCGCAGCCCGACCTCGCGCAGCGTCACCACGTTTCGCGGATAGATGGCATCACGGCTGGTCATGCCGGCCTCCCTGGTGCGGGAGTGGTGGAAGCGATCTCGGCGCGGATCGCCGCGGTGTCGGCGCCGAGCGCGGGCACGTGCAGGCCCTCGCCGATGCTGTGGCCGTTCCACTCCAGCGGCAGCGCCGGCACGCGCACTGCGGCGCCATCGGGCAGGGTGGCGTTGACGAGGCCGCCGGGGCGCAGCACATGCGGATCGCTGAACAGGTCTTCCGGGCGGTTGATCGGCGAGAAGCAGATGTTGAGGCGGTCGAGCGTTGCCATGGCGTCCGCCGTGGTCCAGCGCTTGAGCTCGGCGGCGACGCGCGGCAGGATGCGGCCGCGGGCGAGGATGCGGTCGGTGGTGGTTGCGAGCGTGGGATCGTCGGCGAGGTCCTGCAGGTGGAACGCACGGCAGAAGCTCTGCCAGTGGCCTTCGGTGACGACGCCGATGAACAGGCGCTCGCCGTCGGCGGTGTCGAAGATGTCGTAGACCGGCCAGGCATGCTCGCGCTCGGGCATCGACAGCGGCTTCTCGCCGGTCATCTCGTACTGCACCATGTGCTGCGCCACCAGGAACAGACAGTTCTCGAACAGTCCGACGCGGATGTCGGTGCCGGCGCGGCTGTCGCGGCGCTGGTACAGCGCGGCGAGGATGGCGATGGCGCCGAACATGCCGCCCATGATGTCGTTGGCGGAGGAGCCGACCCGCAGCGGCTTCTCCCGCGTGCCGGTCATGGCAGCGAGACCTGTCATCATCTGCACCACCTCGTCGAGGGCGGGGCGGTGCTCGTAGGGGCCGGACAGAAAGCCCTTGTGGCCGGCGATGATGAGATGCGGATGGCGCTGGCGCAGCGCCGCGAGGCCGATGCCCTGGCGCTCGAGCAGGCCGTCGCGGAAGTTTTCCAGGAACACGTCGGCGGTGGCGAGCAGGCGGTGCAGCGTGTCGCGGTCGTCGTCGACTGTGAGGTCAAGCACCACGCTGCGCTTGCCACGGTTGAACAGCGGGAAGAAGGCATGGCCCATGCCGCCGAGGGTGCGGGTCTTGTCGCCGGCCGGCGGCTCGACCTTGATCACCTCGGCGCCGAGCTGCGCCAGGATCATGCCGCAGGTCGGCCCCATCACCATGTGGGTCATTTCGACCACCCGCACCCCGGCGAGCGGCAGTCCGGCGTCTGTCATGGGCGTTCCCCGCGATCGGTTGATGCCCGTTCACGCTAGGCTTCCGCCTGCCTTCTGAAAAATATAATCTGTCGATCGCACTCTTCGATCTCCTAGAACGCATTCGCGGGGCGGCAGGGCGCCGTCCACGACAAGAGGCCGCCGATGGATTCGCGCCAGCTCCGCTACTTCATCGCCGTCTACGAGCAGCGCAATCTCTCCCGCGCCGCCGACCAGACCAATGTGGCGCAGTCGGCGATCAGCCACCACATCGCCAACCTCGAGGCGGAGTTCGCAACGCCGCTGTTCGAGCGCAAGCCGCGCGGCATGGAGCCGACGGCCGCCGGCGAGCGGCTCTATGAGCACGCCCGCGTCATCCTGCGCGCGATGTCGGACGCCGAGCGCGAGGTGCGCCAGGGCGCCCAGGCGATGACCGGCGAGATTTCCATCGGCATGGCGAATTCCGGCGTCAAGGCGATCGGCGTGCCGCTGATGCAGACGGTGCTGGCGAAGTATCCGGACCTCAGGCTGTCGCTGACCGAGAGCCTGTCGGGGGCGACGCTGATGCACCTGATGGCGTCGCAGGTCGATCTCGCGCTGGTCTACAACCCGCCGGCCGACAAGGATCTCGTCGCCGAGCCGGTGCTGGAGGAGCAGATGTTCTGCGTCGGCACACCGAAGGTGATCGGCCGCAGCAAGGCGCCGATCGCCTTCGACGACATGGCGCGGCTGCCCACCATCCTGCTCGGGCAGGGGCTGTCGTCGCGGGCGCTGCTCGACGATCCCGTGCCGCTGAAGCGGCTGGAGGCGAATGCGGTGCTGCACCTCAACTCGCTGTCGGCGATCACCGGGGCGCTGCTCGCAGGGCTTGGTTGCGCGCTCGCGACCAGGCTGTTCGTGCGCGAGCAGCTCAAGGCGGGAACGCTGGTGGCGCGCGAGGTGGTCAAGCCGAAGCTGACGCGCACGCTGTACATCTGTCGCCTGCGCAACCGGCCGGCGACCTATGTCATGGAGGAGATGCAGCGATTGATGCTGCGCCTGATCGCCGAGCAGGTCGGCCGTGGCGCCTGGGACGCCAAGCTGCTGTGAGGCGGCGGCGCGCCGTCTCTCAGTGCCCTAGCAGGTACTTGGCGCCGGCGACGATCACCACCAGCAGCACGAAAATCAGGAAGGCCGGAACCCGCGGCCTGCCGGCTGCGCCGCCGTCCTGGCGCGGGCCTGTTCCCATGGTGGCCTTGACCCGCGGCACCGCCTGCGGCTTCGGCCGCTGGAACGGGGTGACATTGTTGGCGGCGGGGGCGACCGACGGGCTCGGCAGCACCGGCGCGGTGCCGCTGCCGCCCATCGCGGCATAATAGTCCTGGTAGACCTGTGCGATGGTGGCGTCCGTCGCCTCCGCCTCGGAGGTGCTCTGCAGCCGGGCCTGGTAGTGTGTGAGATAGCCCTGCGCTTCGGCCGGCAGCTCGTCCGCACCGTTCAGCTTCGCCATCATCTTCCAGGTCGCCACATCGGCGCGCGCCTGGGTATCCGCGCGCCGGGCGATCATCATGTCCGCAGCCTTGACCACCAGTTCCTCAAAAAATCTCGATCGGGTTGGTTCACGATCCATGTCACGAAAGATCGCCGGTCAGCAAGAGCGGTCCGACGATGCTCCCATGCCTCCGCGGGCTGGACCAGAGAATGGGGAGATTGGGGCCGATTTGCGGGCCGGTGCGGGCTTCGGCATGCGCAATGTCCATCCAGGGCGACACCGCCGACACCCTTCCCGAATCCTGGCGCAGGCCCGGCGCCGGATGGCGCGAACGGGACACGGTGCCTGCCGGCGAGGCTAGCGTGCCGGTCGGGAAACGGGTGTCGCGAGCCGGCGAGGTTGCCTTATCTCACCATCGTTCCTCCGCTCAACAATGCATCACGAGAGACCACATGCGCAGCCATGAACCTCCGATCCTGTATTTCGGTACGCCCGTTGTGTTGATCAGCTCCCTCAACGAGGACGGCTTTCCCAATCTCGCGCCGATGTCGTCTGCGTTCTGGCTCGGCTGGCGCTGCATTCTCGGCCTCGATGCCGGCTCCAAGACGACCCAGAACATGATCCGGACCGGACAATGCGTACTGAACCTGCCGAGTGACGACATGGTCGCGGCGGTCAATCGGCTGGCGCTGACGACCGGCTGTGACCCGGTGCCGCCCGCCAAGATGCACCGCGGCTATCGCCATGAGCGCGACAAGTTCGGGATTTCCGGACTGACGCCGCTCCGTTCGGAGACGGTGGCGCCGCCGCGGGCGCTCGAGTGCCCGGTGCAGCTCGAGGCCAGCGTCGAGGCGGTGCATGGCGTCGCCGACGACGATGCCCGGTTTCGCGGGCACCTGGTCAGCATCGAGGTGCGGGTGCAGCGTGTCCACCTGCACGACGCCATCCTTGCCATCGGGGAGGCGAACCGGATCGATCCGGACAAATGGCGGCCGCTGATCATGAGCTTTCAGAAGTTCTACGGTCTTGGGCCTCAGCTTGCGGATTCGGTGCTGGCGCGTGTGCCGGAACAATTCTATCGCAGCCCCGATATCGATCGGGCGCGCCTCGAGCCGGCCCTGTAATCATTGCGTGGCCCGGCTTGCCGGACGGTGCGCCGATGTCACGGCGGGGAGGAGGCCCCCCGCCGTCTTCGAAGTTCTCGAACGCAGCCATCGATATGTTCGTCTGGATTTTATGAAGGCCGGCGGCAACATGACGCCCACACGGTCCGCGACAGACGGGCCGGCCACTAAAGGAAACGCGACACGCCGTCGCCGGGAGGACCGCATGAGTGCCGCCGCCATCGATGTTGCCAGGGCGCCCTCGTCCCGCGCCGCACGGACGGATGCCATCGCCGAGCGGCTGGAGCGGCTGCCGGCGTCTGGCTACCTCTGGCGCCTGGTGATCCTGCTGTCGCTCGGCGGCTGGTTCGAGATCTATGACCTGTTCTTCACCGGCTATATCGCACCGGGCCTGACCCGCAGCGGGCTGCTGACCGCCACCACCCAGGCGTTCTTCGGCTTCTCCGGCATCGGTGCCTTCATCGCGGCGACCTTCGCCGGCCTGTTCGTCGGCACGTTCTTCCTCGGCTTCCTGGCGGATCGCTTCGGACGCCGCTTCATCTTCACCTATGCGCTGCTCGCCTACAGCGCTGCCTCCGTGGTGATGGCGTGCCAGACGAGCGCGCAAGGCGTGCTGCTGTGGCGCTTCCTTGCCGGCATCGGCCTCGGAGTCGAGATCATCACCATCGATGCCTACATCACCGAGCTGGTGCCGAGCCGGATGCGTGGCCGCGCCTTCGCGGTCAACCAGGCGGTGATGCTGTCAGCGGTGCCGGTGGTGGCACTGCTGTCGTGGTGGCTGGTGCCGCTGTCGCCGGCTGGCGTCGACGGCTGGCGCTGGGTGGTGCTGATCGGCGCCGCCGGCAGCATGGTGATCTGGGTGCTCAGGCTGTTCGTGCCGGAAAGCCCGCTGTGGCTCGCCCGCAACGGCCGCACGGCGGAGGCGCTGGCTATCCTGCAGACGATCGAGGCCGGCGGCGGCGGGGCCGTGGTATCGTCTCCGTTGCGGGGGGAGCGGGCGGCGGAAGCCGCAGCTCCCGTGGTGGTGCCGCGGGCGGGATATGCCGAACTGCTGCGGCCGCCGCACCTCGCGCTGGTGATCCTGTTCATGGTGTTCAATCTCTGCCAGGCCTTCGGCGTCTATGGCTTTGCCAACTGGGTGCCGACGCTGCTGGTGGAGAAGGGCATCACCGTCACCAGGAGCCTGCAGTATTCCTTCATCATCGCGATCGCCTATCCGCTGGCGCCGCTGCTGGCGGCAAGCTTCGCCGACCGCTTCGAGCGCAAATGGATCATCAGCGTCGCGGCGGTGGTGATCGGCATCTTCGGCATTGCCTTCGCCCAGTTCGCCGATCCGGTGCTGCTGATCGCCTGCGGGGTGATCATCACCGCGGCCAACATGACCATGTCCTACGCCTACCATGCCTACCAGACCGAGGTATTTCCCACCCGTATCCGCGCCCGCGCCGCCGGCCTCGTGTATTCGATGAGCCGCCTCAGCGCGACGTTCTCCGGCTTCATCGTCGCCTACATGCTGCGCGAGGTCGGCGTCGGCGGCGTGTTCGCCCTGATCACCGCGGCGATGGCCGTGGTGGTGATCGCCATCGCCGGCTTCGGCCCCAACGTGCGGGGACGGCCGCTCGACGTCGCCTGACCCACGGCACGGGATATTTTGCATCGCAACAAGGGCGATGCACAAAAACAGATGTCCCCTGCGAACGGGCAATGGTGTTTTTGGCCGTGGCTTGCAATGGTGTGCCACCGATTTTGCCGGCGGCGCTCGTTGCCTGGCAGCAAGTCTGTGGGAGGAAGAAGAAAATGCGACACCTCGTGCTCGCGGCCGTGTCGGTCGCCTTTGCCGCGCTGGTCGGGCCGGCAGTGGCACAGCAGCCGATCGTCATCAAGTTCAGTCACGTGGTGGCGCCGGATACCCCGAAGGGGCTCGCCGCCGAGAAGTTCAAGGAGCTGGCCGAGAGGTACACCGACGGCAAGGTCAAGGTGGAGGTCTACCCGAACTCCCAGCTCTACAAGGACAAGGAAGAGCTCGAGGCGCTGCAGCTCGGCGCCGTGCAGATGCTGGCGCCGTCGAATTCCAAGTTCGGCCCGATCGGCATCAAGGAGTTTGAGGTGTTCGACCTGCCGTACATCCTGCCGGACCTCGCCACGCTGCGGAAGGTCACCGACGGTCCGCTCGGCGCCAGGCTGCTCAAGCTGCTGGAGCCGAAAGGCATGATCGGCCTCGCCTACTGGGACAACGGCTTCAAGCAGATGAGCGCCAACAGGAAGCTGGTGGCGCCTGAAGACTACAAGGGCCTCAAGTTCCGCATCCAGTCGTCCAAGGTGCTGGAAGCCCAGTTCCGCGCGCTCGGCGCGGTGCCGCAGGTGATGGCGTTCTCCGACGTCTACCAGGCGCTGCAGACCGGTGTCGTCGACGGCCAGGAGAACACGCCGTCCAACATGCTGACCCAGAAGATGCACGAGGTGCAGAAGTACACCACGCTGACCAACCACGGCTACATCGGCTATGTGGTGGTGGTGAACAAGAAGTTCTGGGAAGGCCTGCCGGCGGATGTCCGCACCCAGCTCGACAAGGCGATGAAGGAAGCCACCATCTTCGGCAACGGCCGCTCGGCGCAGGAAAACAACGATGCGCTCGAGGAGATGCGCAAGTCCGGCAAGACCGAGCTGATCAAGCTGACGCCGGAGCAGGACGCGGCGATGCGCAAGGCCATGGAGCCGGTCTACAACGACGTCGCCTCGCGCATCAGCAAGTCTCTGGTCGACGAGTTCCGCAAGGAAGGCGGCGCCACCAACTGACGGCTCTCCCGATCCGAGGCCGGGCGCGATCGCGCGCCCGGCGTCACCACCGACATCACGATCAACCTTCGATGATGCGGCGTGTGGCCGTGAGCGCGAACAAGGCGTGACGGCGCCGTCGTTGGGGGACAATCTTGAATATCATCCTGCGCATCCTCGACCGCCTCGAGGAGATCATGATCGCCACGCTGATGGGCGGGGCGACGCTATTGATCTTCGTCGCCGTGCTGCACCGCTTCGGCACCGGCATTCCCTTGCTCTATCCCTATCTCATCAACATCCACATCTCCTGGGCGCAGGAGCTGTGCATCTACATGTTCATCTGGATGGCCAAGTTCGGTGCCGCCTATGGCGTGCGTACCGGCATCCATGTCGGCGTCGATGTGCTGGTCAACCGCCTCAATGACAAGTGGCGCAAGGGCGTCGTCACCTTCGGCCTGCTCGGCGGCGCGCTGTTCACCGCCATCGTCGGCACCATGGGCGGCAAGTTCGTCATCGAGCTGATGAGCACCGACCAGGTGTCGCCCGATCTCGAGCTGCCGAGCTGGCTGGTCTACGCCTGCATTCCGCTGGGATCGTACCTGATGTGCTTCCGCTTCCTGCAGGTGGCGTGGGCTTACTGGCGCACCGGCGAGTTGCCGCACCATGACGCCACCAGTGTCGACGGCATCGAGGCCGCGCCGAAGGCGCCCGTCAGCGTGGGAGAAGCCTGATGACCGCGCTGATCATCTTCGGCCTGCTGTTCGCGCTGATGCTCACCGGCATGCCGGTGTCGATCGCGCTCGGCTTGTCCGTGCTCACCTTCCTGTTCACCATGACCGAGGTGCCGATCGAGAGCGTCGGGCTGAAGCTGTTCTCCGGCCTCGACAACTTCGGCATCATGGCGATTCCGTTCTTCATCCTCGCGGGCACCTTCCTGACCCGCGGCGGCGTCGCGCGGCGGATGATCACCTTCACCACGTCGCTGGTTGGCCATCTGCCCGGCGGCCTTGGCCTTGCCGGCGTCGCCGCCTGCGCGATGTTCGCGGCGATCTCCGGCTCCAGCGTCGCCACCGTGGTGGCGATCGGCTCGATCATGATGCCGGCGATGGTCGACCACGGCTATCCCAGCCGCTTCGGCGTCGGCGTCATCTCGACCTCCGGCGCGCTCGGGATCCTGGTGCCGCCGTCGATCATCCTCGTGCTCTACGGCGTCTCCACCAACACCTCGATCGGTGCTCTGTTCATCGCCGGCATCGTGCCGGGCATCCTGCTCGCCTGCATGCTGGCGGCGGTGACCTGGTTCATCGCCTGGCGCAACGACTACCCGCGCATGCCGCGCGCGACCTATCGCCAGCGCTGGACCGCGTTCCGCGAGAGCCTGTGGGGCCTGCTGCTGATCGTCATGGTGCTCGGCGGCATCTATGGCGGCATCTTCACGCCGACGGAGGCCGCCGCCGTCGCCGCGGTCTACGCCTTCGTCATCACGGTGTTCGTCTACAAGGAACTGCGGCTCACCGACGTGCCCAAGGTGCTGCTGCAGGCGGCGAGCATGAGCTCGATGCTGCTCTATATCATCACCAATGCGGTGCTGTTCTCGTTCCTGATGACCCACGAGCAGATCCCGCAGGAGATGGCGGCGTGGATCGTGCAGCAGAAGTTCAGCCTGTGGATGTTCCTGCTGGTGGTCAACATCGTGCTGCTGATCGCCGGCAACGTCATGGATCCATCGTCGATCCTCCTGATCATGGCGCCGATCCTCTATCCGCTGGCGACCAAGATCGGGGTCAACCCGGTGCATCTCGGCATCCTGATGATCGTCAACACGGAAGTGGGCCTGTGCCATCCGCCGGTCGGGCTCAACCTCTATATCGCCAGCAGCATCGCCAAGATGGGCATCAGCGAGATCACGGTAGCGGTGCTGCCCTGGCTGCTGGCGATGCTGGTGTTCCTCGGGCTCGTCACCTATGTGCCGGAGATTTCGCTCTGGCTGCCGCACGCGCTCGGCATGATGTAGCGCCGGCCGTCGCGCCTCGCGCCCSGCGGGCGTGCGGCGCGACGGGCCGGGCGGCGGGTGCTGACGGCCATTGTCCGCCATGCCGATGAACGGCCAGCCATCTTCCTGTCCAAACCGTAAGTTGATTGGCCGCGTCAGCGCGGTCATTTTGTCATGGGGCGATCGACCATCGTGTGCAACCGATCCTGAGGCGGCGCACGGCCATCTGGAGGTTCCCATGAAGAAGTTTGTTGTCGCTGGCGTGGCTGCGCTCGCGCTCCTCGGCACGTCCGCGGTCTATGCCCAGCACCGCGATTGGCACGGCATGCGCGGTGGCATGTCCCGCATGAGCCCGGAGGACCGGCTCGCCTTCGTTGATGCCCGCATCGCGGCGGTGAAGGCCGGACTGAAGCTGACGCCGGAGCAGGAGAAGAACTGGCCGGCGATCGAGAGCGCGGTGCGCGACTTCGCCAAGCAGCGCATCGACCGTGCCAATGCCTCGGCCGACAAGACGCCGCCGGAGGATCCGATCGTGCGGCTGCGCGAGCGTGCCGACCGCATGGCCACCGCTGGCGCCGGCCTCAAGCGCATCGCCGATGCGGCCGAGCCGCTCTACAAGACCCTCGACGACGGCCAGAAGCGCCGGCTCGCATTCCTTACCCGTGGCTTCGGCGGCCATCATCGTTTCGGTGGCTGGCGCGACCGCGACGGCGAGCGTGGTGACCATGAGCGCGGCCGTGGCATGGACCGTGACGGCGGCTCCGACCGTCTCTGAAGCCACTCAGCGCGACAGGCGCGAGCGAAGGTTCATCGAACGAGCCCCGGGCGCGGCATGGCCAGCATCCGGGGCTCAAGCCTTATTTAGTTGAATCTATTCGATAATTTCATTCGGTGCGCTTGCCGGTCGCAGGCCGGCGACGACTATGCCGGGCGACGCTTTGCGAGGGCCTGCGAAGCCTGTGAAAATCTCCTGTCCGAATGCAAAAAACTTCCGTCACATTGCTGGACAGAGGGGAGTCGCTTTGCTAAACGACGGCCTCCCGCAACGACTTTCCGGAACGGGTTCCGGGCGCATAGCTCAGTTGGTAGAGCAGCTGACTCTTAATCAGCGGGTCCTAGGTTCGAGCCCTAGTGCGCCCACCATTAAAATCAATGACGCAGATGAATCTGAGAACGTAGCGAAAGCTGCGTTTTACAGTTCATTTTGCAGTCTTTGTTCTCGCTTCGAGCTTCATCACAGCAGCCTCGGCAAGCTTCACGTCTCGGCCGAGATAGTGAGCATCAAGTATCGCTTCGACCTCCTTGAGGCTGTGGCCGGTGAACGTCGCGATTTGCGGCACCGTCGCCTCGGCCAGCGCCAGCCGTACGACCGCCGATCCCCTCAAATCGTGAAAGGTAAGGCCCGAGATGCCGGCCCGGTGGCAGGCGCTCGCCCAAGACCTGCGAAAGCCATCGGACGTCCAGGGGCGCCCCATCGGCATTGTCGCGACTCGCCGTCTATCTCGACGGCACGTGGAACTCCGTCGACAGCAACACGAATGTCTGGTGGATGCGGGCGCTTAAGCGCACAACACGCGGCCGCCGTAACCCTGCTTTTCGGCGAGCCGGGCTTGCCCGCCTTCTCCGATGCGCGTGTGCAGGATCCGAAGGTTCGCGCTCTGCGCCGCAAAATTGTCGTCAGGGCGGATCCCGCGCTCGACGTCGAAGCGGCCCGGGTGACGCTCAGGACGGTCGATGGTCGCGAGCATGCAACAGGCGTGGACCATGCCCGTGGTGGCCTTGAAAGGCCGCTTACCGACATGGAGCTCGAACGAAAATTCGAGCGTCTGGTATCCTCGCAGATGTCGCATCACGCACAGCGAGCGCTCGTCGACAGGATCTGGACGTTGGAGCACGTCGTGAACGTCGCTGAAATCCTCCCCCTGGCGAGTCCCGGTGGCTGAGCAATGTGTTCGGCGCGGCCTGCAGCCGAGCTTTGATGAGCATCGGCGATGATACGCATGCTTGGATCGCGTGTATCCGTGCACGGCAGTCAAGGGCACCAGTGTCTTTCAGGAGCACATACACACTGATGTCGCGGCGGGGTGCCCGATGCATCCGAACCGACGCCCTTCCTTGAATGGAGCGAGATGGCATTCATCTGCGCGGCGCTGGCTTCGGGCTCCCGTGCGAAAACGAGGCAATGGCGTGATTGAAGTCGACCGGACGAGACATTTCGTCATGGTGTCGGATTACCTCAACTTCAATTTGTGTCCATGTAATCCATTGATATTATTTTGTGTTTCCCATGTGAATGCCCGGCACAGGTTGCAAATAGGCGTCATGAAGATGTGCCACTATGGATAGCTGCTGCCACGTTTATCTACCCCTGAGCCAATGTCATGGTTCGGGCGATGCGGAGCCTGCATGACCGCCGTGCCTTCGGAATTTTTGCAAAAGAGCGACGAGGAATTGTTTCGCCTGCTTGGGCGATATGAGCTGGATCAGACATTCGCTTCCCAACCAACCTCCGATCAGGATCAAGCGGCTGCCGGACGGAGTTTCGTAAAGCGGGTTTCGGAATCTTTTCGGCAATCGATCTGTGCTCATCCGGTTACGAAAAAGCTTCTCTATAAGCAGGAAGCAGACATCTCTTTGGCGCTCGGGATGGTCATGGTGATGATCGTGCAAGTCGGTGTCTTCTCCAGGCCGACCGAGAGCGTGATTCATGAAATCGCGGCGCTCGCGGCTCTGCTCCTTCGTCAGGGCCTGGCGGCATATTGCTCCTGTGAAAAGGAAGCCGGTGGAAATCTCGAAACGTGATCGACTGATCCGTGATGCGGGTGGTGTTTTTTCGCCGCCGGCTGGAGCGCCCGATTTTCTTGTGAATGCGATTGGCTTCGCAATTTCCAATGCGGGCCGCAGCAGCCCCGCTGCAAAAACGTCGACCGTCGAGGTCGTCGTGACGGCCAGTGCCTCCACGGCCTGCTTCGCTCATCTGTTGGATGGCCAAGGGCTCATTCTGATTCCGGTCGGCGTCCCGTTACGCCTTGCTCTGCTGTACCGGATATTCTCCAGGTACTGGATGGCCTATGAAATCGTTACTTTTTTCGATGCCGAGTGGCAGCGCGATACACCTTATTTCATCAGAGAGAAGCTGGAGCGTAAGCCGCTCCATCCGATGGTGGAAGATGTCTATCGCGAAGATATCTCGATCGCCGCTCTTCTAACCCAATGTCATGCGATTGAAACAGGCCTCCCCAAGGACCGTTTGGATGCACTGGCTGACGCGTTGAAATACGCGCTCTGGTTTCTCATGGAGCATGAGCGATCTCACATCGAACGCCATTATCCATACTCGGAGCGAATGATCGAACTGATGCTCCGCGACCGGCCGGCATGGATAGATATGCGAAGCATGATGGAGACGGACGCGGATTGCCGTGCGGCCGAAACCCTGGCCAGAGCGCTTGCGCGGGGGCTGTCGTCATTGCCGCCACGCGCTACCGACGAGCGCGGTAAGCTCTTCCGAGCCGCACATTACAATCCCACCGTAGAGAGCTTCCTCCGATTGGGATTGGCGATCGTATTACTCTTTTCCCTCATCATACCGCGACGCCGCGCCATCACTGACTACGATAATGAACCGTACTCCCATCCGCAGGTGCGTTTGGTCACGCTCAATCAAGGTCTGGGGCGTGGCGTGCAGTCGGCCGGTTGTCCCGGCCACATCGCCGTTACATTGCTGGATTGGTTTATCAGAGGTGCCGGGGGCGCCATGTCGGGCTTGATCCTGGAGATGATCGAATACAATAAACGGATGAAGGAAACCAACCCCGCCTTCGATGCCGACGCCTATAAGCCGGTAACATCAATCGTCCTGGGACACGTTTCCGGATTGCGCGTTCACGAGCGCGCCTGTGCGAAATGGGATTTTCGCCATGCCTTCGTTGACGAGAATGGTACTTTCTCCTTCGTTCCCACGGGGCCGCTGCCGACGTCTTGCGTTTGGCATTGCGGCTCGCTCCTGCGTCCCGGAACGCGCCTCTGATCAAGGGGCGCCGCTGTCGCGCGCAGCGCCGATCAGCAGCGCCTTCATCGCCTTGCCGGTCAAGGCCATCGGCAGCGCATTCTTCGACGCAGCGCGCTCGAGCGCAAGCCCATGGGACAGCGCGATCAGCGTGACGGTGAGGTCGGCGGGCGTCAACTGCCCCTTCGTACCGAAACGCGTGAAGGCGCGCGCAATCAGGCGGGATACCGTGTGACGGTAGTCGGTGTAGAGCCGCGCAAAGACATCATTGGTCTTGTCCGCGCGCGACACCCGCAGTTGAAACTCCACCATCAACAGGCACCAGTCGGGATTGTCGCCGAGCTCGCGATATCTCGCGGCCACCTTCTCCGCAAAGGTGTCGAAGCTCGTGCTTTCGGCGACGATCGCCTCGAAGTCGCGCAGGTCGTGCGCGAGATGGCGCTGCAGCAGCGCAAGCAGGATCTCGTGCTTGTCGGCAAAGTTGGAATAGAACGCGCCGCGCGAGAATCCGGCGTTTTCGGCGATCTCATCGACCGACGTTCCCTCGAAGCCCACCTTCGCAAAGCAGCTCGCCGCCGAGCGCATCAGCAGTTCGCGGGTGCGCGCCTGGCTCTCCTCGCGATTGAGACGCTTCGTCGTCCGCATGGCTCCTCCTTGGCGGGCCGAATCCGTGCTTGACAGGCTAACACATCTGAATTCAAATACAGTTATGTATTTGAATGGTGATTTGTATGCGGTGCTGGGAGCTGCGATCTTTTGGAGCCGATGGGCTGGTTTTCGGCGAGCGGCCTGATCCCGTGCCTGGTCCAGGCGAGGTCCTGGTGGACATCGATGTGGTGACGCTCAATTACCGCGACCTTGCGATTGCGCGCGGGGTCTATGCGCCCGCGCAGCCGCTGCCGATGATCCCCGGCTCCGACGCCGTCGGCCGGATTGTCGCCGTCGGTCCGGGCGTGCAGCGCTGGCGCGGGGGCGAGCGTGTCATCGGCTGCTACATGCAGGCCTGGGATCGCGGACCGAGCACGCCTTCCGACCGGACCCGGACGCTGGGCTCTCCGCTCGACGGTGTGCTGTGCGAGCGCCGGGTGTTTCCGGCCGATTTCGTGGTGCCCGCGCCTGAGCACCTGACGGATGGCGAGTGCGCGACCCTTCCGGTGGCTGCGCTCACTGCCTGGTGCGCGCTGTTCGATCTCGCCGCCGCCAGGCCCGGCGAAACGGTGCTGGTACAGGGCTCGGGCGGAGTATCGACCTTTGCCGCGCAGTTCGCGCTCGCCGCGGGCCTGCGTGTGGTGGCCGTGTCGCGATCCGCGGCCAAGGCCGAGGCCATCCGCGGCCTCGGCGTGGAGACCGTGATCGTGGCCTCGGAGGTGGCGCATTGGGGCAGGGAGGTGGTCCGCGCCACGCAGTCGCGCGGGGCGGATGTCGTCGTGGACGTGGGCGGCGACGCCACGTTCGCCCAATCCATCGGCGCCTGCGGCCAGAACGGCCGGATCATTGCCGTGGGCTACCTTGGCGGCCTGTCGACCAGGATCGAGCTCGGGCCGATCATCTCCCGGAATCTCACGATCCGCGGCATCACGGTCGGATCACGCACGAGCTTCGAGGCCATGCTCGCCTTCATCGAGGCCGCCGCGCTCCGGCCCGTGATCGACCGCGTTTATCCCTTCGCGGCGGTGCCGGAAGCCTATGCCCGTCTCGCCAGCGCCGATCAGCACGGCAAGATCTGCATCGATCTCAGGAGCACGCAATGACAAGGCTTTTGCAATGGTGGGAGAGCGGCTCATCGCTCGACATCGACGGGCAACGCATCTTCACGCGGATCGAAGGCACCGGCCCGACCGTGGTCTTCCTGCACGGGTTTCCTACCTCGTCGCACGACTGGGCGGGGGTGATCGCCCGCCTTCGCGGCCGCTACCGCTGCGTGACCTTCGACCATCTGGGCTATGGCGCCTCGGCAAAGCCGCGCGACGCCGACTATTCGGCGCTGCTGCAAACGAGCCGCGCGCTCGCGGTTCTCGAGGCGCTCGGCATCACGGCGGCGGATATCGTCGCGCACGATCTCGGCGGCATCCTGCTGCAGGACATGCTGCACCGAAAGCTCGACGGCCGGCTGGGTCTCGCCGTGGGGCAGGCGATTTTCATGAACTCCTCGGTCTATGCGGAGCTCTACCGTCCGGGGCCGGCGCAGCTCGCGCTGGCCGATCCGGTGCAGGGGCCGGTCCTGGCGCGGTCGCTGTCGCGGGAGACGTTCGCAGCGGCGGTCGCGCCGCTGTTCCCGTCCCGCCAGCTGGCGGCCTCCGAACTCGATGACATGTGGGACGCGGTGCGGCGCGAGGACGGACAGCTGCTGTGGCCACAGCATCTGATTTACATGGCCGAGCGGTCAAAGCTGTCCCGGCAGTGGGAAGCGGCGCTGACGCAGACGCGCACGAGGCTCGGCTTCGTCTACGGTGCCGCGGACGCGATTTCCGGCGCAGCCATTCTCGAGCGCGCGGCCGCGCAGCTTCCGAATGCGGCCGTGGTCGGTCTTGCCGGCCTCGGCCATTATCCGCAGCTCGAGCGGCCCGATGAGGTCGCCGACGCGCTCGCCAGGCTCCTCGGCTAGGCGATGGTTGCCGCGCGCGCCCGAGGCCGGGGATACCCGCGCATGGCGCGCTGTTCCCGATCTCTGTGATATACCAGCGGACAGACCGTGGCCAAATGCCGGCGACGGCCGCGCGGCCCGCTCATCAAAGCGACGTTCGCCGTGCCGGCCGGCATTGCGGTTTCGGTTGAATGAGGCCATGTCTCGTTCGCAGCTGCGCCGGAGACGTCGAGAGACCATGAGATGATCACGGCGCGGACCTCGCTGTTTGTCGATCTCCACCTGATGCCGGCCGCCGGGCGGCGCGCGGCCGCTGCGGTGGCGGCCATTGCCGCCGCCGCCGTCGTGGCCGCGATCGCTGTTGCCGCGGACACCGCCTTTCGCAGCCAGCTGGCGGCGGACTATGTGGCGCACTACACCAGCGCCCTCATGCCGCGGATGGCCTTCATGGTCCTCACCTCGGCTTACGAGGAGGTCAAATGGCGCCTCGTGCTCATGACCCTTCTGATCGCCGCCACGCGGCTGGTGCTCGGGCGCCGGCCGCCTGATGCGGCCTTCATCGCCGTCATCGCGTTCGTCCAGTTCTGCAACGTTGCGGATGGCCTCGCTGCCGCTCCGGTCTATGCCGCCTTCCGTTTCTTTCTTCCCGGCTGTGTGTGGGGCTGGCTGTACTGGCGCCACGGCTGGGTGACGGCGTTGGCCGCCCATGCCGCGTGTCACCTGATCATGGATCCGGTGCTGCGCATCGTGCTGTCCTAGGCGCCGCCCGACCAGGACGGCCACGGTTCGCGTCGATGCCGCCGCGCTCGCCGATGCGGGCTGCGCGATGCCGCACTCTATGGCGCGGTCTGCCGCAGCATCGTGATGTTGAGCGATCGCCGGTCGGTGGCCGGCTTCGTCGATCAGTGCGTCGACCGGGCGCTCGACGCCGGACGGCATGACTGAGCAGAGCCGGGCCTCGCGGAGGCGTTCAAATGGCCGGTTGAGACATCGACGACGTGGACGAAATCGCGCACGCTGGTTTGAGGCCGCTCTCGTGGGTGCGAAGGGGCGATGGCTATTGATCGTTGCCGGTGATCATCATGCTGCGATAGCCAGGAGGTGACTGCTCAACTGCTTTCGCGGGCCTGTTTCTGAGGGGCGCCTGCACGGGCTGCGGTCCCCGCAGGAATGCGCCGAAGATCTCTTCATATGCATTCTGAATGATCGCGTTGGTACTCGTGTCGAGCGTACGCGCGCGCGCCCGTCGCCCGAGAATCGGCAGCTGTTCCGGCGTCGCAATCAGTTTGAGGATCGCTTCCCTCAAGGCGTGCTCGGAGCCCAGCGGAACGACATAGCCTTCCATGCCGTCTCTGATGAAATCCCGGCACCCCGGAACCGCTGTGACCACAGACGGGCGGCCGCACGCGGACGCCTCCAGCAAGGCGCGCGGCAGACCTTCGCCGCATCGGCTCGTGAAGATCGCCGCATGATAATTGCTCCAGATCGTCGCGATCCGATCGCTGGATCCCCGATAGTGAACGCCCGGAATGGCTTGCAGCGCCTCAGGGGACACCGGACGCGGGTTCGACGGATCCGGAGCGCTATAGACGTGCAGCTCGACCGGGTGACCTTGCCGCGCGAGTGACGAAATGGCCTCGGCGGCGAGATCGATGCCCTTGGACCAGACGAGGCGCGAGACGGTGGCAAAGCGAAACGGCGGCCCTTCGGGAATGTCGAGAGGCATGAATTCGGCGGGGTCGATGCCGACGCCCATCACGATGGACGCGCGATGATGGCGCTGCAAAATTCCCATCGCGACGGGATCTGTTGTGTTCTCGAAAATGAAATGTGCGCGCCAGGGCGACACGTGCTTCAGCGTCCGAAAGATCGCCCAACGCGATGCTTTGGTCTTCAATGTGTCGGAGATGCCGAGAAAGCCGACCTCGGTGACGACGAATACGAACTTGATCGATAGAAACAGGTATTGCAGCAGCGCCACGATAAAGCACATGCGCAACGAGTAGCAGACAACAATCGACGGCTGCATGCGACGGAACGCGTTCGCGAACCAGATGGCCTCGCCGACGATCGCGCGCAGTGAATTATGATTTCGGCGGGTCGGGCTCGAGATGACTCTGACGCCATCGACCCAGGTTTCCTGACCTTCGTTTCGTCCCGGAGCAATGGCCATGACATCTCGGCCAGTGGCTTTTGCAGCGGAAAGAGCGGGTTGAAAGTGCCGGAAGAGAAAATCCTGGTTACTGACAACGAAGCAAACCGGCCCCACTCCTTAAACCCCCGAATCCGGAAGGGTATTTTGGCTCTCGCGGTTTTCCGGGCTGGCGCGAGGCCTGTAGTCCTACCGATTTGACATAAAGTGCGCGGAACTTTCGGCGCAAACTCACCCCGTCATGTAAACGCCTGTAAAGACAGGGCGGGCGTGAGCGCAATGCTGTCTGCGCCGTGAGCGCTGCTGAGAGAATATGCGCGGATCGCGGCCCGGCTCGCCGATCTTCTGTTCATGCCGGTGGGCGGCCGGCATTGCCGCCGTCGTCCTGTTCCAGGGGCCACCGGCCGGGGAGCGCCGGCGCGATGCGCTCAGGCTTTTCCGTCGTGTGCGCCTGTGCTCACTGGAGGCCGCGACGTGTCACAGCCCGAACACCCGCCGGGCATTGCCCGACAGAAACGCCTCCGACTGTTCCGGCGACAAGCCCAGGCTGTTCAATCCCTCGAGACAGGTCGCCGGTGACAGCATCGGCCAGTTGGTGCCGAACATCACGCGGCGCTTGCCGACGCCTTTCATCCAGTCGACGAACGCCGGCGGCAGGCGGTGGAGGGCATAAGCCGAGGTATCGACGTGGAAGTTGGGAAACTTGACGGTCATCGACACCAGTTCGTCGAGCCAGGGAAAGCCGACATGGCCGCCCACCACCACGAGTTCGGGAAAGTCGAGCAGCACATCTTCGAGGTAGGGGATGAGCCGTCCCGTCTCCGAGCGCTTGAGTGGGCCGGTGTGGCCGATCTGGGTGCAGAACGGCACGCCCGCATCCACGCATGCGGCATAGATCGGATAATAACGCCGGTCGTTCGGCGGCAGATCCCACAGCCAGGGCACCACCCGCACCCCGACGAAGGTCTTGCCGTCGACGACGCGGCGGATCTCGCGCACCGCCTCCATCGGACGGGTGATGTCGGCGCTGGCGAGGCCGCGGAAGCGCGACGGCGCGGCAGCGACCTGTTGCGCCACCTCCTCGTTGGTGACGAGGTCGCCCTCGGGGCCGTACCACGCCGACAGCAGCGCGATGTCGACGCCTGCGGCATCCATCGCCTGCAGGGTGGCTCCCACGCTGGAGCCGCCGAAATTCTCTGCGCGCCCCGTCCAGCGCATCAGCGTTTTCAGCCAGGGCCGGTTGCCCATGCGCTCGGTGGTGATCTGTGCCCAGACGTCGATCGCAGCCATGTCAGGCTCCATTACTTCACTAGTGAAGTTTAAGCGCATGGATGCGAATCCGCAAGCAGGATATTCAGGAGCCATGTCCGCTTCGAAGACCCGGCTTTATCATCGCCTCCAGCTGGCCGCGCACCGGCTGCAGAAGTCGGCCGATCGCGCGACCATGGCCGCCGCCGACATCACGACGGCGCAGGCCGCCGTGCTGCTGCTGATCGCGGCCGACAGCGCCGTTACCCAGCGCGATGTAGCGCGCCAGCTCGGCCTCAATGAATCGGCGATGACCGCCATGGTGCGCCGTCTCATCGACATGGGGCTGCTCGAGCGCACGCGGGACAAGGTCGATGCCCGCGCCTGGCGGCTGCGCCCCAGCGACGGCGGCCGCGCCGCCTTGAAGCGCATCCAGCCGCCGTTCGAGCGCATCAATCACACCATCGAAAGCGTGCTCAGCCCCGCCGAGATCACCCAGCTGGCCGACTGCCTGACGCGCCTCGCGGCGGCGTTCGACGTGTCATAGGTGCGTTTCGGCAGCATTCGCATCTGCGTCTTCCTCGCCCTTGTGCGACAGATTGTCCGGTCGTTTGGCCTGGCGGCCGGCCATGACCTGAATCAAGGCCGTTGCATCGCCGGCGCGCCACAGTGAAGGGGGGAACTGCAGTCGTCCATTGTCATTCAGTCGTGCCGCTTTCGACTTGCCCGCATTCCGCCGTGCCACCTATGGTCTTCAGATGCCAGGCTGCCGTGTGGAGCATGCAGCCGGGGAGAGCGTCGCCGTCGGAACTTAGCAGCGGAAGTTCCCCGGCAATTGACGTCGCGAAGTCCAGGAGGTGCGTGTGTATTACAGCAAGGGAAACTACGAGGCGTTCGCGCGTCCGCGCAAGCCGGCCGGCGTCGACCAGAAGTCGGCCTATCTCGTCGGCAGCGGGCTGGCGTCGCTGGCGGCGGCGGCGTTCCTGATCCGCGACGGCCAGATGAAGGGCGAGCGCATCACCATCCTGGAGGCGTCGGGAACCGATGGCGGCGCGCTCGACGGCGCCGGCGATGCGCAGACCGGCTGGCTGATCCGCGGCGGCCGGGAGATGGAAGATCATTTCGAGTGCCTGTGGGACCTCTACCGCTCGATTCCGTCGCTGGAGGTCGAGGGTGCCTCGGTGCTCGACGAGTTCTACTGGCTGAACAAGGACGATCCCAACGTCTCGCTGCAGCGCGCGACCATCGAACGGGGGCGCGACGCCGGCACCGGCATGGACTTCACCCTGACGCGCAGGGCGCGGAAGGAACTGGTGCAACTCGTGCTCGCCCTGCCGGAACAGCTTCATGACAAGCGCATCAACGAGGTGTTCGGCGAGGATTTCCTCGCCTCGAACTTCTGGCTCTACTGGCGCACCATGTTTGCGTTCGAGGAGTGGCACAGCGCGCTGGAGATGAAGCTCTATGTCCAGCGCTTCATCCACCACATCGACGGCTTGCCGGATTTCAGCGCACTGAAATTCACCAAGTACAACCAGTATGAGTCCCTGGTGCTGCCGCTGGTCACCTGGCTGCGCAAGCACGGTGTGAAAATCCAGTTCGACACGAAGGTCATGAACGTGCGGTTCGACCTTGAGCCTGAGCACAAGGTGGCGCGCCGGATCGACTGGGTTCACGCGGGGCGGACCGGAGGCGTCGACCTCGGCGACGACGATCTCGTCTTCATCACCAACGGCTCGCTGGTCGAGAATTCGGAGTGGGGCGACCATCGGACGCCGGCCAAGTTCGATCCCGTGGTGCGCGACGGCGGCAGCTGGCATCTGTGGCGCAACATCGCCGCGCAGGATGCTTCATTCGGCAATCCCGACAAGTTCTGCACCCATGTGGAGGAGTCGCAGTGGGCGTCGGCCTCGATCACCACACTTGATCCGCGCATTCCCGCCTATATCGAAAAGATCGCGAGGCGGCCGACACGCAGCGGCAAGGTCGTTACCGGCGGCATCGTCAGCGTGCGCGATTCGTCGTGGCTGCTGAGCTGGACCGTCAACCGCCAGCCGCATTTCAAGGCGCAGCCCGATCACCAGACGGTGGTGTGGTTCTATGGTCTGTTCACCGACTGCCCGGGCGACTATGTCAAGAAGCCGATGCGCGAGTGCACCGGCGAGGAGATCACGCAGGAGTGGCTCTATCATCTCGGCGTGCCGCCTGGCGAGATCGACGAGCTCGCCGCCACGGGCGCGATCACGCGGCCCTGCATGATGCCCTTCATCACTGCGTTCTTCCTGCCGCGCAACGGCACCGATCGTCCCAAGGTCGTGCCGGACCGCGCCAGGAATTTCGCCTTCATCGGCCAGTTCGCCGAATCCACCCGTGACTGCATCTTCACCACCGAGTATTCGGTGCGCACCGGCATGGAAGCGGTGTATCAGCTGCTCGACATCGAACGCGGCGTGCCGGAGGTGTTCGGCTCGGTCTATGACGTGCGCGAGCTGATCAAGTCCACCGTGTTCCTGCGCGACCGCAAGAAACTGCCCGTCCCGGCGTTCGCGAAGCGTTATGTCGAGAAGACGATCGTCGGGCGATTGCTCGAGGAGTACGGCCTGATCTGAAATCTTGCACCGACCCGACGTGCGGTGCAGCACGGCCGGGTCGGGCATTCGACGGGAGATCAATGCTTCTCAGAGACGGCGATTGCGTGTATCGTCGATAGACGTTCACTGAAGAGCTTTTTTCTGCAGGAGCGTTGGTTGATTTTGTGGTGACCGGATATGTGATCAGGGTCACACGTATCTGCATTTTGACGTTGTATTGTGTTCCCTTTCTATCGAGCGCTTGCCCTTCGGCAGTTCTTCGATCAACGCATATTCCTTTTCCTTTTCCTTCTTCTGATGCGTCACGCCGGAAACGGTCGCCCCATTCAATTCCGCACAGCCTGATGCCGGGGTGGCGATTGTTGCGTCCAGATTTCAAACCATTTGATTTGTCCGAGGTGGAGCATGATCAGCATCAAGGCCTACGCAAATTGCGATCATTCCTATGTGGTTTGGGTCGCCGACAAACCAATCGACAAATGCCTCGGATTCGCGCTGTACAGATTGCCGGCGGGTGAGAGCACGCCTCAGGTGGTTGAGACCTTCGTTGGCCCTGAGACGGACACCAAAGTACCTGCCGGTACGAGTCGGCCGAGCACGGTTTGGCCGATCCAGAAGTTCATGTGGTCGGACTACCTCGTCGACACTCACAGCGACGTCCGCTACCAGGTCGTGGCGATGTGTGGAGATGACTTCGACAGCATGAAGCCCGGCGTGAAGAGCCCGTGGAGCAATACCGTGTCGCTGGTCTCGCCGCCAGGAGCCGTCATCCAGGCCTATTTCAATCGCGGTGTGGTTTCGACCCAGTGGGTTGCACGGCAGCTCCAGTCGAACAAGAAATCGCTGAAGGATCTCGTTGATCCGCCAACGGGAAAGAGTAACAAGGTTCGCGATTTTCTCGGAGGCGAATTGAAGCGAGCCCTGCTTAACCTGCTGGATTCACAGTGCAGGGCCGGCGCACACATCTACGCATCGTTGTTCGAGCTGAGCGATCCGGAGGTGCTCCCGGCGATTGAAAAGTTCGGGCAGCGGGCGCATGTTATTCTGTCTGATGGGACCCACAAGGCGCCAGCCAAGAAGGCAGTGGGAAAGAAAAAGGCCAAGGCCAGGGCTGCTCCCAAGAAGAATGGCGGTCCCTTCGACGAGAACGCCGAGGCGCGCTCCGCGCTGCGTGCAGCCCATGTCGAGGTTCATGACCGCATGGTCGGTGGTAATCATTTCTCCCACCACAAGTTCATTGTTTTCACGAATCCGATGAGCACCACGGAGCCGGTCGCCGTCTGGACGGGCAGCACCAACCTGACCTATGGCGGCATCTGCACGCAGGCGAATAACGGTGTTTTCATCAGGGACGCCGCGATTGCGCAGCGTTTCCTGACGCAGTGGAAGGAACTGGTGAAGGTCGGAAACGGCTATCCGCCGGAATTGGCGAAGTTCGATGCGAGCGCCCAGAGTCAACCGGTGGGCGGAGGCAAGGTCACAGCCTGGTTCGCGCCCAATCCGATGATTGGGCCCAAGCCGAAGAAGGGGAACGGCAACAAGAATGGCGACTATGCCGATCTCAAATATGCGCGTAGCCTGATCCAGAATGCCCAGGAAGGCGTTCTGTTCCTGGTCTTCAATCCCGGTTTCCGGGGCACGCTCCTCAACGACATCCTGGATCTGCTGAACAATTCCTCCAAGAATAAGAAGCTCTACATTCATGGCGTTGCGAACCAGGATCCGACCGGTGGCCCCGACAAATCGCCGCTGATCTTCGTGCACCGGAACAAGCTCGAGCGCAGCGACGCGGCCGCGGAGGACAACATTGTTCTGCCGGCGGCGGTCAACGCCCCATCATCCGCGAAAGCCAAGGACAAGGCGGCCGCCATCGCTCTGCAGAAGTGGGTCAAGCAAGTGGATAATTATTGGCAGCAGGAGTCAGGGGGGCTCGGGATGGTGCGCGTGCACAGCAAGGTCATCGTGGTCGACCCGCTGGGTAAGCATCCGGTGATTATCACCGGCTCGCACAATCTCGGGCCGAAGGCGAGCTCACAGAACGATGACAACATGGTCATCATCGAGAACGATGGGGATGCGGCCGCGCAATATGCCGTCAATATCATCACGATCTACAATCAATACCGCTGGCGGTTTCAGCAGGTGCTGGCCGCGAAAAATCATGAGACGCTCAATCAGTGGAACGGCCTGCTCGCTCCCTGGAAAAGCCAGTCGTCCTACTTCAGCGGCGATAAGGCTAAGGAGCTGAAGTTCTGGACTTAAGGTCGCCGATAAGCACTGCTGCCGGCGACTGAGCGAGGAGTGCGACCTCACTCGCGTTGAGTTTGGGAATGCGACTCTAGGATGTCGCGAGATCCGCGTCGCGGCGAACGGCGCCGCGGATCTCGGCGACGGATTTGCGCACCACCAGCTCCGGCTGCAGCACCACGCGGGTGGTCTTGACCGGGGTGTCGTTGATCATGGCGATCAGCAGCGTCGCGGCCTGGGCGCCGAGCTCGGCGGTGGGCGTGTGGATGGTGGTCAGCGCCGGTGCGATGGCGTCCATGAACTGCATGTTGTTCATGCCGATGATCGAGATGTCCTCGGGGCAGCGGATGCCGCGCGCCTGCAGGTGGCGCAGCGCGCCGATGGCGAGCATGTCATTGGCGGCCGCGATCGCGGTGATGTCCGGATTGGCACGCAGCAGCTCCGCGCAGGCGATCTCGCCGTCCTCCACGGTGAATTCGGCACCGAACACGATCGCGGGCACCACGCCGTCGCGGGCGTGGGCGCGGCAGGCGCGGCGGAAACCGCGGTGGCGGTCATAGCCGGTGGAGACGTTCTGCGGGCCGGCGATATGGGCGATACGGCGGTGGCCGCACGCAACGAGATGCTGGACCGCGATCTCCATCGCCTTGGCATCGTCGACCCGCACGCTCGGGATCAGGTCGGACTCCGGATCGCGAAACACGGCGACGGTGGGCACGTTGGCCTCGATGCAGGCATCGACCGCCGGATCGCAGCGGGCAAAGGTGACGACCGCCAGCCCCTCGACGCCCTGCCGGATGAAGCGCTCGATCACCGCCGCCTGCCGTCCCGGCACGTTGTCGGTATTGCCGACCAGCGTGACATAGCCGATCTCGGCGAAGCGATCCTCGATGGCGCGCACGAGCGGGGGATGGACCGGATCGCCAAGGTTGGAGACGATCACGCCGATGGTGCGCGAGCGTTGCGTGCGCAGCCCCGACGCCAGCACGTTGGAGCGATAGCCGAGCTCCTTCACGCAGGCTTCGACACGCTCGACCATCTCCGGCGAGATCAGGTGGCGCTTCTCGGGATTGAGCGCGCGCGACACGGTGGACCAGTGCACGCCGGCGCGCTTGGCCACATCGATGATGGTGGCGCGTCCGGTGCGCTCGGGCGGCTTCGACGGTGGCTTGCGCGGCATTCAAGATCCCGTGAGTCTCTCGCTCTCTTTTAGCTCAAGTCACCGGTGATGGCACGCGCGGTTCGCCTGGTTGAACCAGGTCGGGCCCACAGCGCGCCGCGGCCCGCCGCAGGGCCGCGCAAGACGCCAGCAAAATCCGTGACTTGTGCAGGCGCGAACAGGCATTGGTGAAAATGCGGCGAAATCCCCGTTGACAAACGTGTGCATTAGACCTACCCGTAACCTCGGGAAACGTGTTCAGGCCGAGCGCGGCTGTGAACATGCGCAAGAAAAACCGCGCGCCGCCGTGTGGCCGCGCGCATAATGTGGCGCGTGCAAAGGATCGGGCGATGGATAGGTTCGTCTATCAATCAGCACCCATGCGTGTGCTGTTCGGCTCCGGGACGCTGGCGGAATTGCCGGCCGAGCTTGAGCGATTGTCGATTGCGCGGGCGCTGGTGCTGACCACGCCACCTCAGGAACAGCAGGGCCGGGAAATCGTCGCACGGCTCGGCGTGCGCGCCGCCGGCCTGTTCGCGGGCGCCACCATGCACACGCCGGTCGATGTCACCGAGCGGGCGATGGCCGTGGTGCGGGACTTGAATGCCGACGGCGTCGTCGCGGTCGGCGGCGGCTCGACCACGGGCCTCGGCAAGGCGATCGCGCTGCGCACCGACCTGCCGCAGGTCGTGGTGCCGACAAGCTATGCCGGCTCGGAGATGACGCCGATCCTCGGCGAGACCCGCGACGGCCTCAAGACCACGCAGTCCAGTCCGAAGATCCTGCCGGAGACAGTGGTCTACGACGTCGACCTGACGCTGTCGCTGCCGCCTGGCCTGACCGCGACCTCGGGCATGAACGCCATCGCGCATGCCGTCGAGGCGCTCTATGCGCGCGACCGCAACCCGATCATCTCGCTGATGGCGGAGGAGAGCATCCGCGTGCTCGCCCGCGGCTTGCCGGCGATTGTGGCCCGGCCCGACGATCGCGATGCGCGCTCGGATGCGCTCTATGGCGCCTGGCTCGCCGGCACGTGTCTCGGCGCGGTCGGCATGGCGCTGCATCACAAGCTCTGCCACACCCTCGGCGGCACCTTCGACCTGCCGCATGCCGAGACCCACACCATCGTGCTGCCGCATGCCATGGCCTACAACGCACCGGCAGTGCCGGATGTCGCAGCGCGCATTG
This sequence comes from Bradyrhizobium sp. 2TAF24, assembly GCF_052115025.1. Classification (NCBI taxonomy): domain Bacteria; kingdom Pseudomonadati; phylum Pseudomonadota; class Alphaproteobacteria; order Hyphomicrobiales; family Nitrobacteraceae; genus Bradyrhizobium; species Bradyrhizobium sp. 2TAF24. Next base: position 306,013 of record NZ_JBFRFW010000004.1, on the reverse strand, counting down.
CCCGGGCGCTCGGCGCGGCGGATGCGGCGCAGGGGCTCCATGATCTGGCGCGCCGCCTGCGTGCCAAGCTGGCGTTGCGCGACATCGGTATGCCGGAGGCGGGGATCGACAGGGCCGCGGACCTCGCGGTGACCAATGCCTACTGGAATCCACGCCCCCTCGAACGCGGTGCGATCCGCGACCTGATTGCGCGCGCCTGGGCGGGCGAGGCGCCGGTCACCGTCCCGCTGGTATGAGGCGGTCATGACGCGCACCCTGATCAAGGCCGCGACCGTCATCACCATGGATGATCGGCTCGGCGACCTTGCCGGCGCCGACATCCTGATCGATGGCGGCCGCATCGCCGATATCCGGCCGGGGATCACCGCCGCCGACGCGGAGGTGGTGGACGGCCGCGGCCGCATCGTCATCCCCGGGCTCATCAACGCCCACATGCACACCTGGCAGACGGCGCTGCGCGGCTACGCCGCCAACTGGACGCTGCTGGCCTATTTCCGCCGCATGCATGCGGGCCTCGCGACGCTGTTCACGCCGCAGGATATCCATATCGCGACGCTGGTCGGCGCGCTGAACCAGATCAACATGGGCACCACGACCCTGGTCGACTGGTGCCACAACAACCCGACGCCGGCGCACACCGATGCCGCCGTGCGCGCGCTGCTGGCAAGCGGCATCCGCGCCGCCTTCTTCCATGGCTCGCCCAAGCCCGAGCCGAAGCCGGGCGCGCCGCATTTCTCCGAAGTCCCGCATCCGCGCGCGGAGGTCGAGCGCCTGCTCGCCGGGCCGCTGTCAGCCCGCGACAGCCTCGTCAGCCTCGGTCTTGCGATCCTCGGCCCGCATTATTCGACCCTCGACGTCGCCCGGCACGACTTCCGCATGGCGCGCGAGCTTGGTCTCATCGCCTCCATGCATCAGGGCGGCGGCGCGGCGAAGACGCCGGGCGGCTGGGAGACGCTGATCGCCGAAGGGCTGGTGTGGGACGGCGTCAATGTCGTGCACGGCAACGACCTCTCGGATGACCTGCTGCGCCGCTTCGTCGATCTCGGCGTGTCGTTCTCGGTGACGCCGGAGAACGAGATGATCCAGGGCCATGGCTTTCCGATCACCGGCCGGCTGCTCAAGCTCGGCGCGCGGCCGTCGATCGGCGTCGACCTGGAATCGGTGCTGCCCGGCGATCTGCTCGGCGCCGCGCGGGTGGCGCTGTCGACCCAGCGGGCGCTCGACAATGCAGCGGCGCGGCAAGCCACCGGGACGATCCCAGACGAGACGACGATCCCCGCACGCGAGGCGCTGCGCTGGATCACGGTGGAAGGCGCCCGCATGCTCGGCCGCTCCGGCGAGATCGGTTCACTGACACCGGGCAAGCGCGCCGACCTCGTCATCATCGACGCCGATGCCCTCAACCTGTTTCCGGTGCACGACCCCGTCGCCACCGTGGTGATGCAGACGAGCCTCGCCAACATCGAGGCCGTGATGATCGACGGCGTCTGGAAAAAGCGCGAGGGCCGGCTGCTGATCGCCGGCCTCGATGGTCTCAAGCAGCAACTGGCGCAGTCGGGCGAACGCCTGGTGCGCGGAATCGAAACTCAACAGCGGGCGAACTGACCGATGACCACCACCACCACCTCCATCGCCTGGATCGGCGTCGGCAAGATGGGACTGCCGATGGCGGCGCGCCTTGTCGCGGCCGGCCACCCGGTCATCGGCTATGATCCCAGCCGCGAGCGGCTTGTCGCCGGACAGGCGCAGGGCATCCAGCCGGCCGCGTCCGCGGCCGAGGCAGTATCCGGCCGCAACGTCGTCTTCACCTCGCTGCCGGATGATGCGGCGCTGCGCGCCACCGTGCTTGCGGATGGCGGCCTGCTGCAGACAATGCCTTCAGGGGCGGTGCTGATCGAGACCAGCACGGTGAGCGCGGAGATTTCCGCGGAGGCCGCCGCCGCCGCGCAAGGGCGCGGCATCGTCTACCTGCGCGTGCCGGTGTCCGGCAACGCCAGCATCGCCCACACCGGCGCGCTGACCTGTTTCGTGTCCGGACCCAAGGCCGCGTTCGAGGCGGTTCGCCCGCTGCTTGCGGCCATCACCCGGGCGCAGACATATCTTGGCGAAGCCGAGGAAGCCCGCTTCGCCAAGCTCGCGGTCAACCTGATGATCGCGGTGTCCGCGGGCATGATGGCTGAAAGCCTCGCGCTGGCGCGCAAGGGCGGCATTGCCTGGCAGGACATCCTCCAGGTGCTCGACGACAGCGCGATCGCCTCGCCGATGGTCAAGTACAAGACCGCGCCGCTGCGCACGCGCGATTTCCTCTCGACCTTCTCCTGCCGGCAGATGGCCAAGGATCTCGACCTGATCCTGTCCGCCGGCCACAGCGTCGGCGTGCCGCTGCAGCTCGCCGCCCAGGTGCGCGAGACCTACGGCTCGCTGGTCGCCCAGGGCGACGGCGAGACCGACTTCATTGCCACCGTTCGTCATGTCGAGCGCCTGTCGGGGCTCGACGAGCCCAAAATCTGACAGCCAGCCCGACGCCGGAGGGGCCATGCGGAACTTTAACGAAAATACCATCACCGACGCCGTGCTCGCGCGGATCAGCGATGCCAGCAATCCCCGCATCAAGCAGATCAGCGAGGCGCTGGTGCGCCATCTCCATGCCTTCGTGCGCGAAGTTAGGCCAAGCCAGAAGGAGTGGGAGCAGGGCATCGATTTCCTGACCCGCACCGGCCACATGTGCGACGACAAGCGCCAGGAATTCATCCTGCTGTCGGACGCGCTGGGGGTGTCGATGCTGGTCGACGCCATCAACCATCCGCAGCCGGAGGGCGCGACCGAGACCACGGTGCTCGGCCCGTTCTACGTGCAGGCCGCGCCCGACAAGGCGCTGGGCGAGGATATCTCCGGTGGACTGGAAGGCGAGCCGCTGCTGGTCACCGGCTCGGTGTCGTCACCCGATGGCAAGCCGCTCGCCGGCGCGACCATCGACGTCTGGCACTCCGACGACGACGGCTACTACGACGTGCAGCAGCTTGAGAAGATCGGCGATCTCGCGATGCGCGCGCGCTTTCACGCCGACGACAACGGGCGTTTCCACTTCTGGTCGATCAAGCCGGCGGCCTATCCGATTCCGCATGACGGCCCGGTCGGGCAGATGCTGGAGGCGCAGGGCCGCCATCCCTGGCGGCCGGCGCATGTCCACTTCATGATCTCGGCGCCGGGCCATGAACAGCTGGTGACCCATGTGTTCGTGGCTGGCGACAAGTATCTCGACTCGGACGTGGTGTTCGGCGTCAAGGACAGCCTGATCCGCGAGTTCGTGCGCCGTGAGCGGGGGACCGCGCCCGATGGCCGGCACATGGACGCGCCGTTCTACCATCTCAACTACGATTTCGGACTGAAGCCGGGTGGCTCGCGCTGACGGCATCACCGGCCTACGGACCACGCAAGAGTCCGGCGCCGCACACGGGAGGGTGACATGGGATTGCCGCTCGATACTGCGAGCCTGCTCGACAGCCTGACGCGGATGGTCGGGCCGCGGGCGACCACCGCACGCGGCGTGCTGGAGCAGCACGGCCGCAGCGAGGCCTATCACGCCAGCCGGCCGCCGGACGTCGTGGTGTTTCCGGAGACCACGCAGGAGGTCGCGGAGATCGTGCGGCTGTGCGCGCGCGTCGGCATGCCCATCGTGCCGTTCGGCGCCGGCACGTCGCTGGAGGGTAACGCCGCCGCGTTGTCAGGCGGGCTGTGTTTCGACTTCGCGCGCATGAACCGCGTCCTCAAGGTTCATGACAAGGACATGGACGTGGTGGTGCAACCCGGCATCACCCGCAAGCAGCTCAATGCGCAACTGCGCGATACCGGCCTGTTCTTCCCGATCGACCCTGGCGCGGACGCTTCCATCGGCGGCATGTCCTCGACCCGCGCATCCGGCACGATGGCCGTGCGCTACGGCACCATGAAGGACAATGTCATGGCGCTGGAGGTCGTGCTCGCCGACGGGCGGATCATCCGCACCGGCGGCCGCGCCCGCAAGTCCTCCGCCGGCTATGACCTGACGCGGCTGTTCGTCGGCGCCGAGGGGACGCTCGGCGTCATCACCGAGATCACGCTCAAGCTGCATCCCTGGCCGCAGGCGATCTCCTCCGCGGTGTGCAGCTTTCCGACGCTGCATGATGCCGTCGAGACGGCCATCAGCATCATCCAGTCCGGCATTCCGGTGGCACGCGTCGAACTGCTCGACGACGTCATGATGCGCGGCATCAACGGCTACGCCAAACTCGGCTACCGCGAGGCGCCGACGCTGTTCTTCGAATTCCACGGCACTGACGCCGGTGTCGGCGAGCAGGCGGAGTTCGCCGAGGCGATTGCCGCCGACCATGGTGGCCAGGGCTTCCAGTGGGCGCGCGCCGCCGAGGACCGCACCCGCCTGTGGCATGCCCGCGACAACACGTTGTACGCCGGCATGAGCCTGAAGCCGGGTGCGCGGGCGATGATCACCGACGTCTGCGTGCCGATCTCGCAGCTGGCCGAGTGTCTGGTCGAAACCCGTGCGGATGTCGAGGCCAGCGGCCTCGTCGGGCCGATCGTCGGCCATGTCGGCGACGGCAACTTCCATATGCTGATCCTGATCGACCCGGACAACGCCGACGAGGTCGCCCGCGCCAAGGGTGTGCACAGCCGCATGGTGGCGCGCGCCATCGCCATGGAGGGCACCTGCACGGGCGAGCACGGCATCGGCGCCGGCAAGATCGCGTTCCTGCAGGACGAGCACGGCGACGCCGTCGATGTCATGCGCAGCCTCAAGGCGGCGCTCGATCCCGCGGGCCTGATGAATCCCGGCAAGATCTTCACACCGGCCAAGGAGATGCGGTCATGACCGAAGCCATTCCAGCGGCCGCGGCGCAGGCCGCCCGCCCGGCGGCGCCGCTGTTCGAGCTGCGCGGCATCAGCAAGGAGTTTCCCGGCGTCAAGGCGCTGGACGACGTGTCGTTTGCGGTGTGGCCGGGCGAGGTCCACATGCTGCTCGGCGAGAACGGCGCCGGCAAGTCCAGCTTGATGAAGGTGCTGTGCGGCGCCTACCGCGCTGACCGCGGCGAGTTCTACTCCAAGGGCGACAAGGTCGAGATCGTCTCGGCGGCGGATGCCCAGCGTCTCGGCATTGCAGTGATCTTCCAGGAGTTCTCGCTCGTTCCCTATCTCAGCATCGCCCAGAACATCTTTCTGGGTCGCGAGCCGGCCGGGCCGCTGCCGGGCACCATCGATCGCCGCCGCATTCTGTCCGATGCCAAGCGCATCCTCGACATGATCGGCTTCGACATCGATCCGTCGATCAAGGTCGAGAAGCTCGGCGTCGCACAGCAGCAGATGGTCGAGATCGCCAAGGCGATCAGCCAGAACGCCCGCATCCTGGTGATGGACGAGCCGACGGCGGCGCTGTCGGACCGCGAGTCGGAGCTGCTGTTCGCGCTGATCGCGCGGCTGAAGGCGGACGGCGTCGCCATCATCTATATCTCCCACCGCATGGCGGAAGTGTTCGCCATGGGCGACCGCATCACCGTGCTGCGCGACGGCCGCCGCATCGACGAGGTGCTGCCGGGCGAGGCTTCGCCGGACCAATTGGTGCGGATGATGGTCGGCCGCAATGTCGACATGAGCTACCCCCGCAATTTCGCGACCGAGCCCGGCCGCGTCGTGCTGGAGGTCAAGAACCTGTCGGCATCGACCGGCATCTCCGACATCAACCTGACCGTGCGGGCCGGCGAGATCGTCGGCCTGTGCGGCCTCGTCGGCGCGGGGCGTACCGAGGTGGTGCGGGCGATCTTCGGCGCGGACAAGGCCACAGCCGGCCAGATCATCTTCGAGGGGCGTGAGAAGACCGGCGGCCCCGACGAGGCGGCGCGGCTCGGTCTCGCGCTGATCCCGGAGAGCCGCAAGACCGAAGGTCTCGCGCTGCTGCGTTCGGTCGGCGACAACCTCGTGGTCGCGGCGATGCGCAAGCTGTTCCCGAGCGGACTGTTCGACCGCGGCGCGGCCAGCCGCACCGCGGATGGTCTGGTGCAGCAGTTGCGCATCGCGACGCCCAGCGCCAAGCAGGCGGTCGGGCTGTTGTCCGGTGGCAACCAGCAGAAGGTGGTGATCGGCAAGTGGCTCGCCGCTGATGCCAAGCTGTTCATGTTCGACGAGCCGACCCGCGGCATCGACGTCGGCGCCAAGTCCGAGATCTTCGCCCTGATCGACCGCCTGGTGGCGGAAGGGGCGGCGGCCCTGATGATCTCGTCGGAACAGGCCGAGATCTGCCACGTCTGCGACCGCGCCTATGTGATGCGCGACGGCCGCATCGCCGGCGAGCTGTCGCGCGCCGAACTGACCGAGGAAAATATCGTGAGGCTGGGGATGCACCATGCGTGAGACCGTGATCGCCCTGCCGGCCAATCCGCTGCAGCGGATTCCCGGCGTCGCCGTGATGCTCGTGCTGCTGGTCGTGCTGTTCGGCCTGATCGCACCGGGCTTCCTGTCCGTGCCCAACATCTCCAACGTGCTGGTGCAGTCCACCATCCTGATGATGCTGGCGCTGCCGATGACGCTGATCATCATGACCGAGGGCCTCGACCTGTCGATGGGCGCAGTGCTGACGCTCACCTCGCTGGTGGTCGCCATTGTCGCGGTCGCCACCAAGTCGATCGTGCTGGCGCTCGGTGCAGGGATTCTGGTCGGCCTCGCCTTCGGCATCGCCAATGGCTGGCTGGTGGCCTTTGTCGGCATCCCGCCGTTCGTCGCCACCCTCGGCACGCTCGGCATGGCGCAGGGGCTGTCGCTGATCGTCAGCGACGGCCAGAGCGTGGTCGGCATCCCGGCGGGCCTGCGCAGCGTCTATTCCGGTGAGATCGCCGGCATTCCCGCGCCGATCCTGCTGGCGCTCGGCACCTATTTCGCGTTCCACGGGCTGCTCTATCACACCCGTTTCGGCACCTACATCTTCGCGCTTGGCGGCAATCGCGAGGCGCTGCGCTATGCGGGCCGCTCGCCCGGCCTGCTGCTGGTCGGCGTCTACGCCATCGGCGGCGCCATGGCTGGCCTTGCCGGCCTGTTGATGACCGCGCGGATGAACTCCGGCCATCCGACCGCCGGCCTTGGCCTCGAGTTCGACGCCATCGCCGCCGTCGCCGTGGGCGGCACCTCGTTCGAGCGCGGCAACGGCTGGCTGCTCGGCACCGTGCTCGGCGTCATCGCCGTGGGCGTGCTGCGCAACGGCCTCAACCTGCTGGCGCTGCCATCCTCGGTGCAGGTGGCGAGTGTCGGCATCCTGGTGATCGTGGCGCTGTTTGTCGACGGATTGCGGAGCCAGTCATGACCGATGTGAGCAAGCCGATGACCGCGCCGCCGCGCGCGTTCGTGTCCGACGACGTCATCCAGGTGTTCTACCGCCTGCTGGCGGCGCTCCTGATCTGCGTCGCGCTGAGCCTGCTCAGCGACTCCTTTCTCAACCTCAACAACATCCTCAATGTGCTGCGGCAGGCCAGCCTGATGTTCTTCATCGCCGCCGGCCTGACGCTGGTGGTGCTGACCGCCGGCCTCGACCTGTCGGTCGGCGCTAATGTGGCGCTGTCGGCATGTCTCGCGGGCACGGTGATCAAGCTGACGGGCTCGCCGGTGCTCGGCGTGCTGGCGGGCCTTGCCGTTGGCGGGGTGATCGGGCTGCTCAACGGCCTGATGGTGACGGCTCTGCGCATCCCGTCGTTCATCGCTACCTATGGCATGCTGTGGGTGCTGCACGGCCTGACCTACTGGTACATGGCCGGCGATACCATCCACGGCTTTCCGCCGGGCTTCCGCCAGATCGGCAGCGGCTACCTGCTCGGCCTGCCGATCCCGGTCTACCTGCTGCTGATCTTTCTCGCCATCGGCACCATCTTCGCCCAGCGCACCACCTGGGGGCAGGAGATCTACGCCATCGGCGCCAACCCGGTCGCGGCGCGGCTGTCGGGCATCCCGGTGTCGCGGCGCCTCGTGCTGGTCTACGTCATGTCCGGCCTGATGGCGGGGCTGGCATCGATCATCTTCCTGGCGCGGCTGAACTCCGCCGAGGCGGATATCGGCGAGAGCCTGACGCTGCCGGCGATCGCAGCCGTGCTGATCGGCGGCACGTCGCTGTTCGGCGGCATCGGCACCGTGTTCGGCACGTTTGTCGGCGCGTTGATCCTGACGCTGGTGCTCAACGGCATGAACCTGCTGCAGGTCAGCGCCAGCTGGCAGCCGCTGGTCACCGGCGTGATCGTCATCCTCGCGGTCTGGCTCGACATGAAGACGCGCCGCCGCGGGCAATAACCACAATCGGTCTCAACAAAGCCTGGAGAGGGAATACGACATGAAGACAACGACCTGTGCCATTCTGGCTGTGCTGGCGTCGGCCGCCGCCGCAGGCAGCGCATTCGCCGACAACGAGACCATCGCGGTCTTCACCAAGAACCAGACCAATCCGTATTTCCAGACGGTCCGTGTCGGTGCGGACGCCGCCGCCAAGGCGCTCGGCGCCAAGACGCTGCATTACATTCCGACCAAGCCGGACAGCATTCCCGAGCAGCTCAGCCAGATCGAGGACGTGATCGTCAAGAAGCCGAGTGCGATCGTGTTCATCCCGGTCGACTACAAGGCGATGGTGCCGGGCGTCGAGGAGATCAACAAGGCCAAGATCCCGGTGGTGAACGTCACCGACCGGTCGGAGGGCGGCCGCTTCGTGTCCTTCGTCGGCGCCGACGACTACAGCCTCGGCCTCGAGACCGCGCGCCACCTGCTCAAGGCGCTCGGCGGCAAGGGCAACGTCGTGATCCTCGAAGGCGTCAAGGGCTCGCTGACCAACATCGACCGGGTTCGCGGCTTCTATGACGCGCTCAAGGAAAATCCCAGCGCCAAGGTGGTCGCCGCCCAGCCGGCCAACTACCAGCGCCTGCAGGCGCTGCAGGTGATGGAAAACCTGATGCAGTCCAACTCGCAGATCGACGGCGTGCTCGCGGCCAACGACGCCATGGCGATCGGCGCCATCGAGGCGCTCGACGGCGCCAACCGCAAGGCTGAGGTGATCGGCGTCAACGGCACCAAGGAGGCGGTCGACGCCATCAAGGCCGGCAAGCTGCTCGCCAGCGGCGACTACAACGGCTTCGTGCAGGGCTGCGTCGGCACCATGATCGCGATCCGCGCGCTGCGCGGCGAGCCGGTGATCACCGAGATCGTGCTCAAGCCGACCGTGATCTCGAAGGAGAACTACCAGCCCTACGACGTGCCGCTGGAGACCCGCAAGTGCCCGACCTGGGACGAAGCCGTCAAGCTCGGCGGCAAGTGATCCGCGCCGCAGGCGTGGCCACCAGCGGTTCGGCCATGCCATCAGCCGTCCGGCTGCAAAGACAAGGACTCCCGCGCGGTCATTGCCGCGCGGGCTTCACATCTGCAACACGATCTTCCGGAGAGTCCCGATGCTGTTCATCATCCATGCCCTCGATCGCCCCGGCGCGCTGCCGGTCCGGCAGGCCAATTACGACGCCCACAAGGCGTTCCTGTCCGACACCTCGGCGTTCGGCATTCGCATCGTGATGTCGGGGCCGCTGGTTGCCGACGACGGCCAGACCATGATCGGCAGCCTGTTCCTGATCGAGGCGCCGAACCGTGCGGCGGTGGAAACGTTCCACCACGCCGATCCGTTCTTTGCGGCGGGCATCTGGGAGACGGTGTCGATCACCGCGTTCCTCCGCCGCCAGGGTTGACGACCGAGACCGGCTGAACGGTCGAGGGGGCGGTTGCCTCGTGCCTGCCGAGCCGCCACAGCAGCGCGGCGCCGGACACGACGGTGACCAGCTGCGTGCCGGCAAGCAGCCAGAAGCCCTGGCCGAGATTCTCGCTCTTGCCGGCCATCATCGCCGCGCCCATGACCATCGGCATCAGCGCCGAGACGAGGTTGCCGACGCCGTTGACGATGCCATAGGTGCTGCCGACGGTGCCGTCCTGAGCCACGTGCTGCACCAGTGTCGGAATCGCCGGCGCCTGGAAGCCCCAGCCGGCGCCGGCAAGGATCAGCGCGGTGGCGGCGACATACGGGTTCGCGGCGATGATCGCCATGGTGACGCAGGCCGCGGTGATGAGGCCGCCGATGACGAAGGCGAGCGGCGCGCGATGGCGCGGCAGCAGATCGACAAAGGAGCCGCCGATAACACCGGCGACGATGCCGACGATGAAGGGCAGGCCCGCGAACACGCTCATCTCGTTCAGCGAGAAGTGGCGGGCTTCCTTGAGATAGGACGGCAGCCAGGTGCTGGCGCCCCACAGGTAGCTCAGTGTGCACACCTCGATAACCAGGATCCAGAACAGGTGCGGGGTGCGCAGCGCTGCCAGCATCAGCGACAGCGCCGCCGGCTTTGGCCTGGCCGGACGCGTCGCGGCAGCCTCCGGCGCCCGAATGAACAACATCACCAGCGGCATGCCGATCACGACATTGAGCGCGGCCAGCGCCCAGAACGAATCCCGCCAGCCGAAGTGCTGGATCAGGAAATTCAGGATCGAATAGCCGGCGCCGAGGCCGATGCTGACGCCGAGCGAGCTTACCGCGTTGGGCTTGCCGACCTCATGGGCGGCGAAGTGCTCCTTGACGTACATGGTCTTGAGGGAGAACAGCGGGCCCTCGGCGCCGCCGAGCAGGAAGCGCCAGGACAGAAACAGCACCACGCTGGTGGTGAGCGCCGAGGCGCCGGTGAACACCGTCCACAGCACGAGGCTGATCAGAAGGCTGGCGCGCACGCTCCAGCGCGCCTCGAACAGCGGGGTCAGGAACCAGGCCGACAGGCCGTAGCCGAACAGGAACAGCGACATCAGCCGGCCCTGCGCGATGCGGTCGCCTTCCAGCCCCAGCGTGTGCAGAAAATCCGTGTTGGTGATCATCAGGGACACGTTGATGCGGTCCATGTAGGCGATGCTCACCACCAGCATCAGCACGATCACGCCAAGCCATCGTTTCATCTGCACAGTCTCCACTCCTACGCGTTGTTGTCGTGTGGCGCGGGGCGCCATCCTCACCTGTCGTTGTTGTTCAGATCACCAGCGGCGCTGTCGCGTTCAGAACCGCGCGGGCGAGGCTGTGGGCGGTGCCGAGCGATGTCCGGGGATTGTCCGGCGCCGGTGCATTCTCGATCCGGATCGCCACCGTGCCGGCGCGCGAGCGGAATTCGATCTCATGGACGTTGCGCGCGATCGCCGGGTCGGCGGCGAGTTCGACGCGGGTCGCGTCGAAGCCGAGACCGGCGAGCGCGACGATCGCGGCGACATTGGCGTTCTTCGGGTAGCTGCGGGCCGCCTCGCCCGCACTGCCGGTGAAGAACACGCGCGGGCCGTCCAGATCATCGAGGTCGAGCAGGTTTTCCGCGGGTGTGCCCTTCCAGGCCGCGGGCGGCTTGCGGCCGCGATAGAGCACGTCGTCGAGGCCGGCGAGCTGCGCCGCCTTCAGCGCATCGATGCCGCCGACCGCGCCGGCGGGCAGATGGATGCGGGCGTGGCCGTGCACGGCGGCGTCGCGCAATGCCGTGTGGAAGGCATCGTCGGCGAGTGCGCCGACCGAGGCGACGATGAGATCGATGCCGGCGGTGAGCACGGCGGGGCCGTGGGCTCTCAGCGCATCCTGTCCGGCACATTCGACGACGAGGTCGAGGCCGGCGAGATCGGTCGTCCTGTGGACGACGCGGCGGTCCGTGGCGAGGGCGGCGTGGCGGTCCAGCAGGGCCGTGGCCCGGGCCGCGCCTTCGGGGCGTGCCAGGCAGACGAGCCGCGCGAGCGGCGCCTGCACCTCGCGCTGCAGCGTTGCCAGCAACTCGGTGGCGATGGTGCCGTAGCCGATCAGGCCGAGCGTCATGTCGCGCCCGCCGCGGTGCCGGAGACTGGTCATGCGGTCGAACCTCGCTGTGTGGCGCGCGGTTCGGCCGGCGGCACGTAGCCGAGCCGTTCGGAGATGTTCAGCGCGGCGCGACGCAGCGCCTCGCTGATCCGCGCGCGCTTGCCGCCCTGGATGCTGAACGCGCTCTCGGGGCCAGTGATGTTGATGGCGGCGACGACGAGGCCGCTGTGGTCGAAGATCGGCGCAGCGCAGGAATCGACGCCGGCCTCATAGGACGAATGGCTCCAGGCGAGCCCGGCCTGGCGGGCGGCGCGGGTCTCGGCAACGAGATCGTCGATGGTGGTGACGGTCTGCTCGGTCGCGGCTTCGAGGGCGGCGCCGTCGAACAGCGCCCGCAGCTGCGCCTCCGGCAGGTAGGCCAGCATGATGCGGCCCATGCTGGTGGCGTGCGCCGGCAGGCGCGAGCCGACGCGCACGGCGCTGGCGCGGAACACATGCGGCACCTGCCGCAGCAGGTAGAGCACGTCGCGGCCTTCGAGGATGCCGAGATGGGTGGAAAGGCCGAACTCCTCGGACAGGGTGATGAGATAGGGCAGCGCGGTCTGGTTGAGGTCGCGCGACAGGAAGGTCTGGGCCGCGACGCCGATCAGCCCGGGGCCGATCTGGTAGCCGAGGCCATAGGGCTTCTTCTCGATGAAGCGCCCGGCCTCCAGCGAGGCGATGAGCCGCATCAAGGTGGTGCGGTTGATGCGCAGCGCGCTTGCGGTGTGGCTGAGATTGGCGACCGACTCGCCCTCCGAGATGTGCCGCAGCAGCTTGATCGCCTTCTCGACGGCCGGGATGCCGTAAGCCGGCGCCTCGCTGCGCCTCGCCGTTCCATTGGACGTTGCTTTGGGTTTCCGTGCCATGATCAGGTCCGCTCCCCGGTGAAATGACGCTCGATCAGCGCGGCGACCGTCGCCGGCTCCTCGAGATAGACGGCATGGCCGCAGCCTTCGATCAGGACGGCCCCAGCGGACGTGACGGCCTGCGGCGGCAGCGCTTGCGCCACGCGGCGGGCGATGTCGGGCGGCGTCACCACATCCTCGGCGCCGACCGCGACGAGGGTGGGGCAACGCAGCTTCGCCACATCGTCGAGCAGCCGTCCGGTGCCGAGCAGGTGGGCGGCCTGGGCGTAGCCGGGCAGCGTCATGGTCGCCATCGCCGCGATCACCGCCTGCGTTGCGTTCGGCTTGCGTTCGGAGGCGTGCACCAGCCGCGGGCCGCGCTTGCCGGCGAAGGCATCGCCGCCGAGTTCCGCAAGTTCCACCGGGCGCGCCGCGACCGCGGGTGGCAGCGGCGCACCGGGCGCGACGCCGTAGCCGAGCGTCGGCGACAGCAGCGCCAGCCGCCGCACGCGCTGCGGCGTGGTCTCAGCGACATGAGCAGCGACATGAGCCGCGATGAGGGTGCCGAGGGAGTGGCCGAGCAGATCCACTTGGGGCAGCGCGAGTGCATCGAGCAGCGCCAGCGCGGATACCGCGTAGTCGGCGACGACTGGCGATGGGGAGGCGAGCGGCCGGCTGGCGCCATAGCCCGGCGCATCCCAGGCGATCACGGTGCGCGCGGTGCCGAGCGCCTGCATCAGCGGCTGAAACGAAAAGCTGCGGCTGCCGATGCCGTGCAACAGCAGCAGCGGGCAGGCATCGCTCGTGCCCGGGCGGATGAGCACGTCGATGTCGCCGACGCGGCGTCGTTCGACACCGTCGGGTTCGCGGGACGTGACGTGGGCTTCCGGGGGCGCGATCATTCGGAACTCACTGTTCATATATGAACGTACCGTTCTGACTGAAACACTAACGATGCATCATGCTGCCGTCAATAAACTGACATGCGTTTTGAACATTGACATGACGCTGCCTATTGCTCAGCATTGCGATTAGAACAGAATGTTCAAATATGAACATACTGAAGGCCAACACAGGAGATCGACATGGCCCAGGCAGAGACGGCGCCGACGCAGCGGCGGTCGTGGGATCGTCCCGAGGGGGCGAGCTTCGAGGAGTGGATGAAGGGCCGCGTCGCGCGCGTCGCCGACCGGCCCTATGACTGGAACGCGCTCAAGTTCCAGGCCGACTTCGATCCGAAGTATCGCCGCGCCCAGAAGCGCTTCATCGGTACCGGCGGCACCGGCGTCGCCAAGGACAGCAACACCATTCCGGCCGAGCACTTCACGCTGTCGAACATGATCATCCCCGCCGGCGGCGAGGGGCCGATGCACCTGCACACCGACGCCGAGGAAGTGTTCTTCGTGCTGCGCGGCAAGATCAAGGTGATGGTCGAGAAGGACGGCGAGTATTACGAGACCATCCTCGGCGAGCGCGACTGCATCTCGGTGCCGCCCGGTGTCTATCGCGGCGAGATCAATGTCGGCGAGGAGGACGCCATCATGATCGTCATGATCGGCTCACCCAAGCCGATCACGCCGACCTATCCGCCGGATCATCCGCTGACCAAGGTCAAGCGCGGCTGAGGTCGCGACGGATCGCACGTCTGCCATGACGGACGTGAGACGACAGCCCCGGCCCGTCAGGTGCCGGGGCTTTTTCTTGGGGAGGCGACGGGCTGGCGCCGGAACCGCGGGCGCGGGCTATGACAGGCGCGCCTTGAGATCGGTGATCGATTGCGCGATGCCGTCGGCGTAGTGCGCGAGGCGCTCATAGGCGTCGGCGGCCCTCAGCAGCCCGAGACGCTCCGCCGGTCCGGCTGGAGCCGTCGCCATGTCGCGGGCGAGGCGGGCGCGCTCGCGCCAATAGCCGGCATCATAGACTTCATCGGGCGTGAGCGGACATGCGGGGCTGTCGAGCACCATGATCATCCTCCACCGCGTCGTCTGCGTCCTTGTCGTCACTTGCGTGCCGCGGGTCATTGATCGGGATCAATCGCCGGCCGGCGGCGTTGACGTCGGTCAAATGCAAGGCTGGGCGGGCGCGCTAGACTGATAGGACAGAACGTCTGCCACGTCAGACCGCGCGCGATTGTCAGACCGGAGGCTCCATGACCAGGCTCAGGATTCCCCATGACGCTTTCGTCTTCGTCGGCGATGGCCACAAGGCGCTGTTTCTTCGCAATGACGGCGACGGACTCTATCTCAACCTCAAGGTCGAGCAGGTGTTCACCGACGACAACCCGCCGACCCACGAGCAGGGCACCGACCGGCCGGGGCGGGCGTTCAAGAGCGCGGCGACCAACCGGCGCAGCGCGCTGGAGGCGACCGACTGGCACGCGCTCGAGCAGCACCTGTTCGTGCGCAGGGTCAGCGAGGCGATGGAGCGGCTGGTGCGCGAACGCCATGTCAAGGCGCTGGTCATCGTGGCCCCGCCGCGCACGCTTGCCGAGCTGCGTCAGGAACTGGCTGCGGACATCAGGGACCGTGTGGTGGCCGAGATCAACAAGGATCTGACGCGGCATCCGATGGACGATATCGAGGCGCATCTCGCCGCGGCGTGAGCGTGCATGCGCATCGGTGGCAGCGGCTGCGGCGGTGGTCGGAAGCCGGGCGGTCTTCAGGCTGGGCGTGCAAGGGAGCAAGACATGTCGTTCCAGGATCGGTCGGATGCCGGGCGAAAGCTGGCGCGGGCGCTGATGGCCTTCAAGCGGGCCAATCCTGTGGTGCTGGCCCTGCCGCGCGGCGGCCTGCCGGTGGCGGCGGAGGTTGCGGCGGCTCTCGCCGCGCCGCTCGACATCATCCTGGTTCGCAAGATCGGCCTGCCGGGCCAGCCCGAGCTTGCCATGGGCGCGGTGGCCGATGGCGCGGCGCCGGTGATCGTCCACAACGAGGCCGTCATCGCCTCGGCCGGCATTTCGCCGGAGACGTTCGAGCAGGCGACCGCGCGCGAGCTCGCCGAGATCCAGCGGCGGCGGCAGCGCTTCCTCGGCGATCGGCCCGCGCTCGACCTGCGAGGCAAGACCGTGATCCTCGTCGACGATGGCGTCGCCACCGGTGCGACCATGATGGTCGCGGTCGAAGCGGTACGCCGCCAGCGCCCGCGGCAGGTCGTCGTGGCGGCACCGGTGATGTCTCCGGAGGCGGCGGGAAGCCTGCGGCAGATGGCCGACGCGCTGGTCAGCCTGACGACGCCGGGCGATTTCGGCGCGGTGGGGTCGTTCTACCGCGACTTTCGCCAGCTCGACGATGCCGACGCCATCGCCATCCTGCATCGCTTCCGGCCTGTGCCGTCGACAGCCGCCTGATGCGGCTGTCTTGAAGATCGGCCGTCACCCTGCCCAGTGCACCACGTGGCGGCCTCGAGGGCAGGTGCGGCTTACCCGGCTTCCGCGATCACCGGATTGCGCAGCAGGCCGACGCCCGAAATCTCGACCTCGACGGTGTCGCCGGGCTTCATGAACAGCGGCGGATTGCGCTTCATGCCGACGCCACCGGGCGTGCCGGTGACGATGACGTCGCCGGGCAGCAGCGTCATCACCGTCGAGCAGTAGACGATCAGGTCCGGCACGTCGGTGATCATCATGTCGGTGGTGGTGCTCTGCACGGTCTGGCCGTTGAGGCGGGTTTCCAGCTTGAGCTTCGACGGGTCGGGGATTTCGTCGGCAGTGACCAGCCACGGGCCGAACGCGCCGGACTTGTCGAACGTCTTGCCGGCGAGGAACTGAGTTGTGTGGCGCTGCCAGTCGCGCACGCTGCCCTCGTTGTAGCAGGCATAACCGGCGACATGGGCGAGGGCGTCCTCGCGGCGGATGTGGCGGCCGGCGCGGCCGATGACGAGCGCAAGCTCGCCCTCGTAGTCGAAATGCTCGGAGACACGCGGACGAATCACCGGCTGCAGGTGACCGACCTGGCTGGTGGCGAAGCGCGCGAACAGCGCGGGCTTCTCGGTGACGGTGCGGCCGACCTCGGCGACATGGTCGCGGTAGTTGAGGCCGACGCAGATGATCTTGGCGGGATCGGGGATGACCGGCGCATAGGTGATGGCGTTGAGGGCGAAGTCCGCGGCCGCGCCCTGCAGCGCGGCGGCGGCCTCGGCGAGGCCGCCGCTCTCCAGCAGTTCGCGCAGGGTGCGCGGCTTGAGCCGGCGGCCGAGATCGACGACGCCGCCGTCCTTGATGGCGCCATAGCTCGTGCGGCCTTCCGCGGTAAATGACAGCAGCTTCATGATCAGTCCTCGTGTTGGATGTTGCGTCGATCGGGTATGAAAGTCAGGCCGCGGTCGGCACCTGCGTGGCGCCATCGAGCGCAGTGAGCAGCGCGGCGAGGTCTTGAAGTTCGGTGTCGTGTCCGCGCCGCACCGCGCCGAGGACATAGCGGTCGGGCCGCATCAGCACCGCGCGCAGGCCGTGCCCGCCGAGCCAGTCGTCGAGGCCGGTCGCGTCCGCGCCGTCGAGCACGGTGATGGCGGCGGTTGCGAGCGCTGCCCGGTCGACCGCCGTCATGTCGCGGGCAAAGGCGGTATCCGCGAGCAGGGCAAAACCATTGCCAACGGTATCGTCGCTGCGCCCGCCGTCGCGCAGCGTGAATTGCGGCGCGACGGTGCCGGTAAGCGTGGCCGCACCGGCGGCGAGCCCCGGGCCGAGCAGCGGCTTTTTCACTTCGAGCTTCGCCGGCGCATCCTTGTGGGCGATACCGGCGGCGAGGCCTTGCTCCGTCGCCTTGGTGTTAATCAGGCCGCCGAGGCGGATGGCGAGCTCGATGAATTCGCGGACATGGGGGGCGCGTTCGCTCTGGTAGGTGTCGAGCAGATTGTCGCCGGCGCGGCCCGCGATGACATGCTGTAGTTTCCAGGCGAGGTTGGCGGCATCGCGAATGCCGGCGCACATGCCCTGGCCGAGGAACGGCGGCGTCTGGTGCGCCGAGTCGCCGGCGAGCAGCAGGCGGCCGTTGCGCCAGCGTTCGGCGATGGTGGAATGGAAGGTGTAGACCGCGGCGCGTTCGATGTCGGCATCGTCCGGCGTGATCCACGGCGCCAGCAGCTCCCAGGTGCGCGCCGGCTGGCTCACGGCGAAGGCGTCCTCATGCGGCAGCACGGTGATCTCCCAGCGACGGCGGTTGCCGGTGCCGCGGATGTAGGTCGCCGGCCGCTGTGGGTTGCAATGCTGGATGCTGTAGTCGCCGAGGTCGCTGCGGTCGCGTTTCAGCAGCACATCCACCACCAGCCAGCGCTCATGGAAGCCGAGGTCGTCCATGCCCGAGCCGATGAAGCGCCGCACCAGCGAGCGCGCGCCGTCGCAGCCGACGACGTAGGCGGCGCGCAGTTCCTCCAGCTTGCCGGTGGCGAGGTCCTCGTAGCGCACGCGCACACCGTCGTGGTCCTGGTCGATGGCGTAGACGTCGCAGCGGTGGCGCACATCGACCGAGGGCCAGCGCGCCAGGCCGGTATTGAGCACGGCCTCGAGATCGGGCTGGTGAAAGCGGTAGCTGAGATGCCAGCCCATCGGCGTCAGCGCGGCTGAGCGCGACCAGTCCAGCACCAGGCGCCCCTCGGCATCGACGAAGCGCATGCCGGGGCTGAGGGTGACATGGGGCAGGATCGGCTCGCTGAGGCCGATGGTCTGGAACACGCGCATCGCCTCGTCGTCGAAATGCACGGCGCGCGGCAGGTGATAGGCCCTGGCCTCGCGCTCCAGCACGGTGGCGCGCAGGCCGCACAGGCCGAGCAGGTTGGCGAGCGTCGCGCCGACCGGACCGCATCCGATCACGGCGACGTCACAGGTGGGGGCAGGGGCGGCGGCTTGGGTCATGCGGTCATCTGTCGCGCGGACGTCTCTCGCCTTCAATCGGCGTGTCCGAGCTGTCCGCGGAGCGGACGGCGAGCATGATCTTGCCGATGTGGCGGTTGCTCTCCATGTAGGCGTGCGCCTTCGCGGCGTCCGCCAGGGCATAGACACGGTCGATGCGCGGCCGCACCGCGGTGCCGAGCAGCGGCCAGGCATGGGTGCGCAGGCCGGCGGCGAGGCGGCGCTTCAGCGCCAGCGGCGTGCCGCGCAGCAGCGCGCCGGTGAGGCTGATGCGGCGCGCCATCAGCGCGCGCAGCGGCACGCCGAGCTCCTTGCCGCCGCCGGGCGAGAGGAATGAGAGGCGCCCGCCCGGCGCCAGCGCGGCGAGGTCATGGCCGATATGCACGCCAGCCGAGGTATCGAGGATCATGTCGACGCCGCGTCCGCCGGTGGCGGCGCGGATCGCGTCCGACAGCGCCGGATCGTTGTAGTCGAACACCGCGCGGCAGCCGAGCGTGAGCGCCGCGGCACGCTTCTCCGCCGTGCCGGCGGTGGCGTAGACGTCGTGGCCAAGCGCCCGCAGCAGCTGGATGGCGGTGGTGCCGACGCCGCTGCCGCCGCCATGGATCAGCGCGCTGTCGCCATCGGCCATGCGCATCAGCTCGACGAAGTTGAGCCAGGTGGTGAACAGCGCCTCCGGCAGCGCCGCGCCTTCGATCCAGCTCAAGCCCTGCGGCAGCGGCAGCGCGAGATGCTGGTCAGTGGCGACGTATTCGGCATAGCCGCCGCCATCGGTGAGGGCGATCACCGCCTCGCCGATACGGGTCGGCGGCACGTGGGCGCCCGCAGCGACGATGCGGCCGGAGACCTCGAGGCCCGGCACCGGATTGGGCTCGCGCGCGGGGCCGGCGGCGCGCTGGTTGCAGTCATGGCGGTTGACGCCGGCGGCGGCGACCGCGATCAGCACATCGTCCGGGCCGAGCGGTTCCGGCCGCGGCCAGTCCGGCCGCTCGGTGAGCACCTCCGGGCCGCCCGGGGCGGTGATGATGATCGCGCGCTGGGTGGTTTCGCTCATGTCGTCGGTCTGTCCTCGTACGATGCCTCGCCCATAGAGGAGGGTACGGCGGAAGCCAAACCCCGGACAACCATTGTCCGCCAGTCGGACAACGTGGCGATGGGGGCTTCCCGCCGACCGGCGCGGTTGGCTACTGACGGGGGACAAGGGCGACCAAGCCCGGGACGACACTGTGGGAGGACATGATGACGCCGCGATCGCTGCTGGGTGCCTTGCTGGGACTGACGCTGCTGGCCGCGCCGGCGGCCGCCGCCGACATCAATGTCGGCATCGTGCTGTCGGCCACCGGGCCGGGGGCCGCGATCGGCAATGCCGAGCGCAACGGCACGGCGTTCGGGCCGGCGGAGATCGCCGGCCATAAGGTCAATTACCACTTCCTCGATGAAGCCTCCGATAGCACCGCGGCGGCGGCGGCGTTCCGCAAGCTCGTGCACGAGCGCAGCATCGACCTGCTGGTCGGGCCCACCACCACGCCGGCTTCGTTCGCGGTGATCGATCCGGCGGTCGAATACAAGGTGCCGGTGATCTCGATGGCGCCGGTCAACGCGCTGGTGTCGCCGGTCGACGCCAGGCGGCGCTGGATCTTCAAAACCACCACCAACGACGACCACGAGGCGACGCCGCTGTTCGCCCACATGAAGCGCAGCGGCGTCAAGCGCCTCGCGCTGATCGGCTTCTCTGACTCCTATGGTGATGCCTGGAGCAAGGTCGCCGCCGACATGGGCAAGGCCGCCGGCATCGAGATCATCGCCGACGAGAAATACGCCCGCACCGACCAGACCGTGCTCGGGCAGGTGCTCAAGATCATCGCCGGGCGTCCCGACGCGGTGCTGATCGCCGCCTCCGGCGCGCCGGCGGCGCTGCCGCTGCTGCAGCTGCGCGACAAGGGCTATACCGGGCCGCTCTATGGCACGCTCGGCGCCACGTTCGGCGATTTCCGCAAGCTGACGGGCGCCAGCGGCAACGGCATCTTCGTGCCGCTCAGCCCGGCGATCGGCGCGGCCTCGTTCCCTGACGAATATCCGGCGAAGAAGGCGGCACTGGAATTCATTGCGCGCTACGAAGGCAAGTTCGGCGAGGGCAGTCGCAACATCTTCGCCGGCTCGGCCTATGACGCGCTGGTCCTGCTCGACCATGCCGCGCCCGTGGCGCTGAAGAGCGCCGAACCCGGAACGCCCGAATTCCGCGAGGCTCTGCGCACGGCCATCGAAGGCCTCAAGGGGGTCGCCGGCTCGCGCGGCGTCTACAATTACGGCCCGAACGACCACACGGGTCTCGACCAGAGCGCGCTGACGCTGGGGCGGCTGGAGAAGGGCGAGTGGGTGGCGGTGCGCTGATCGCGCCGCCGTTCGCCGCTTCAACCGAAGGATCGCCGCATGCCCTGTCCGGTCGCATCCCATGGAGCCGCCGCCAGCGCGCCCGCCGTCGCGGCCGGCTGCCCGGTCTATGACGTCGATCTCTACGGCACGGATGTGCTGCGGAATCCCTATCCGCACTACCGCGCGCTGCGCGATCTCGGCGCCGCGGTGTGGCTGCCGCAGAACCAGCTCTACGCCATCGCGCGCTTCGATGACGTGCGCGCGGCACTGCGCAATCCGGCGGTGTTCTCGTCGGCCGCCGGCGTTGCCGCCAACGACGCCGTCAACGCGATGTCGTGCGGCACCACGCTGGCGAGCGATGCGCCGCTGCACGACCGGCTGCGCGCGATCATCGCCGCGCCGCTGATGCCGCGGGCGCTGGAGGACGTCAAACCGCAGATCCGCGCCGAGGCGCGGCGGCTGGTCGAGGATCTCGTCGGTCGCGGCAGCTTCGACGCGGTGACCGATCTCGCCCAGCATCTGCCGCTCACCATCGTCTCGGAACTGGTTGGCCTCGAGGACTACGGCCGCGGCAGCATGCTGCGCTGGGCAGCGGCGACCTTCAACGTGCTCGGCACCATGAACGAGCGCGGCAGCGCCGCCATGGCCGACGTGCAGGAGATGCGCAGCTATCTCGGCGGCGCCGCGATCCGCGACAGGCTGCGGCCGGACAGCTGGGGCGAGCGCATCTTCCAGGCGGCCGACCGCGGCGAGGTCGAGCCCGAGCGCTGCCCGGTGCTGATGCGCGATTATCTCGGCCCGAGCCTCGACACCACCATCTTCGCCACCGCCAACCTCATATTGCTGTTCGGCCGCCATCCCGACCAGTGGGATCTGGTGCGCGGCGATCCCGCGCTGATCCCCAATGCCATCAACGAGGCGTTGCGGCTGGAATCGCCGATCCGGGGTTTCACCCGTGTTGTTGCTGCGGATGCGGTGGTGGGCGACGTCACGCTGCCCGCCGGCAGCCGCGCCGTGCTGCTCTATGCCTCGGCCAACCGCGACGAGCGCAAGTGGGCGGATGCCGAGACCTTCGATGTGCGCCGCCGCGCCAGCGACCACCTCGGTTTCGGCAACGGCACGCACATGTGCGCGGGGCTGCATCTGGCGCGGCTGGAGATGGCCGCGCTGCTCGAGGTGCTGGTGGAGAAGGTCGCGCGCTTCACGATCGGCGAGCCGGTGCTCGCCCTGAACAACGTGCTGCGCGGGCTCAAGTCGCTGCCGGTGCGGATCGAGGTCTGACCGCGGCGGCTACGGCCGCACCGCAATGGACTCGGCCGCCTCGCGCAATGGCGCGGCGAAGCTCGCCACCGCTTCCTCCAGCGTCAGCGCCGAGCGGATCCAGATGATCGAGATGCAGCCGAACACGACGTCGCCGCGCACGATCGGCACGGCGATGCTGGAGGTCTTCGCATTGTACTCGCCCTCGCTGCGGATGCCGTAGCCGCGCTGGGCGGTGTCCGCCAGCATGCGCGACAGGCGGCCGTCCTCGAGCAGCGCGCGGTCCTCGGCCTCGTCGATGCGGCGCAAATGGCTGATGATGACGTCGCGTTCGCGCGGCGGGCATGCGGCGAGATAGGCGCGCCCGGCGGAGGTGCGCAGCAGTGGCAGGCGCTTTCCGATCATGCCGCGGTCGATCGACAGCGGGCTGCGCGGATGGGTGGTCTCCTGCACCACCATCGCGGCGTTCTCGTAGGTCGACAGGTCGACCGGCCACACCAGTTGCTTGCTCAGCTCCGCCAGCACGGGCGCGGCCGCCTGGCAGATCACGACGCCGGGATCGTAGCCGTCGCCGAGGCTGCTGGCGCGCCGCGTCACACGGAAGCGGTCGTCGCTGGCGCTGCGGGCGACGTAGCCGAGCTCCTCCAGGGTCTCGAGCAGGCGATAGACGGTGGGGCGGGGCAGGTCGAGCTGGCGCGCCACGTCGCCGGCCCGGATGCCGCCGGAGCGGTTGACCTCGTGCAGGACGTCGAGGCCGCGCTTGAAGGCGCGCACCGTGGCCGACCGTGCGGGGGCGGCCCCCGGCGGCGGCGTCCGCTCTCTGGACACTTGCAATTCCTCTCCTTGCCGGCGGCTGCCGCGCCGATATGGTCATGACGTCGCGGCGAAGCCCGGTTCGGCGCCATGTTAATGCAGGATGCGTGGGCGCGGTATAGGATTGCGGCGGGTCGCCGGAGACAAGGCGCGCCGCGATGTCGCGGGCCTCAAACGGACGGGAGACGCGGATGGAGATCACGGCGCTCGGCTATGTCGGCATCCAGTCGTCGCAGCTCGACGACTGGTCGCGCATGGCGACGGGCCTGCTCGGCATGCAGCAGGTCGACCGTGGTGGCAAGGTGCGCGCGTTCCGCATGGACGATCGCACGCAGCGGCTGATCGTTGATGGCGCCGGGGATGCCGGCCTTGCGGTGATGGGCTGGGAGGTTCCCACGCGCGCCGAGCTCGACCGTCTGGCGGGCCGGCTCGACGACCATGGCGTCGCGGTGATGCGCGGCACACGCGCGCACGCTGACGAACGCCACGTCGGCGATCTCATCCGCTTCCACGATCCCGCCGGCAATCCGCTGGAGGCGTTCTGCGCTCCGGCGCTCGCCACCGAACCGTTCCGGCCGGGGCGGCCGATCTCCGGCTTTCGCACCGGCGCGCTCGGCATGGGCCATGTCGTGCTCAATGTCGAGGACGTCGAGCCGCTGCTGCCGTTCTACCGCGACCTGCTCGGATTCCATGTCTCCGACTTCGGCCTGACGCCGTACAAGTTGTACTTCTTCCACGTCAACGGTCGGCACCACAGCTTCGCCATGGTCGGCTCCGGCCGCCGCGCGCTGCACCACTTCATGGTCGAGGTCGGCTCGCTCGACGACGTCGGCCAGGGCTACGACCTCGCGCAGCTCGACGACGGCCGCATCGCCTATACGCTGGGACGCCACACCAACGACCACATGACGTCGTTCTACGTCCACACGCCGTCGGGCTTCTTCATCGAGTATGGCTGGGGCGGTCGCGTCATCGATCCGGCGGCATGGCAGCCGCACGAGACCTTCGATGGTCCCTCGCTGTGGGGCCACGAGCGCCTCTACCTGCCCGACGACCAGCGCAAGCGGCTGCGCGACATGCGCCTGTCCGCTGCCGCGCGCGGCGTGCGGGTGGCGGACCCGAAGGTGCCGCCGCTCGACTGCCCGTGGCTCGACGCGGTGATCGCGCGGGAATAGCGCGCGCGGTGATGCCGGCCTCACCATGAGCCACTGCGCCGTAGCGGGCGCTGGCGTCAGTATTCCGCCATGCGTGTGACCACGCGCAGGTCGTTGGTCACGCGGCCGATCCCGGGGGTGATCTCGGCGGCGACGCGCACCGCGTCCCGTTCCTCGTGGCTGTAGACGAAGCCGGACAGATGGGCCTCGCCACGCCGCACCTGGATGCTGTAGGGGCGGTTTTCCCAGGGCTGTCCCTTCAGCTTGTGCAGGATCTCGCGCCGCAGCCGCGCATCGTTCTCCTCGATCGCGATGCCATCGCTGGTCATCGCGATCGCCTGCACCAGGTTGGCACGGCTGACGATGCCGACCAGGCGGCCGTGATCCAGCACCGGCACGCGCTTGATGTGGTGCTTTTCGAACAGCCGCGCGATCGTGCTCAAATCGGTCTCGGGCGTGACGGTGACGACGTCGGGTGTCATCACGTCGCGGGCGCGGTGGCTGTGCGACTTGACATAGGCCGCGGCGATGTCGCGGTCGGCGCCGAACAGCGCCAGCCACCATGAGCGCGGCGCGATCGTCTCGATCTCGGCGCGGTGCATGAGGTCGCCCTCGGAGACGATGCCGAGCAGGTTGCCGCCCTTGTCGACCACCGGAACGGCGCTGATGCCGTTCTGCACCAGTGTCCGGGCGACATCCTTGACGCCGACGTCCGGCAACACCGTCACCAGGTGGGTGGTCATCACGTCCCTAGCTTTCATGGTCGTCGTCCGTGTGTTGCGCAATGTCGTCGCCAGTCTATGCCGGGCGCCGGCCGCGGCACTTGACGGAAGTCAATCACGCGGCGGAACCGGAGAGGGGCGTCCGTCAGCGGGAATCGGCTTCGAAATCTTCCTCGGCGTAACCGAACTGCGCCATGGCCTCTTCCAGATAGGACGCCAGCAGCGGCATGCCGAGCAGGTAGCTTGCGGTCCGCCGGTTGTGGGCTGCGGCCGCCTCGTTGCGCAGATCGTTCCAGGTGTCGAGGTCGCCGTCGCCGCGTCCGAGCCATGCCAGTGCCACGAGGTCGATCTGCTCGTCCTCGTTCAGCTCGCGGATGATGTTGCGCAGCTCGATCCGGATCGGGTCGACGAAGATGGGTTCGCCGGCGGCCTCGGGGGCGTCGTGGTCGGGCATATCCTCAGTGTCGAACTGGCGCGCCTTGCCGACGACGAAGAACACCTTCTCGGGGGCGATGGCGAGGGCTGGCGGGCGGGTCATGATGCAACTCCTGTGCGCCATGTCGTTTCGATGCATCACGTCGGCGGCGGCCATGCGGATCCGATCCGCGCCCAGGACAATGCCGGTCGGCGCACGTCCCCTCGATCGCTTGCCCCTCTATTTGACACGGCCGGCGCCGGCACGGGTTTGATCCGGATCAAAGAGCGATCGCGCCATCGCGGCGCGGCGTCAGTGCGCCTTGCCGAGCACCGCGACGAATGGCAGCACGAAAATTTCGTCGCCGTCCTCGTCGCTGGCATGCAGCAGCCATTCACGCCAATCCTCGGCCGAGGGCTGGCCGACCATGGAGCGGACAAGGCCGACGGCCTGCGCGCGGGCATCGGACAAGTCGTCGACGCTGGTGCCCTGGCGGTCGACGAGAAGGCCGAGGGCATTGCTGCAGTGGAAATAGACCTGGACCATGGCGCGCTCCCCTTTTGGGGCTGTCTTGGGATGCAGGCTCATCACCATTTGGGTAGCAGCGCGGCGAGGTTGTGAAAATTCCGAGTGCAGCCTTAAGGGTGTCTACGGAGATCGCCGGCACTGGACCAGCATCGCCTGCAGCCGCGCGAGGAAAGGCCGCTGTCCATCGAGGATCTTGTCGCCAGCCGTGGTCAGGTCGAACCACTGCGCCCTGTCCACCTCCGGGAAAGCCCGGAGGTGGCCGCTTCCCGGCGGCCATTCCATCTCGAAGGTGTTGCTTGTCACGGCGGCGGCATTGAGATCCGAGGCGCAGGCGAAGCCGATCACACGCTTGCCGCCACGCTGGCGCACCTCGCCGAGCGGCCGCAGCGGGGCCGTGAGGGTGAGGCCGAGCTCTTCGTTGACCTCACGTCGTGCGGTCTCCTCCGCGTTTGCGCCGGGTTCGATCTCACCCTTGGGAATCGACCAGGCACCGAGATCCCTGTTGCGCCACAACGGCCCGCCGGGATGCACGAGCAGCACCTGCAACGCGCCATCGTTCTGCCGGTAGATCAGGACGCCTGCGCTGGATGTCGGCATGGTGCGAGGCCTTGCTGCGGACGGCCGGCGGCTGTTTGGCTCCGCTCCGGCCGCCACGACATCATCATAGTTCAGATCGTGCGCAGGCCGATGGACGATCCGTCGCTGCCGAACTGGATGCCGGCCTGTTCCAGTGCATTGTACAGCTGCAGCTTGGTCGAGTCGCGCAGGCTTGTCTTGTCGCTCTCGAAGCGCAGGATGGTCGCGACCGAGACGCCGGCTGCCGCCGAGAGGGTTTCGACCGACCAGTTCAGCATTGCCCGCGCACCGCGCATCTGGGCGCTGGTGAAGGTCCAGCCGCGTTTTTCGGCGGCATTCGGCGGGATGATCGGCGCGTCGTGCCGGATCAGCCCGATCCATTCGCGCATCGTGCCGCTTTCGCTGAAGATCGGCGCGCCGGTGACGGTGACCCAGCGATAGTTGCCGTCGGGATGCTGCAGGCGATAGCGCACGTTGTAGGGACGGCCGTTGTCGAACGAGGCCCTCCATTCCGACATCACACGTATCCGGTCATCGGGATGGACCATGTTGGCCCAGCCCGTATGCGAGCCGGTGTCCGGCAGTTGGCCTGTCAGCGCCTGCCAGGCTTGCAGTTCCACGATGGCGCCGTTGATGTCGGTGGTCCAAACATAGTCACCCGACAGCTTCACCAGCATCCGGAAGCGGTCGTTCTCGCGTTCCGTCGCGAGCAGCAGCTCGCGCTCCCTGTCGATGTTGAGGAGGACGCCAACCACACGCCGTAGTTGACCATCGGGACCGACGATGGCGTCGGTATCGACCCGGATCCAGTGCACCGAATAGTCCGGATGGACGATGCGAAAGTCTCGGCAGACCGACTGTCCGTCACGCAGCAGGGCGAACATCGAAAGAAAGATGTCGAGGTCACTTGCATAGACAACCGACTGCCACTCCGAGAAGCTCAGCAGTGATCGCACGCCGAGGCCAAGTGATCGGTAGAAGCCATCGGTTCCGTAGATTTCATTGGCCGCAAGATCGCCCGACCAGAAGCCAAGACCTCCTTGACGTTGCGCGACAGCTAAGAGATGGGCGGATGATGTCCAAAGTGTTCTCGATCGTTCATGCATATGAGAAGGTGCTAACGCAATAGCTCTGAATGATTTGTATGTGTGGAATCATATCATAACTGGAACAAGTGGCCTCGTTCATCTTCGATTTCGAATGATATAATTTGCCGCGCTTTCATGGACATTGGTTCCAATTGATCCCTTTTACGTCACATCCGACGGTGCATCTCCTGCAAAAAATGGTCGCGCGATAGACGACCTTAATTCGCCTCTCCCTAATCTCGCGAGCATGCGGGAAGGCGGGATGATGCGGCGAGCAGCAACATCGGAACTGCGATGGCGAGCATGGCGGTTCGCGGGTGTCGATCGCCCGGGCACGACGAAAGTACAGCGCGCCGCGACCTCGCGGATCCGGCATGGATCGCCACTTCTTCACGATCGTCACAGCCGTTACCGTCTGCTGGTTCCGCGGCGGCATCGTGGTTCGCCGCGACGCCTGCACGTGCGTCGCGACCTCACGCTCCATCAATAAATCCAAATTCGCAATAGGACACGCCCCATGCGTCGATTGCTGCCTTTCAAGAATAGCCGCGTACTGCCATCGATCGAGGCGATGCCTGCTCATGTCATGATGGCCGATGGCGATGGCCGCGTTTCGCATCTGACCGATGCGATGAAGCAGTTGCTGGCCGAGCTGGAACCAGCGTTGCGGCGCGCCGATCCGGGATTCGTGTTCGGCGGTGTCGTCGGGCGTAACCTGTTCGAGTGCCTGGATGCCATCGCCGGACGCAAGCTTGCCAGGGATGCCTTGCTCGATGGCGAAGCGGCATCTCTGCTTGTCGGCGAGCGCTGGTTCGAGTTGTCCGCGACACGATTGAAGGATGGCCGGGACCGGATCATCGGCTTCGCCGTTGGATGGAGTGACAGTACGCTGCAACAACGTGCGCGGGAGCTCCAGGCCCGAGCACAGGCGGTCGGCCGCGCGCAGGCAACCATTGAGTTCACCATGGATGGGCGGGTTGCGACCGCCAATGACAACTTCTTTGCACTCACAGGTTATTCGCCCGAGGAGATCGTGGGACAGCATCACAGCGTGCTGGTTCCTCGGGCGGAGCGCGACACGACGGCGCACCGGGAGCTTTGGGCCGCGCTCAACCGCGGCGAAGCGCAGTCCGGCGAGTTTCAATGGCTGGCCAAGGCAGATCGCACCTTCTGGATCCTGGCGACCTACGTTCCGATTCCCGGTGAGGGCGGCTCCCCGAGTCAGGTGCTCGTGATTGCGACCGACGTCACCCGACAGAAGCAGGAAGCCGCGGAACTCGCCGGCTGCATGGCGGCGATCAGCAGATCGCAGGCGGTGATCGAGTTCGATCTGTCCGGTCATATTCTCGGCGCGAACGACAATTTCCTGCGCGCGCTCGGCTATACGCTCGAGGAAATCCGCGGCCGTCACCACAGCATGTTCCTCGATCCGGCGGAGAGCGACAGCGTGGCCTATCGGGATTTCTGGGCGAATCTCGGCCGCGGTAGCTGCCAGTCCGGCGAGTTTCGTCGCATCGCAAAAGGGGGACAGGATGTGTGGATCCAGGCCTCCTACAACCCCGTGCTCGATTCCAACGGCCGGCCGCAGAAAGTAATCAAGTTTGCGATGGATACCACCGCGCAGGTCGTCGCGCGCAAGAAGAGCGAGCATGTCCGAGGGCTGATGGAGACGGTAGCGGCCGGCGCGGAAGAGCTCAACGCGTCGGTGAGCGAGATCGCCGATGCCATGGTGCGGTCTCGCGACACGGTCGCCACGGCCGTTACGCGTGTCGACGCGGCCGATGAGCAGGCCAAGCGATTGAGTGATGCCGCGCGTTCGATGAGCGGTATCGTCGAGTTCATTCAGGAGATCACCGGACAGATCAACCTGCTGGCGCTGAATGCGACGATCGAATCGGCGCGCGCCGGCGAGGCGGGCAGAGGGTTTTCGGTGGTCGCTGCGGAGGTCAAGAGTCTCGCCAGTCAGACCCGGCAGGCAACCGACAAGATCAGCAGCGAGATCGAGGCAATGAACGGCATCTCATCGGACGTTCTCTCATCGCTCGGCCGCATCAAGTCGACGATCGAAGACGTCAGTGAGTACGTCTCCTCGACTGCAGCGGCGATCCAGCAGCAGAGCGCCGTCGCCGGTGCGATGTCGGCGAGCATGCAGCAGGCGGCGGCTGAAGCCGCCAGCATCGGCCGATGACATGCGCATCACGTTTGTCCGCTGTCGCCCTCCCATCCGTGACGGAGAAACACATGAGTGAAGCCATCCCGTTTCCCACCAGCCGGACGGCGGGCAATGCCGCCGGGACGGTCGATGAGGCGTTGTGGCCGCTGCGTGACGTCGGCTGGCTGCTCTATGCGATCATCGAGATCGAGATCGCGCAGGCCACGCTGGCGGCCGCGATCGCGCACTTGCCGTCCACTGCCGCCAGGGACCGTCTTCAGGCCGACCATGCCGACCTCAAACGGCAGATGAAGATGGTCCGCGCCGCCTTGGAGCAGTTGATGCAGGCGAGCGAGACCGAGCGAGCCGCGTCGCTGCGTCCTTGACGCAGGGTAGTGCGCCGGCGTTTCGGGGGATGGGGAAGATGATGCAGATCATGAGAGGGCCTGGTCTGGCCGACAGCGGTCATGACGACGTTCTGCTGGCGCAGATCGAGGCGTTCAAGCGGCGGGCGCCGCTGCTGTACTTCATCCTGATCGTCAATACCGTGGCCGTGGCCGTCACCCATTTCTCGGCGGCGCCGCGGGCTCTCACCGTCTATGTTCCCGCGGCCGTGATCGCGCTGATCGTGGTGCGCATGGTGCGATGGCAGCTGCGCCGGCATGTGCAGTTCTCGATCGAGGAAGCGCGCAGGAATGTGCGCCTGACCATCGTGCTCGGCAGCCTGATCGGGGTGGCGCTGCTGGTCTGGGCGCTGGCGCTCTATCCGTACGATCTCGATACCGCGAAAGGCTTTCTGACCGGACACGGGCATGTCGTGCTGTTTGTCGGCATCACGGTGGTGAGCTGTGTCTTCCTGCTGATGCATGTCCGCGCGGCGGCGCTGGCCATCATCCTGATCGTGGTGCCGCCGTTTTGCGGCTACCTGTTCGCCACCGCGCGTCTGGTCGAGATCGCGATCGCCATCAATCTACTGCTGGTCTCGGGCGGGATGTTCTATGTCGTCGTCACGTTCTGCCGCGATTTCGAGCAGATGGTCCGCGCCAAGGGTGAACTCGCCCGCCTCAGCCAGCAGAACGCGGAACTCGCCAACATCGATGCGGTGACCGGCCTGCCGAACCGGCGCCGCTTCTTTGCCGAGCTCTACGGCGTGGTGACGGACAGCACGGGCTTCGCCGTGGTGATCGGCGACCTCGACGGCTTCAAGCAGGTCAATGACCTCTACGGACATGTGACCGGCGATGGGGTGCTGAAGGAGATCGCCGGGCGCCTCGCGCTGGTGGCGCCGGCCGGGTCCTGCGTGGCGCGGCTCGGCGGCGACGAGTTCGCCATCCTGCTCCGGGGGGCGGGCCTGCAGGACACCGCACCGCAGCTCTGTCAGCGCTTCATCGCCGCTTGCGCGGTGCCGGTGGCCGTCGATCACCTTACCGTTCATGTCGGCCTGTCGGTGGGCCTGAGCATTGCCGCGCGTGACGGCAACAAGCCTCACGATCACTATGAGCGCGCCGACTATGCGCTGTTCCGCGCCAAGCAGAACGGTCGCGGCCGGGTCGAGCTGTTCTCGCCCGCGCATGAGCAGGCGGTGCGCCAGACCAGCCGGATCGAGCAGACGCTGAAGCGCGCCGATCTCGACCGCGAGATCGTGATGCTCTACCAGCCGATGATCGATGCCTGCAACGGAGCCGTGATCTCGTTCGAGGCGCTGGCGCGCTGGCACAGCGCCGAGCTTGGCGAAATCTCGCCGAACGTCTTCATTCCGATCGCCGAGCGCTCCGAGCTGATCAATGCGCTGACCCGCACCGTGTTGCGCAAGGCGCTGCATGATGCGGCGCAGTGGCCGGCCGGCGTCGGGCTGAAGGTCAACCTGTCGGTCCGCGACCTGACGTCATCGGAGCAGATTCTCAGCCTGATGAATATCGTTCGCGGTTCTGGCGTGCCGGCGGCTCTGGTGACGTTCGAGATCACGGAATCGATCTTCGCCGACAACCTCAACCTGGTGCAGTCGTCGATCGCGGCGCTGAAGGCGCTCGGCTGTTCGATCGCCATCGACGATTTCGGCGTCGGCTATTCCAGCCTGAGCTATATCCACCACCTCGCGCCCGACATCATCAAGATCGATCGCTGCTTCATCGCTGACCTGTGCACCGATCCGGTCAAGGCAGGGATCGTCAAGACGGTGATCGAGCTCTGCCAGAACGTTGGCGCCAGATCGGTGGCGGAGGGCGTGGAGACACTGGAGCAGGCGGAAGCCCTGCGGGCGCTGGGCTGCTCCGAGTTTCAGGGCTACTTCTTCAGCCGGCCGCTCGCCAAGGAAAGCGTGACGTCCTTTGCCGTGCCAGCGCAGGCTTGCGCCGTGTAGCCGCGCCGGCCAGGCGTGAATGCATGGATATGAAGATGACCGGCAACTTGCGGCAAGGCGGGGCCTGCTGGAAGGATGTGTCATGCCGGTTCGAGCTCGAGCCCCCGACCATTCCCGTGCGCGCGGCGATCTCGCCGTGGGTGCGCTGCCGCGGCCAGGGGGCACGCGCCGGGTGTCTCGCCGGGGCCTGATGGCAGGGACGAGCCTGCTGACATTGCTGCTTGCGGCGCAGTTCGGCAGCGCGCCGACGATCGCGGCGCCGAGCTATGCCTCGGATGCCGCGAGCGCGGCGGCGCAGCAGGCGGCGGCCGCGGCGGTCAACGGCTCGAGCGCACTGATCCGGGCGGCCCAGGCGGCGGCACCGCTTCGCGCGAAGCGTGCGCTCAGGCCGGCTGCAGCCGTGCCGCGCTGATGCGCGAGGGCGCCGGGGTCTCGGCAGCACCGCTGATCTCGACCACCTCGTTCCAGCGGGCGAGGAACGCATCGATGCACAGCGGGTCGAACTCGGTGCCCCTGCGCGCCGCCATGTAGGCGCGCGCTTCCTCGAGCGGCATGGCGTTCTTGTAGGGGCGCTTCATGGTCAGCGCGTCGAACACGTCGGCCACCGCCACGACGCGGGCGGCGATCGGGATCTCGCGCCCGCGCAGGCCGTCGGGATAGCCGGTGCCATTCCAGCGCTCGTGATGGCCGCGGGCGATCACGGCGGCGAGCTGGATCAGCTCGCAATGGCTGTCGGCGAGGATCTGGCTGCCGATGTCGGCATGGGTGCGGATGGTCGCCATCTCGGCTTCGTCGAGGCGGCCAGGCTTGAGCAGGATCTGGTCGGGGATCGCGACCTTGCCGACGTCGTGCAGCGGCGCGGCGAGATAGATTTCGCGGCAGAAGCGCGGCGCGAGGCCGAGCTCTTCGGCGATCAGGCGGCTGTAGCGGGCGACACGCAGGGTGTGCTCGCCAGTGTCGTTGTCGCGATATTCGACGGCGAGCGCGAGGCGCAGGATGATCTCCTCCTCGCGCTCCTGCAGCTTGCGCGTGGCGGCGGCCACCTCGCTCGCCAGCATCTCGGCCTGGTTGTTGAGCTTGCGCACCGCGGCCCCGAGCTTGATCAGGTTGCGCAGCCGCACGCTCAGCTCGGTGGCCTGTGGCCGCTTCGGCAGGAAGTCGGTGGCGCCGGCTTCCAGTGCCTGCAGGCGAACGGCTTCGTCCTCGACCGAGGTGATCATGGCCACGGGAACGTCGACGAAGCGCGGATAATTCCGTAGCTCGCGAATGAACGAGATACCGTCGAGCTGGGGCATCTGGTAGTCGACCAGCACGATGTCATAGTCGGTGGTGCGTGCGACTTCGAGCGCCTCGAGGGGATCGAGATACGCGTGGGCATGGACGCTGCCGTCGGCTTCGACGAGGCGTTTGAGAAGGTCGAGCATCGATGGGCTGTCGTCGACCAGCAGGGCCTGAACGGTCATTTCCCGGTTTCCGGCGTTCGAATATGTCCGGTGAGGCTAGAAGCCGCCGATTTAACGGGAACCTAAACCTCCGTGCCCCTCGCCGTGTCACGCCGCGGGTCATCGTTGTTGTCTTAATGAAAGGTTAATAAGCGCCGGCTTGTTCCGCCCTGCGGTTGTGCTGGCAGTGTTCATCCGCGGGTCTGGCGCCGCCTCGTCGTTAAAAGATTAATAACGACTTTGGTAAACTCTTACTCCAGGCAATGAGCCGGCAGGATCGGTCCGACATCGCGGATCACAACCTGCCGATGGGCGGGCGTTGGTTTGATGGATAAGCAGTCTGGTTCGCACTCGGTTCGCCTTCCGGCGGACTGCAGCATTGGCGCCATTCGCAGCACCTACGAGATGGTGCGGGAAGCGTCCGGGCGCCAGCAGCAGCTCGACATCGACTGCTCCGCCGTCGAGAAAGCGGACGTCACGGCTGTCCAGCTTCTGCTGTCGCTGACCAAGACAGCCGAACAGCAGGGGCGGCGGATCGGCCTGCGCGCCTTCTCGCAGGCGCTGCGCAACGCGCTGCACCGCGCCGGCTTCGCGACAGGTTCGCGACCCTATAATTCCCCGCCAGCAACAAACGGGTCCTGAACCATGGCCACCATTCTCACCGTCGACGACTCCCCGAGCATCCGCCAGATGATCAAGGTCGTTCTCGGCCCCGCCGGTCACAACGTGGTCGAGGCGGGTGACGGCGCCCAGGCGCTGGAGAAGGTCAAGGCGGGCAAAGTCGATCTCGTGATCACCGACCTCAACATGCCCGTGATGAACGGCCTCGAGCTGATCCGCGCGCTACGCGGCATGCCGACGCTGGTCGGTCTGCCGATCGTGTTTCTCACCACTGAATCCAGCGACGCCAGCAAGCAGGAAGCCAAGAGCGCCGGCGCGACGGGCTGGATCACCAAACCGTTCAAGCCCGAGCAACTGCTCGCCGTGGTCAGCAAACTGGTTCGCTCCTGACGATGATGGATCCCACCGAGGTTTTTCGCCAGGAAGCCAGCGAGCTGTTCGAGGTGCTCGAAGCTGCGCTGTTGGACCTCGGCCTCCGGCCCGACGACAAGGAGCTGATCGATGCCGCGTTCCGCGCGCTGCACACGATCAAGGGGTCCGGCGCGATGTTCGGCTTCGACAAGGTCGCGGCCTTCACCCACGAATTCGAGACCGCGTTCGATCGTGTCCGCAAGGGCGAGATCACGCCGACCCAGGACCTGATTTCCGCAGCGCTGGGCGCGAAGGACTATATCCGTGCCCTGATCGAGGCGCCGGACACCACGGACGACATCATCGGCGAAGCCATCCTCGACGACCTGCGCCGGGTGATGCAGCCGCAGGATGCCGCCGCGGACACCGTGCCAGCGCAAGCGCTGCCGGCGGTTGAGGCGCCGGCCACCGCCCCCGGGGGCGGCTGGAAGATCCATATGGCCTTCGACGGCCATATCCTGCGCAACGGCTCCAACCCGCTCGACTACCTCGATGACTTGCGCAAGCTCGGCTCGTGCTTCGCGGTGCCGCTGACCGACGACATTCCGACACTTGACGAGCTCGAGCCGGAGTACTGCTACCTCAAGTGGGACGTGGTGCTGCACGGCGACTGCGACGAGGCAGCCATTCGCGACGTCTTCATGTTCGTGCTCGACGAGATGAAGCTGGAGCTGTCGCCGCTCGACGGCGCCGATGAACTGCCGCTTGCCGTTCCGATGCTGGAGGACAGCGCGGCCGATGACGCGCCTCCACCGGCCGCCATCACGCCGGCGGTCGATGCGGCGCCTGCCGCTGCGCCGCCGGCCAACGCCGCGGCGGCGAAGCGCGACGACGCCAAGCGAGCGGATGACCGCGGCATAGCCACGGTCCGCGTCCAGGCCGAGCGTCTCGACGAACTGATGGACCGCGTCGGCGAACTGGTGATCGCCCAGGCACGCCTCACCCAGCTCGCCGCGGTCAGCAGCGATCTGTCGATCAAGCTGGTTGCGGAAGAGATCGAGCGGCTGGCATCCAGCCTGCGTGACACCACCATGGGTGCGCGCATGATGCCGATCGGCTCGCTGTTCGGCCGCTTCCGGCGCCTGATCCACGACCTGTCGCGCGACCTCGGCAAGCCGGTGGAGTTCGTCACCTCCGGCGAAGACACCGAGCTCGACAAGACGATGATCGAGCGGCTGGCCGATCCGCTGGTGCATCTGATCCGCAACGCCATCGATCACGGCATCGAGGACCCGGCCCGCCGTGCCGCCGCCGGCAAGACCGAGATCGGCCGGATCGAGATGATGGCGATCCATTCCGGCGCCCAGGTGCTGGTCACCGTTCGGGATAATGGCGGTGGCCTCAACACGGCGCGGATCCGCGCCAAGGCCGAGGAACAGGGCCTGATCGCGCCCGGCGCGACGCTGTCCGATCCGGAGATCCACCAGTTCCTGTTCCATCCCGGCTTCTCCACCGCGCAGACGATTTCGGCGCTGTCCGGTCGTGGCGTCGGCATGGATGTCGTGAAGCGCACCATCGAGGCGATGCGCGGCTCGATCGACATGGCGACCGTGCCGGGCCAGGGCACCATTGTCACGCTGCGGCTGCCGCTGACGCTGGCCATCATCGAAGGGCTGCTGATCCGGGTCGGCACCCAGCGCTACATCATCCCGTTGTCCGCCGTCGAGGAGTGTGTCGAGCTGCCGCCCGCGGACGAACGCAGCCGCGGCATGAACTTCCTCAACGTCCGCGGCGATCTCGTGCCGTTCGTGCGGCTGCGGCGGATGTTCGGCCAGACCGGCGAACCCGACCGCCACCAGATGATCATCATCACCTCGACCGGCGACGGCCGGGTCGGCCTGGTCGCCGACCAGATCATCGGCAACCACCAGACGGTGATCAAGTCGATGTCCAAGCTGCACGCCGACGTGACCATGTTTTCGGGCGCCACCATTCTCGGCGATGGTTCAGCCGCGCTGATCCTCGATGTTCCGCAACTGCTCGCGATCGCCCAGTCGGGCGCGCAAACCGTCCATGAGGCCGCGTGATGTCGCAGGCACTGAACGCTGAAGCGCGCGATGCCGCCGAGGTGGCGGGGCAGATGCAGGTCGTGATGCTCGGGCTCGGCGAGGAAACGGTCGCGCTCGACGCCGGCCTCGTCCGCGAGATCATCGACCCGGTGCCGATCACCCGCGTGCCTGGCGCGCGGCCGTTCCTGCCCGGCATCATCAACGTGCGCGGCAACGTCATTCCGCTCGCCGACCTGCATGCCCGTTTCGGCATGGCGAGGCCGGAGACGACGCCTGACACCCGCATCGTGGTGCTGGAAGTGACGATCGATGGTGATGCGGTGCTGGTCGGCGTTGTCGCCGACAGGGTGCACGAGGTCACCGAATTGTCCGGCGCCGATGTGCAGCAGACGCCGCGCGTCGGCATGCACTGGCGACCCGAGTTCGTCCGCTTCATTGCCAAATGGAATGAAGCGTTCGTCATCGTACCCAACATGCAGCGTATCCTGAACTGAGACTGATCGAGATCCTGGGGGCTGAGCTATGAGATTTTCTGTCAAAGCGAAACTGGCGAGCGCGTTCGGCGCGGTCATCGCGTTGTCCATGGTGACGGGGGGCATCGCGTACAACAAGCTGGTATCGCTCGAGAACTCGCAGAACGAGATTCTCGCCCAGACCCAGCGATTGAGCGAGCTCGCCGCGTTGACCGACAGCCTGCAGGGCCAGATCCGCTCGGAAAAGAATGCCGTGATGGCGCTGTCGGACAAGGACACCGAGGCGTTCATCGTCGAGGCGGGAGAGCGGCGCGCCACCGCACTGAAGAACTATGACGTGTTGTATGCGCACGCCACCGAGGAAGGCCGGCGGCTGCTCGAGGTCGGCGCGGCCAAGCTGAAGAGCCTGAATGCCATCGGCGATCAGGTGATGAAGAACGCCAAGCTGAACTCGAACAACCGCTCCGCCCAGATCTGGGCCGACGAAGGTCAGCCGCAGCTGAAATCGTTCAGCGACGCCGCCGACGCGGCCTACGCCCAGGCCGCCAAGGCGAGCGGCACGGAAGCCACCAAGGCGCTGCTGCAGGTCCAGACCATGCGCCTCGACGTGTCGCGCGCGATGCGCACACTGGCGCTGACGTTCTCGGCGCAGAGCCTTCAGGACCTCGAGGCCAACGTCGCGCTGGCGGGACGTCAAATCGAAGCGTTCAATGGCCATTTCGTCGACGCCGTCAAGGCCCTGGACGGCATGGACATCGCCACCGCCGGCATGGCCGTCGAGAAGGACAAGCTCGTCAAGGTGGTGAGCCGCATTCTCGGCATCGTCATCGAGGCCGGCAATCTCAAGGCCGCGACCATGAATATGACGGAAGGCAAGGCATTGACGGCGGAGACGCTGGCCGCGTTCCGCGATTATGCCACCTTCGCCAACAAGAGCATGGACGGCATCTCGGCGGCGGCAGCGGCCGAGGCGGCGTTCGCCAAGACGCTGCTGATCAGCATCATCCTCGCCTCGCTGGTGATCGCGGTGGTGTCGGCGGCGTGGATCGCGCTCAGCATCAGCCGTGGCCTCAGCCGCGCCGTGGGCCTCGCCGATGCGGTCGCGCTCGGCGACCTCAGCCAGACCATTGATGCGTCCAGCAACGATGAGGTCGGCGATCTCATCAAGTCGCTCAACGCCATGACGGTCAACCTCAACGCCACCGCCAAGATCGCCGACACCATCGCCGACGGCAACCTCATGGTGGACGCCAAGCGACTGTCCGACAAGGACACCCTCGGCAGGGCGCTCGAGCGCATGATCGAGCGGCTGCGCACCATCGTGTCGGAAGCACTGACCGCCGCGCAGAACGTGTCCGCCGGCAGCCAGGAGCTGTCCGCCAGCGCCGAGCAGCTGTCGCAGGGGGCGACCGAGCAGGCGTCGTCGGCGGAAGAAGCTTCCTCGTCGATGGAGGAGATGACCGCGAACGTGAAGCAGAACGCCGAGAACGCCGGCCAGACCGAGAACATCGCCCACCAGTCGGCGAAGAACGCGGAAGCCAGCGGCATGGCGGTGAGCCGCGCGGTCGAGGCGATGCAGACGATCGCGGAGAAGATCACCATCGTGCAGGAGATCGCCCGGCAGACCGACCTGCTGGCGCTCAACGCCGCGGTGGAAGCCGCCCGCGCCGGCGAGCACGGCAAGGGCTTTGCGGTGGTTGCCTCCGAGGTACGCAAGCTCGCCGAGCGCAGTCAGGCCGCGGCCGCCGAAATCGGCACGCTGTCGTCGGAGACCGTGAAGGTCGCCCAGGAGGCCGGCACGATGCTGTCGAAGCTGGTGCCCGACATCAAGAAGACCGCCGAGCTCGTCGAGGAGATCACTGCCGCCTGCCGCGAGCAGGACGTCGGCTCGGCGCAGATCAACCAGGCGATCCAGCAGCTCGACAAGGTTACCCAGCAGAACGCCAGCGCCTCCGAGCAGGTCTCGACCACCTCGGAAGAGCTCGCCTCCCAGGCCGAGCAACTGCAGGCGACCATCGCCTACTTCAAGATCAGTGAGAACGCGCAGGGCCATGCCAGCGGCTTCTCGCCCGATCGCGCCGTGGCGCAGCTGCGCTCGAAGTCGGCAAGCATGGCGGCGGCGGTGCGTCCGGCAAGGCCAGCGGCCCGTCCGGCGCGATCAAAGAAGGTGGCGAGCGCGGGCGGCGGCTTCTCCTTCGATATGGACGACGGCGGCGACGATCGCGACGCCGAGTTCCAGAGGTAAGCACCTGGGCCCGGTCCCGCATGGCGGGGCCGGGCGCTGTTCGATGCCGCCGCGATGTTCGGAGCGACCGATGGCTGAAATCAACCAATATCTCACGCTCGGCCTCGACAAGGAGGTGTTCGGCATCGGCATCCGCAATGTGCGCGAGATTCTCGACCTCAGGCCGATCACCCGCCTGCCGCATGCGCCGGAGTTCCTGCTCGGCATGATCGACGTGCGCGGCAGCGGCTATCCGATCGTCGACCTGCGCATCAAGCTCGGCCTGCCGGCGGCGGTGCCGACGGAGGCGACGCGCATCATCATCCTCGACGTGCCGATGAACGGCCGCACCCTCGGCGTCGGCTTTGTCGCCGACTGCGTGTTCGAGGTCACCGACATCGACGAAAGCCTGATCGAGGCGCCGCCCAATGTCGGCGGGCGCTGGAAGTCCGATTACATCGCCGGCATCGGCCGCAAGGGCGACAAGTTCATCATCGTGTTCGACCTTGCCAGGCTGATGGCGTCCGACGGGATGCCGATGAGCCCGCAGGCGGCTGCCTGATCCGCGACGGTGCCCCCATGTTGCAGGCCGCCGCCCACCTGACCGATCAGCATTTCCGCTCGGTCGCCGAGCTGGTGCAGGATCAGGTCGGCATCCGTCTGCCGCCCGGCAAGCGCTCGATGATCGAGGGCCGGCTGCAGAAGCGCGCGCGGGCGCTGAACTACCGCAGCCTCAACGATTATGTCGAGCACCTGTTCGACACGCGCAATTTCGACAGCGAGCTGGTGCACCTGATCGACAGCGTCACCACCAACAAGACCGATTTCTTCCGCGAGCCGTCGCATTTCGAGTTCATGCGCCGCGTGGCCGTGCCTGAGCTGCTCGGCGGGCGCGGCGCTGTGCCGCGGCGGCTGAAGGTCTGGAGCGCGGCCTGCTCGACCGGCATGGAGGCCTACACCGTCGCCATGGTGCTGGACGATCTCGTGCGCAGGGGTGGCAAGTTTCGCTTCCGCATTCTCGGCACCGATATCTCGACCAATGTGCTGCAGCAGGCGCGGCTCGGTATCTATCCGCGCGAGCTCGCCGCGCCGGTGCCGGATGAGTTCAGGAGGCGGTATTTCCTGTCCGCCAGGGACAAGGCCCGGGCCGAAGTCCGCATCGCGCCGGAATTGCGCGCCACCACGCATTTCATGCGCATGAACCTGATGGATGCCAGCTATCCGGTGGATCGCGACGTCGACATCATCTTCTGCCGCAACGTGTTGATCTATTTCGACAAGCAGGTCCAGCAGCAGGTCGTGAAGCGGCTGTGCAGCCATCTGCGGCCGGGCGGCTACCTGATGGTCGGGCACTCGGAATCCATGGTCCATGACGGCACCATCGGGCTGCGCCAGGTGCAGCCGACCATCTTCAGGATGTGAGTGGTCAGATGTCCAGACAGAAGCTCAGGG
This sequence comes from Bradyrhizobium sp. 2TAF24, assembly GCF_052115025.1. NCBI lineage: Bacteria > Pseudomonadati > Pseudomonadota > Alphaproteobacteria > Hyphomicrobiales > Nitrobacteraceae > Bradyrhizobium > Bradyrhizobium sp. 2TAF24. The sequence continues at coordinate 265,349 of NZ_JBFRFW010000004.1, read as the reverse complement.
TTCTCATCGTCGACGATTCCGCCTCGGTGCGGCAGATCCTGACGTCGATCCTCAACGAGGATCCGGACATCGAGGTCATGGCCGCGGCGTCGGATCCGTTTGCCGCGGCCCGGCGCATCCAGGACGAAATTCCTGATGTCATCATTCTCGACATCGAGATGCCGCGCATGGACGGGCTGACGTTTCTTCGCAAGATCATGGCGCAGCGGCCGATCCCGGTGGTGATCTGCTCGACGCTCACCGAGCGCGGATCGGACCTGATGTTCGAGGCGTTCGCGGCCGGTGCCGTCGAGATCCTGCCCAAGCCGCGGGTCGAGACGCGGCAGGCACTGCTGGAATCGTCGTCGCAGCTGCGCGAGGCGGTGAAGGCGGCGGCCCGCGCGCGGGTCCGGCAGCGCCAGCAGCCGCGGCGCACGGTCGAGGCCAAGCTGACGGCGGACGCGATCATTCCGCCGCCGGTGGTCGGGCGCGTGCGGCCCGAGACCGACCGTATCGTCTGCATCGGCGTCTCCACCGGCGGCACGGAATCGCTGCGCGACGTGCTCGAGGTGCTGCCCCCCGATTGTCCCGGCATTCTGATCGTGCAGCACATGCCGCAGGGCTTTACCGCGGCGTTCGCGCGGCGGCTCAACGGCCTGTGCGCGATCGAGGTCAAGGAAGCCGAGGACGGCGAGCCGGTGCTGCGCGGCTGTGCCTATATCGCTCCCGGCGCCCGCCACATGCTGCTGCAGCGCACCGGGCTGCGCTATCACATCGCGATCAAGGACGGCCCGCCGGTGTCGCGGCACCGGCCGTCCGCCGACGTGCTGTTCCGCTCGGCGGCCCAGCATGCCGGCCGCAACGCGCTCGGCATCATCATGACGGGCATGGGCGACGACGGCGCCAACGGGCTGCTGGAGATGCGCAAGCTCGGCGCGGCGACGCGGGCTCAGGACGAAGACAGTTGTGTGGTGTTCGGCATGCCCAAGGAAGCGATCGCCCGCGGCGCCGTCGACAAGGTGGTTTCACTGACCCAGATCCCCCGCGAGATCATGATGTGGGGCACGGTCGGACAGATGGTATCGGCAGGTTGACAATGAGCGCAGGACGATTGGAGGACACCGCCGCGGGCGCGCGCAGCGCCGTCGCCGCCGTGACGGTGCGGATCGAGGATACGTTCGCGCGCGTCGGCGACCATCTCGGGCGCTCGCACGGCATCTTCGAGGGCCTGCAGCGCGACCTTGCCGCCATCTCGACGCAGCTGTCGGGCGCGGACATGGAGAGCGCTTCGACGGCGCTGCAGGCGATCGCCGAACGCCTGACCGGGCTCGCCGACGCGCTGCCGCGGCAGAGTGTCGCCCTGAAGGCGATCGGCGAGGGCTGCAGCGACATCGCGCTGCTGTTGCAGCGTCTCGTCAAGTCGATCCAGATGGTCGCGGTGATCGCGCGCAGCGCGCGGATCGAGGCCGTCTCGCTCAGCAACAACCGTGGTCATTTCATCGATTTCACCCAGGAGGTGCTCGACCTCGCGAAGTCGGCGCAGGGCCTGGTCGATGCCTGCAGCCGCGATCAGGAGCGCCTCGCGCAGGCGATCGGCGCCGCACTTTCGCGGCAGACCCAGTTCGAGCTGGCCTATGGCGGCGGGCTGCGGTCGGTCGGCGCCGATCTCGTCGCCGCCTATGCGGAGATCCGGCGCGGGCAGGCGCAGAGCTGCGACGTGGCGCAGGCCGCGTCGGCCGGCGCGGCGCAGATCTCGATGGCGGTCGGAGAGATGATCGTGTCGCTGCAGGCCGGTGACAGCGTCCGGCAGCGGCTCGAGCATGTCTGTACGGCGCTGGCGCTGGTCGACCGGCCCGATGATGCACGCCTCGTGCCCGAGCAGGTCGCCGGGCAGGCCTGTGCCAGCCTCGTGCTGCGGCTGCAGTCCGGTCAGCTCGCGGATACGATCGGTGGCTTCGAAGCCGAGATCGATCGCATCGGCCGTGGCCTGCAGGTGCTGTCGGCCGACGCCGCGCGCATGATCGATGGCGGCCGCGCGCTGTACAGCGACCGCGATGGCGGAATGGGCTCGTTCCTGGATGCGGTGAAGCAGGGCCTTGCCCAGGCGTCGGCCCTGATCGCCCAGTGCGAGATCGCCCGCAGGTCGGTGGCGGATGCCACCGCGATCTTCGAGGGCACGCTGACGCAGTTCGGCCGCACCATCGCCGAGCTCGGCGAAGCGGTCGCCGACATCATCCTGGTCGGCATGAACGCCAGCCTGAAGGCGGCGCATCTCGGCACGGAAGGCCATGCGCTGGTGGTGATCGCCAACGAGCTCGGCAGCACCGCCAAGGACATTTCCGGCAGCGCCGAGCTGCTGAAGCCGATCCTCGACAAGATCGGCGAGGCGGCAGCATCCCTGCGCGACCTCCAGCAGCACGGCGATACTGCGCAGGTCGGCGATCTCGCGCCGACGATCGCCCAGGTGGTGCAGGACATCGGCGGCGGCAATGCCCAGCTGTTCGCGTTGCGCGGCCGGCTGTCGACGGAGGGCGAGCAGTTCGGGCAGCTGATCAGGGCGGCCGAAGAACGGCTGCGTGGCTTTGCGCACGAGCTGCGCGGCGTCAAGCATCTCGTCAACGACCTTGCCGCGGCAGGCGAGCCGGTCGCGACCATCGGGCAGGCCGACCGGCATGGCTTCGGCGAACTGGTGCGGAACGAGCTCTATCCGCTCTACACCATGGCGGGCGAGCGCGACGTGCATAATGCCTTCCTGCGCCAGCTCGGGCTCGCGCCGGTGGTGGAGATCGCCGCGGCAGCCCCCGCCGACGCGGCCGCCGACGACGTACTGTTCTTCTGAACGACGCGGCGCGCCGGCCTCACGGGGTGAGGAGGCGCGCCAGCCGCCGGATGGCGGTGTCGATCGCGTCGGTCTCGATCTGGCCGATGCCGAACACGAGGCCATCGCCGCCGCCGTGATCCCTGCGGTAGGCCCGTGCGGTCTGGATGGCAATGCCGGCGTTGCGGGCGCGGGTGGCGAGCGCCGCCGCGCTCTTGCCAGGCGCCGTCAGGGCGGCGAGATGCAGGCCGCTCGACGATGGAATAAGCGTCAAGGCCTTGCCGAGGTCGCGCTGGATCGCCGCCGTCAGGGCGTCATGCCGCTCCGCATAGATACGCCGCATGCGCCGCACGTGGCGCGCAAGATGGCCGTCGTCGATGAAATGGGCGAGGGCGATCTGCTCGAGCAGCGGGCATTGCCAGTCCGCGAGCTGCTTGGCTGCGACGAGCGCCCGCCGCAGCCACGGCGGCGCAACGATGAAGCCGAGCCGCAGCGCCGGGAACAGGCTCTTGGAGAACGTGCCGACATAGATCACCTGTCCGGCGCGGTCGAGGGTCTGCAGCGCGTCGAGCGGCCGGCCGTGATGGCGGAATTCGCCGTCATAGTCGTCCTCGATGATCACGGCGCCACGGGCGTGGGCGAATGCTATCAGCGCCGCGCGGCGTTGCGCCGACAGCACGGCGCCGAGCGGGAACTGGTGCGACGGCGTGGTGTAGATCAGCGTGGCCGCGCGCGGCAGCGCGTCGACCACGAGGCCCTGCGCATCGACCGCGACCGGATGCAGCCGTGCGCCGGCCGCGGCGAGGACATGTGCAGCCGGCGGATAGCCGGGATCCTCGACTGCGGCGACGGTGCGGTTCGGCGTCACCAGCACGCGGGCGATCAGGTCGAGCGCCTGCTGCGCGCCGGCGGTGACGATGATGTCGTCCGCCGTGCAGGCGACGGCGCGGGCGAACGAGACATGGCGGGCGATGGCGGCGCGCAGCGGCGCCAGGCCGTCCGACGGGCCGAGGTTGCCGCCGCGGCGCGCAAGCTCGCGCGCCGCGCGGGCGATCGAGCGCCGCCACACGTCATGCGGAAACCGCCTCGTATCGGGAATGCCGATGCGAAAGTCGAACGGCGCCGATGCGGCGATGGGGTCGGTGAGGCCGCCGTCGCGCCAGGGCGAGCGGATGCGGGCCTGCAGCACACGCGGGTCGAACGCCGGCGGCGGCTGTGACGGCCGCGCCGCGCCATCACGCACGAAGGTGCCGGCGCCGCGCCGGCTGACGACCAGCCCCTCGCTCAGCAAGAGGTCGTAGACCGCGAGCACGATGTTGCGGGAGACACCGGCCTGCACGCCGAATTGGCGCGTCGAGGGCAGGCGGGTGCCGCCGATCCGCCGGCCGCTCAGGATCTCGGCCTTGAGCTCGCGGTGCAGCCGTTCCGTCAGGGTGTCGCCGCGCCCGGCGACGGTGGCCGCGCCTGCTGGATTGGCTCCATCGTCTTTACGTTGATTGGACCTTTTCATGGAGCCAATTATCAGGGCACGCTGAACCCATGACAAGGGTCGAGACGATATCCGCCGCCGGGCCGCCGCGCTTCCGCCACGGCGCGGCGCCGGCGGGCCGCCTGCTGCAGGCGCCAGTGCTGCCGACGCTGTTGCGCCTCAGCGTGCCCAACGCGGTGTCGCTGTGCGCGGTCACCGCGATCAGCATCGCCGAGACCGGCTATGTCGGTCGCCTCGGCACCGATGCGCTCGCCGCCATCGCGCTGGTGCTGCCGGTGTTCATGCTGCTGCAGATGATGGCGATCGGCGCCATGGGCGGCGGCATCACGGCGGCGGTGGCGCGCGCGCTCGGCGCCGGCGACACCGCCCGGGCGACGGCGCTGGTGCGCCATGCGGTGGTGATCGCCGGCTGTGCCGGGCTCACCTTCACGCTCGTCATCATCGGCTTCGGCCGGCCGATCTTCCATTGGCTCGGCGGCGACGGCGCGGTGCTCGACGCCGCGCTCGCCTATGCGCGCGTTGCCTTCGCGGCCGCGGGGGCGATCTGGCTCACCAATGCGCTGGCGTCGGTGCTGCGCGGCACCGGCGACATGATCGTGCCGTCGGCGACGTTCGTCGGCATCGCACTGCTGCAGATCACGGTCGGCGGCGCGCTCGGCCTCGGGCTCGGGCCGCTGCCGCGGCTCGGCATGGCCGGAGTCGCGTGCGGCGTGCTGGTGGCCTACACCACGGCGGCGATCGGGCTGGCGCTGTATCTGGCGTCGGGCCGCGCCCGCCTGCGCTTCGACTGGCGCCTCGCACCGCTCGATCCCAGGCTGTTCGGCGAGATCCTGCGCGTCGGCGCGCCGGCGTGCCTTGCCGCCTGCCAGGCGATCGGCGCATTGCTGGTGCTGGCGCATCTGGCGGCGCAACTCTCCACCGACGCGCTCGCCGGCTATGGCATCGGCGCGCGCCTCGAACTGCTGATGATGCCGCTGACCTTTGCGTTCGGCGTGTCGGCGACGCCGATGGTGGGCGCCGCGATCGGCGCCGGCGATGTCGCGCGGGCGCGTCGGGCGGCGTGGACGGCCGGTCTCCTCGGTTTTGGCGCGACCGGCCTGCTCGGCCTGATCGTCGCGGCCGTGCCGTCGCTGTGGGTCGCGCTGTTCAGCGACGATGCCGCCGTGGTCGTGGCCGCGAACACCTACCTGCATCTCGCGGGACCGGCGTTCGCCGGCTTTGGCCTCGCGCACTGCCTTTACTACGCCTCGCAAGGCTCCGGCCGCATCGTGCCGATGGTGCTGGCGCAATCATTCCGCCTGCTGGTGGTCGTGGCCGGCACGATGTGGATCACCCGCGCGGGGCTGAGCCTGTCGCGGCTGGTCCTGCTCGCCGCCGCGGGGCTCCTGGCCTATGGCCTCGGCGCCATCGTCGCGATGTCGACGAGCCGCTGGGACGCGCGTCCCTGATCTGAACCGCGGGTTTCGCCGGTGCGGCGCATCTCGCAGAGGAGATATGACGATGACGACAATGACTGCCCTGATCCCGTCCGGCACGAGCTGGCGGCTTTGCCGCGGTCCGCTGCCGGCCGCTGCCGCGGGCCTTGCGGTCGCGATGGCGATCGGCAGCGCGGCGGCGCCGCTGCAGCGGATGGCCGATCCGCAGTCAGCGCTGTCGGGCATCATCTGTGCCGCCAATGCCGCCGACGGACGCGATGCGCGGCAGCAACCGGTGGTGACGCCGGTGACATCCCACGCGCTGCCGAACGTGCCGGGCAAGCGCGTCACCGTGGTGCGGGTGAGCTATGGTCCCGGCGGGTTTTCGCCGCCGCATCATCACAGCGGCTCAGTGACCGCCTACATCATCAAGGGCACCATCCGCTCGCAGCTCGCAGGCGGCCCGGTCGAGACCTTCAAGCCCGGCGAGAGCTTTTTCGAGCCGCCGGGCGCGGTGCATCTCGTGTCGGAGAATGCCAGTGTGGTCGAACCGGCGGAGCTGCTCGCGGTCTTCGTCGCCGACGAGGGCGCGGAACTGACGACCTATCACCAGTGATGTGCCGCCGGTGCAGCATGGTGAACAGGGCATTTACCCTGTTCTTAACCAGTTGGCCGTAACACCATGGCTGTCGCGCGTGAGGCCGCTTCCAGTGTAGCGACAGGCGGCGTGGTGATGAGTGGTCCGATGGCCGTGGTGAAATGGGCGGCGCTGGGCGTCGTGGCGCTGGCGCTTGGTGGTTGCTGTACCTCGGGCCTGTGCACCGCGCCGTCACCCGTGGGCGTGCAGATCGCCTGGGACGGCGCCGGGTCGCGTCCGTCGGAGACGCCGCAGCCGGTCAAGCGGCCGCGCCGCCCGCGCCACGAGATCGTGCTTGGCCCGCTCAATGCCGTCGCGCCCGCCACGGCGGCGGGGCGGTCGAACCCGATCGACGCCTATGCGCAGCAGCAGAGCGAGGCCGATGCCGCGGAGCAGGAGCTCAGGCAGCATCTCGTGATCTGCCGCGACTGCCTGGCGCGCTGAGCGCCGCACAGCCGGGCGCCGGCATTTCGCAGCCTTGCGCTGCGGCCGCGCCCGCGCAATCCTCGCCATCGCTTGATCCCGGCGGGAGCGGCGGCATGAATCCGGTCATTGAGGTCTCTGTCGTCGTCGATGCCGCCGCCATGCAGGCGATCGGCGGCGGTCTTGCACGCTTCAACGCCGCGGCGGCCGGCTATGGCGACCAGCGCGCACTCGCGGTCGTGGTGCGTGATCCGGTCTCGGGGCAGCCTGCCGGCGGCGCCACGGGGCGATCGTCGTTCGGGCTGCTGTTTCTCGACCTGCTGTTCCTGCCCAATGTGCTGCGCGGCCGCGGCATCGGCGCCGAGGTGTTGCGCCGGTTCGAGGACGAGGGGCGCCGGCGTGGTTGTCGTGCCGCCGTCCTCTACACCATCAGCTTCCAGGCGCCGGACTTCTATGCCCGCCATGGCTGGCGGCGGTTCGGTGAGATCGCCTGCGATCCGCCCGGCACCAGCCGCATCTTCATGACCAAGTCGCTGCGCGAGGAGTGACCGTGCGTGGCCTCAGGAGACCTTGATCCGTGTGACGGTGCGGCTGCGCGGGCCGCTGTGCCACGCCATGATCACCGACGCGAGCTCGGTGGCCGGCACCGGCGGACTGAACAGGAAGCCCTGGGCTTCGCTGCAGCCCTCGGCGCGCATCCGGTTCAACTGCTCGACCGTCTCCACGCCTTCGGCCGTGGTGCGCATGCCGAGGCTCTTGCCGAGGCTGATGATGGCCCGCACGATGAGGTCCGATCCATCCGTCGTGGTGGCGTCCTTGACGAAGGAACGGTCGATCTTCAGCTTGTCGAACGGGAAGCTGCGCAGGTAGCTCAGTGACGAATAGCCGGTGCCGAAGTCGTCGAGCGCGATGCGCGGCCCCAGCGCGCGCAGCTCGTGCAGCGTCGCCAGCGTCTCGGCGCTGTTGGCGAGCAGCACCGACTCGGTGATTTCGAGCTCGAGCCGGCGCGCCGGCAAGCGGGAGATGGCCAGCGCATCGGCAACGGCCTCGATCAGGCGCGGGCTGCGGAACTGGACCGCGGAGATGTTGACGGCGACCTTGAGCTCGTTCGGCCAGGTCACCGCCTGTTCGCAGGCATGCAGCAGCGCCCACTCGCCGAGCGGGATGATCAGTCCGATTTCCTCGGCGATCGGGATGAACTGATCCGGCGAGACCAGGCCGCGGACGGGATGACGCCAGCGCAGCAGCGCTTCGAAGCCGCAGATCTCGTTGAGGCTGAGATCGTACAGCGGCTGGTAGAACAGCTCGAACTGGTCGCGCTCCATCGCCTCGCGCAGGTCGAGCTCAATGGCGCGCCGCTCCTGCAGGATGGCGTCCATCTCCGGCTCGAAGAAACGCCAGGTGCCACGGCCGTCGGTCTTGGCGCGGTACAGCGCGACGTCGGCGTTCTTCAGCAGCTTCTCGCCATAGGTGCCGTCGCCCGGCGCCAGCGAGATGCCGGCGCTGCAGCCGATCACGATGCGCTGCTCGCCGAACTCGTAGGGCTGGCCGACGCATTCGACGATGCGGCGGGCGAGGCGCGCCGCATCCTCGGGCGCCTCGATGCCGGACTGGATGATGGCGAACTCGTCGCCGCCGAGGCGGGCGACGGTGTCGACCTCGCGGACGCAGGCGCGCAGCCGGTCGGCGACGGCGCATAGCAACTCGTCGCCCACCGGATGTCCCAGCGTGTCGTTGACCTGCTTGAAGTTGTCGAGGTCGAGGCAGAACACCGCGAAGTTCGAGCCGCGCCCGGCCTGGGCGATCGCCTGCTCGATGCGCTCGGCGAGCATCGAACGGTTGGGCAGCTTGGTCAGGGCATCGTGGCGGGCCATGAAGGCGATCTGGGATTCCGCCTTGCGCTGTTCCGTGACGTCCTCATAGGTGATCAGCCAGCCGCCATCGGCCGTCGGCCGGTAGGTGACCGCGACGATGCGTTCGTCGCTGAGCTGCAGGAAGTAGCTGCCTGCCTCGTTCTGCACGATGCGCTGGTGGTCCGCGAGCAGGTCCTCGGCGCTCTGGTCGGCATGGTTGCCGGCGGTGACGCTGAGATCGAGCACCTCGGCGAATGTCATGCCTGATCGAACCCGGGCGAGATCGAGGCCGAAAATCTCACAGAAGCGGCGATTGACCACCTGCAGCCGCGCCTCGCGGTCGTACAGGCACAGCCCCTGCGACATGTTCTCCAGCGCCGCGTCGAGCCGCAGGTTGGTGGCGTGCAGCTGGGCTTCCTGCTGCTTCAGCGCGGTGATGTCGCCGTAGACGATGATCGAGCCGCCTTCCTGGGTGGTGCTGCGGCTGACGCGCAGCCAGCGCCCGTCCGGCAGCCGGGCCTCGCTCGCGGTCTCGGCGTCGGCGCTGCTCGGTGCGGTGTCCGGGGTCTGCTCGGGCGACAGCAGCTCCGGATACAGCAGCTGCGGTGAGCCGTCGATGAACTCGCAGGCCTGGGCGTTGGCGAGTGCGATCTTGCCGTCCGCGTCGAGCATCACGACGCCTTCACGGGAGCTCTCGAGGGCATCGGCAAGGCGGGCCTGGGCGGAGCGCCGCTGGGCGATCTCCCGCTCCATCATGGCGCGGATGTTGTCGCGCATCACGCCCATGGCCTTGAGCAGCATTCCCAGCTCGTCGTTGCCGCCGGCGGGAATGCGGGTTTCGAGATCGCCATCGGCGATGCCGCGGGCGGCTGCGGAGGCCACAGCGACCGGCCGGATGATCCGGCGCGACAGCAGCCAGGCGATCAGGCCGGACAGCAGCAGCGCGGTGGCGAGGCCGGCGAGATTGAGGCGCAGCTCCTTGTCGATGGCGGCGAGCGCGCGCTGGCGAAACAGGAAGCCGTCGCCCGCGGTGTAGTTGACCAGCAGCTCGACTTCCTGATCGACGATCTTGGAATACTGGTCGACGTCGCTGATCAGGACGGCGCCACCGCTTGCGGCCTCGGGGCCGCCGAGCGCCTTGAGGTGCAGCTTCTCCCAGGCGGTCGCGGCATCCTGCGCCTTGCGGGCGGCGGCGGCGGCACGGGCGGACTGCGAGCGCTCGGCGGCGATCGACAGGTCCTCGGTGAGGGTTTTGGCGAGCGAGGCGATCTCTTCGTTGAGCGCCTTGCGGACCGCCGGGTCGTCGGTCGCCAGGCTGCGCGCGAAGGCGGCGCGCATGGCGGAAAAGTCGGCCGCCGCGGCGCGGGCATAGTTGATCGACATCAGCGATTCGTCGAACGTCTTGGCCACCAGCTCGCCGGCATGGCGGATGCCAAGCGTCGCGTAGGTTCCCATCACCGCGGTGATGATGCACATCGCAAGGCAGGCGATCAGGATCTGGCTGCGAATGGTGCTGAACGTCGTGACGAGACGCGGCAGCCAGCGGCCCGTCAGGCGAGCGGCGGCGCTACCATCTGCTCTATCGACAATCGGCGAACGCATTCAGCTACTTTACATTAACATCTTGACCTGGGCGCCGCCGGATAATGCCCGGCACTTACGCGCGGCGGTAATGTGGCGGCTTTCTCTTAAATTGCCGTTGTTAATTGCTGCGATCGATTGCGTGATCGTTAAGGCTTTCTTACCCGCTTTCGGTATAGTTCCACGACCCGTGCGCAGGGCCGCAACGTCTCGCGCGTGCAGGATTGACCGTGAGAGAGGGTGAATGATGCGGCAATGGGCGCGGCGGCTTCAGCTCGGCAAAACGACGGGCATTCACCTCGCCGTGGTGACGGCCGCGGGGCTGCTGGCCGGCGTCGCCATCGGCGCCGCGCCCCACGTCATTTCGCAGAAGAACCGGGAATTCAAGCCGGGCGAGGTCGCGATCCAGCGCGGCGAAACTTTACAGTTCGTTAACGATGACGGCGACCTGCTCCATCACATCTATTTGAACGCCAGCGCATTCAAGTTCGATTCCGGTGATCAGCAGCCGGGCAGCAAATTTGATGTCACGTTCACGGCGGTCGGCGATTTCACCGTGCTGTGCGCGATCCATCCCAAGATGAAGTTGCTCGTTCACGTCAAGTGACGGCGGCGGTCGTCGTCGGCGCGCGCCGGGGGCGCTACAGCACGGCCGTGCTGAACAGCGCGGCGTGCCCGACATAGTAGACCAGCAGGGTCGCCACCAGCGCCGCGCTCATGCTGAGCGGCGCCAGGATCGGATGGCGGCGGTCGCCGACCTGGACGCGGTCGTCGGCCATGATCGCGAACAGCACCGCGATGATCGCCGAATGGCCGATGGTGTCGAGCTTGCCGAACTCGAAGCACGCGCTGATGAACATGCCGGCCAGGATGATGGCCGCGACGCGGCGCACCAGCGGCGTCCAGATCAGCGCGAAGGCCAGCACGAACTCGACCATGCCCGCGGCGCGCATGTAGAATTCGGCGCTGAAGCCGAAAGTGAGTGCCGGATGCTCGATGAAGATCGGGAAGCTCCACTCCGGATAGGCCCACTTCTCGATCGAGGCCCACATCAGCGTGATGCCGGTCGCGATCCGCACCACGTCCAGCGGCCGCACCCCGAACAGGTCCTTCTGCAACCCGGTGAGGGCGAGGTAGGCGGCGACGCCGAGGAAGATCGGGTAGTCGGCGAGGTGGAAGGCGCCGTAGTCGTGCACGGCGATGCCGAACAGCACCACGATCCCGAGCGCGGACAGCGGCATCGTGCGCCGCCACAGCAGCCCCGCCGCGGTGAGGAGCTGGATGGTCGGAACGATGGTCGACGTCGTCTTCAGCTCGGGGGTTAGGATGATACCGCCGGTCGCCCAAATGGAAATCAGGAAGAAGCCGCACACCGCGCGGACGATCAGTTCGGTGTTGAGCATGATGCGGTGGGTCGCCGCGTTGAGGGCGCGGGTCATCGCGTCACCGATGAAGCTCCGCTCGACCAGGCATCCCATCAGCAGCCAGAACAGCGCGATGCCGAGCAGCAGCTCGAAGTCCTGACAAAGGACGTTTTCCAGCCCGCGCGGTTGCCCGGCGACGTCGTAGGCGCAGAACCATTTCACATGGGCGTCGGCTGTGCGCATCCCGGCGACGCAGAATAGCGCGGTCAGAACCAGCCTTGCGAGCGATGGCCCCGTGCTGAATTTGAATCCGACCCGTCGCGCGCCATGGTTAACAGTTAGTGAATTATCACTCGTCATTAAACTTCAACCACAGCGTTTATTTTCGATTAATTATAACTGGATTTGATTTAACTTTCGATCGTTGAGTTTCATGGTGTGGTTTTGTGGTTAATGCTGGCCACCACTTGGCGACGTGCGAAAAATCTGCTGTCGCAAGCAGATACCGCGGTGCAATCGTGCTGGCGCAAAGCGGCTGGAGATCAAGGAACGTGTCGCTTGCGGTATCATTTCACCGAGCGCGCCGGGCGCTCGCGCAGCGCTCAATGATGGATGTCTCGAATTTTAGCGATCGGACTCATCGGTCCTGAATGCGCATCACGTAGTCAGGCTCCGTCATTGTGGAGCAGGCCGATGGTCGAGATCATCAACATTGCAAAGAATTGTCGTAACGCTGCGGCTGCGCGCCTTGCGCAGGCCATGCGCTCGGATGCCGTTGTCGGCTGCATGGGCTGGCTGCTGATTGCGGGGTTCGGCGGCATCGGTGCGATCCTGCCGCACATGCCCTGAACGGCGCGTCGCGCGATCGGCCGCTTCGACGGCCGTCAGCGCAGCGGCGGCGGTGCGTTCGGTGTCGCAGGCGCGCCGGAAAGCGTCTGCAGGAAGGCAATCAGATCGGCCTTCTCATCCGGCGTCAGACCGAGCGGCCTGATCTCCGGCGACCGGCTGGGACGGTCGATGCCACCCTTGTCATAGAGATCGATGACCTGCTGCAGTGTCGCGGCCGAGCCGTTGTGCATGTAGGGCGGCCGCTTCGCGGCGTCGCGCAGCGTCGGCGTCTTGAACGCATAGCGCAGCTTGACCGAGGTCGGGAATATCTGTCCGCGTCCAATGTCGTCGCCCTCGGCGGTGCCGATGTCGTGGAACGAACCGTCGGTGAAGGACGGGCCGTTGTGGCACGCCGCGCAGTGCGCCTTGCCGTTGAACAGCGCGAAGCCGCGCTTGGCCTGCGCGCCGATGGCGCTTTCATCCCCCATGATCCAGCGGTCGAACGGCGCTTCACCTGCCGTGATGGTGCGCTCGAAGGTGGCGAGCGCCTGCTCGATCCGCGGCCGCGTCACCTTGGCGTCGCCATACGCCCGCGTGAAGGCATCGGCATAGCCCGGTGCTGTCGTGAGGCGCTTGATCAGTTCCTGTTCGGTGATGTCCATGTTGGCCGCGCTGCTCAGCGGACCGAACGTGACCGATTCCAGATCGGCGAATTTGCCGTCCCAGCCGAGCGGCTCGGTGAAGGCGACGTCGATCAGGGTGGGCGAGCGTAGCGCCATCTCCTTGACGCCGACCGCATGCGGGAGGTTGTCGCTCCAGGCGCGCGCCGGATCATGGCAGGTTGCGCAGGAGATCGTCTTCGAGCCCGACAGCTGCGGATCGAAGAACAGCTTTTCACCGAGCGCGTGCTTGGCGTTGCTGAAGGGGTTGCTGTCGGGAAACGGGATCGCGGCCGGACGGCGGTAGCTCGCGCGTACGGCGGCGGGGTTCTCGGCCTGACCGGTTGCGAACAACGCAAGGGGCAGGCCCAGCAGCAGTGCTGCGGCAACGGAATAGCCGGCCCAGGTTCTCATCATAGCCTCTCGGCTGGCACCTTGGCGGACTATGGTTGCAGAAGTTTTAACAGCCGCCGCCGGGGCCATCCGGGGTTCCCATGTCGGGCTCCCCATGGCTGACCGGTGACGAAAAGGGCAGCGCCGCGCGGCGAATGCGTCGTGCTCAGGCTGCGATCCCGAAGCGGCGGCGATATTCGCCGGGCGTCAGCCCGAGTGCGCGCTGGAACACCTTGCGGAAGGCGGCGGCGTCCTCGTAGCCGGTCTGCCAGGCGACCTGGCTCAGCGGTTGCCGCGACAGTTCCAGCAGTTCGCGTGCCTTGCTCACGCGCAACTGCTGCAGATAGATGGTCGGCCGCAACCCGGTGGCGCTCTGGAACCGGCGCAGGAAGGTGCGGCCGCCAAGGCCGGCCTGCGCGGCCATTTCCGCAACACTGACCCGGCCGGCGAAGGCGCCGTGCAGCCAGTGCTGCGCTTTCAGCACCGCAGCGTCGCCATGGTTCAGCCGTGGCGCGAACGGGCTGTAGAAGCGCTGCTCGCGGCCGCGCGGATCGGCCAGGAAGTGGCGCGCGACGTCGAGCATGATCGCGGGGCTGAGAAAGCGCTCGATCAGGTGCAGGCCGAGATCGACCCAGGCCAGCAGGCCGGCCGCGGTGACGATGTCGCCGTCGTCGATCAGCAGCCGCTCGGTCTCGATCCGGGCACGCGGACACAGCGCCGCAAGCTGCTCACCGAGCGCCCAGTGGGTGGTGGCACGGCGGCCGTCGAGCAGCCCGGTGCGTGCGAGCACGAAAGCGCCGACGCACACTGAGGCGATCACTGCACCCGCGCGGTGCTGGGCGCGCAGCCAGTCGAGCAGCGTTGCATCCGCAGGCGGGTCGCCGTTCACCGCGCTCGGCGGCAGCACCACGGCGTCGAGTGCCGCGAAGGTTTCGGCGCCGACTTGCTCGGAGGCGAGCTGCACGGCCATCAGCTCCGGGGCACCCGCGGCCCGTCCCAGTTCGTCGGCCTTGGCGATCATGTCGGAGAGGCCATGCAGCGCGGACAGCGTCACGCCGGGATAGGCGACAAGGGCGATGCGGATCGGAGTCTTTGTGCGCATGTGTCACATATGACCTGATCTTTGTCGCTTTCGCCACTGGCGTGTCTGGCGCCGGGCGCGATCATGCCGATCCGTTTTTCGGACTGCGACGAGGATCGTACTCATGACGCTCAACGACAGAATCCTGAACGTTTCGCTGCTGGCGGGCGTCGTCTATTTCTGCTGCATGGCGGTGGCGCATTTCACCGGCTTCAAGGTGCCCGTGCTGTTCGTCTACTACGACGTGCCGTTCTACGCCTATCAGGACAAGATCATTTCGTTCTGCGCCTTCACCTACGCCTGCCTGTTCTATGCGGCAGCGCAGCACCGGCCGACCGTGCCGGCGGCACTGGTCGCGATCTCTGTCACGGTGCTTGGCCTGTCTGCAGTGAACATCTCCGATGCGCTGCGCAGCGTGTTGAACGGCGCGCCGACCACGGCCTACTGGATCCAGACGGTGATGATCGCAGGCTATGCGGTGTGGCTGATCGTGTTCTATCTGCGGTCTGGCGCCGCGCAAGCGCAGGCCGCGGCGGCGCGCTGAGGTCCGCGGTTACGCGTCCGCGGCGGTCGCAAGCGGCGGTGGGACGAACGCGGCCGACATCAGGGCGCGCAAGGCCGTCACGTGCGCCGGGTCGGCCTTCGCAGGATGGCCGCTGTCGAACGGCGGATCGGGATCGTACTCGATCGCGAGCTGCAGCGTGCGCGCCACGCGCTCGCCGGAGATCCGCGCCGCGAGCGCCAGCGCCATGTCGATGCCGGCGGCGACCCCGGCTCCGGTAACGATCTTGCCGTCCTCGACCATACGCGCGCTGACCGGCGTCGCGCCGAATGCGGTCAAGCGATCGAGCGCTGCCCAGTGCGAGGTGGCGCGCACCCCCTGCAGCAGTCCGGCGGCGCCGAGAATGAGGCTGCCGGTGCATACCGACGTGGTGAAGCGCGTGGTGGTGTCGATGCGGCGCACCCAGTCGAGCGTTGCCGGATCGTCCTGCATCGCGGTGGCATTGCCGGCACCGGGCACCAGCAGGAGGTCGGCACGCCTCACATCGGTGAAGCCGGCGTCCGCGGTCAGTGTCATGCTGGTGTCGGTGTGGATCGGGCCCGCATGCTTCGCCACCCGCACCGCCTCGACGCCGGGCAGCCGGCTCAGGATCTCGTGCGGACCGATCAGATCGAGGGCGGTCATGCCATCATAGAGCAGGAATGCGAACTTCATCGGGGTCTCCCTTGCGCGCAGCCGCTATGCGCCATGTGATGCAGGGATGATGAAGGCGGGGTCCGCCACGGACCATGACAAATACATGGCCATTGCTGCCAGCGTGTCAGGCGTTTTGTGCCGCCTGTGCGAACGCGCGGCGATAGCTCGAGGGCGAGGCGCCATAGCGCTTGGCGAACGCCTTGCTGAATGCGGTGGCGTCGGAGAAGCCGGCGCGCGCCGCCACCGTGCTCACGGGAATGGCGTCGTCGCCGAGCAGCGTGCGGGCGCGGTCGAGGCGGAGCTCGGCGAGCAGCTTGCCGGGCGCGAGGCCAAACACGTCGCGGCAGCGGCGGTGGAACGTGCGCTCGCTCATGCCCATGGCGTCCGCCATCGCCGCGACGCTGACGTCGTCGTCGAGGCGCGTCTCCAGCCACGGGATCAAGCGGCCGAGGTCGGGGCCCGGCCGGGCCTGCAGCGACAGCGGCGTCGAGAATTGCGACTGGCCGCCCGGCCGCACCAGGTGCAGCACCAGCATGCGCGCGATGGCGAGCGGCACGTCGGCACCGAGATCGCGGCCGACGATCGCCATCGCGAGGTCGATGCCGGTGGTGACGCCGGCCGAGGTCCAGACATGGCCGTCCTCGACGAACAGCGCCTCGCGCTCCACCGTCGTGTCGGGGAACGCGCGCGCCATTTGGTCGAGCGCCAGCCAGTGGGTGGTGGCGCGGCGGCCGGCGAGCAGGCCGAGCGCGCCGAGCATGAACGCGCCCGAGCATACCGAGACGACGCGGGTGCTGCGGCGGGTCGCGCGCGCGATCCAGCCCATCAGTGCGCGGTCGCGTAGCGCCGCGCGCAGCGGCGCCTCGGTCGCGCCGGGGATCACCAGGGTGTGGATCGTTTTGGGGGCCGCGTCGAGCGGCGCGCCGCCGAGCGGCAGCCCGGCGGATGACGTCACCAGCCCCCGCGCGCTGACGAAAGACAGCTCATAGGCCGGCTGGCCCGAGAGCTGGCCGGCCAGCGCAAACACCTCCGCCGCGCCGGCGACATCGAGCAGCTGGACGCCGTCATAGAGCACGAAGACGACAGAGCGAGGCTTGGCAGCTTTGGACATAAATTGGTCTTAGCAGCCAAGCCGGCAGCCGTCCATCGTTCCCGCCGAGACCGTGGGGCGGCTGTCTTGGCGTCAGAGCACTTCGTATTGGGTGCGCTCACGGGTCGCGAGCCGCGGCAGCGCCTGCTCGACGATGAGCTGCTTGAAGTGCGGCGTCTGCTGGTGCTCGGCATAGGCGGCCTCGTCGCGGAACACCTCGTAGAGGAAGTAGCGGGCGGGTGTCGCGCGGGCGCGATGCACGGTGACGCTCAGCGTGCCGGGCTCGCTGCGCATCTGCGGCACGAAGCGGGCGAGGATGTCGGCGATCGCCGCTTCCTCGCCGGGCTTGGCCTCCCAGAGCGCGGTCACCACGAAGCCGTCCTGCGTATCTCTGGTCATGTCGGATCTCCTGTCTCGGTTGGGGCGTGCCGCGGACGCTGTGACCGCGGCGACGGCAGGAGGCGTAGCAGGGGCTGGCGCGCGGGTGCTTCGACGCCGCTCGAAGCGTCCGGCGATGCCGCATGACCCGCTGGGGCATTGCGATCCAATTCTTATTTAATTGATTTATTTGATTTATTTCCGTCGCGTGACGTGGAATTGACTTTTGTCAACTCGCGTGAATAATGTCTAAAAGCACACAGGGAAGGGAGACCATGGCCATCCGCGCGACCGACCGGATCATGCACAAGGCCGCCTGGCTCTATTATATGCATGGTCTGCGGCAGGACGAGGTGGCCAAGCACCTCGACATCTCGCGCGCCTCGGTGGCGATGTATCTGCGCCGCGCCCGCGAGACGGGCATCGTCAACATCTCCACCTCGACCCAGCTGTTCGCCGACGACGTGCTGGCGCGCGAGCTCGAGGACGCCGTCGGCCTCGACGCGGTGTGGGTGGTGCCGGACGACAAGAAGGCGCGCGACCCCTCAGCCGACATGCCGGTGCTCGCCGCAGCTGTGTTCCTCGAACTGATCAAGACCGGCGACCGCATCGGCATCGCCTGGGGCAACACCGTCTACCAGATCGCCGACGTCATGCCGTTTGCCGACCTGCAGGACGTCACCGTGGTGCAGCTGTGCGGCAATCTCGGCGCGCCCTATGCCTACCGTCCGGACCAGTGCACCACCGAAATCGCCCGGCGTCTCAACGCCAAGGGCATGAACTTCTATGCGCCGCTGGTGCTGAGCTCGCAGCGCCTCGCCGACGAGCTGCGCCGCGAGCCGGTGATCCAGGAGCAGCTCGCGACCATCGCCGACTGCGCGCTCGCGCTGTACTCGGTCGGTGGCATCGAGGCCGACAGCCATCTCGTGATGTGCGGCGCGCTCACGGCCGCCGAGATGCTGGCGATGGGCGAGGTGGGCGCCGCCGGCGTCATCGCCGGCCAGCTCATCGACGCCGACGGCCAGCTGCTCGACTGCGACCACAACCGCCGCTGCATCTCCGCCGATCTCGCCTCGCTGCGGGCGATTCCGCGCCGCATGCTGGTGGTGCAGCAGGAGGAGAAGTTCGAGGCGCTGACCGCCGCGCTCAAGGGCGGCTTCGCTTCGCATTTGATCGTCACTGCCGCGCTGGCGCGGCGGCTGCTCGAGCGCTGGCGCGCGGAAGGACTGACGCGACCGGCGGCGTGACATCGAACCATCTGGATGAATGAGGCGGTGGAGCGTGTTCCGCCGCCATTGATGCTCAAGGAGTGAAGGGTATGGAGAATCTCTGGCGCGACAGCGATGCGGAGGCCATCGTCGCGCAATATGCCAAGAAGGGTGTCAGCCGCGATCTCGCGCTGCGGGTCTACACCACGCGGCTGCTCGGTGGCGATCCGCGCCTCGTGCTGCATGGCGGCGGCAATACCTCGCTGAAGACCACGGTCACGGATCTCGTTGGCGACAGCTGGGATGTGCTGTGCGTCAAGGGCAGCGGCTGGGACATGGGCATCATCGAGCCGCAGGGCCTGCCCGCGGTGAAGCTCGGCGCGCTGTTGAAAGCGCGCAAGCTCGACCGCCTGTCGGACGAGGACATGGTGGCGCTGCAGCGCGCCAACCTCATCGATCCGTCCTCGCCCAATCCGTCGGTCGAAACGCTGTTGCACGCGTTCCTCCCGCACAAGTTCGTCGACCACACCCATTCGACCGCGATCCTTGCGATTGCCGACCAGCCCGACACCAGGCCGATCGCCGACGCCGTGTTCGGCCCGAAGATGGGCTTCGTGCCCTACATCATGCCGGGCTTCGACCTCGCCAAGGCCGCGGCGGAGATCTACGAGCAGGATCCGAGCGTCGAGGGCCTGATCCTCGACAAGCACGGCATCTTCACCTTCGGCGACACCGCCAAGGAAGCCTATGGCCGCATGATCCATTACGTCACGCTGGCGGAGGAGCATGTGCGCACGCGCCGCAGCCCGCTGACGCCCGTCACGCTGCCGGGCAAGCTTGCCAAGCCCGAGGAGATCGCCTCGATGCTGCGCGGCGCCGTCGCGGTGGATCGCGGCGAAGGCCGTTTCGACCGTATGGTGAGCGAATTCCGCACCTCGCCGCAGGTGCTGGAGTTCGTCAATTCCGCGCAGGCCGAGGATATCCTTGCCCGCGGCGTGTCGACGCCGGATCTGTCGATCCGCATCAAGACCGGGCCGATGATCCTGCCGGCGCCGGAGGCCGACAAGCTCGGCGATTTCCGCAAGATCATCGACGAGCGCACCGCGGCCTACGTCAAGGCCTATACGGCGTACTTCAACGACAACGATGCCAACGACGACATCAAGCGCACCATGCTCGACCCGATGCCGCGCCTGACGCTGGTGCCGGGCCTCGGCATGTTCGGTCATGGCCGGACGCTGAAGGATGCGAAGATCGCCGCCGACGTCGGCGAGATGCTGATCGAGGCGGCGCGCGACGCCGAAGCCGTCGGCCGCTTCCAGCCGCTCAGCCGTGCCGACCTGTTCTCGCTGGAGTACTGGTCGCTGGAGCAGGCCAAGCTCGCCGGCGCCAAGCCCAAGCCCCTCACCGGGCAGGTGGCGCTGGTCACCGGCGGCGCCGGCGCCATCGGCGCTGCCACCGCGAAAGCGTTTGCGCGCGAGGGCGCTCATGTCGTCGTGGTCGATCTCGACGGCGCCAAGGCGGCTGACGTCGCGAAGAGCGTCGGCAACAACGCCATCGGCGTCGCCTGCGACGTCACCGATCCGGCGTCGGTGCGAGCGGCGTTCGATGCCGCGGTCAAGACCTTCGGCGGTGTCGACATCGTGGTGTCGAATGCCGGTGCGGCCTGGGAAGGCGCGATCGCGACCCTCGACGACGCCCTGCTGCGCAAGAGCTTCGAGCTCAACTTCTTCGCCCATCAGCATGTGGCGCAGAACGCGGTGCGGGTGATGAAGGCGCAGGGCACCGGCGGCGCGCTGCTGTTCAACGCCAGCAAGCAGGCGGTCAACCCCGGCGCCAGGTTCGGCGCCTACGGCCTGCCCAAGGCGGCGACGCTGTTCCTGTCGCGCCAGTATGCGCTCGAGCACGGCAGCGATGGCATCCGCGTCAACGCCGTCAACGCCGATCGCATTCGCTCGGGGCTGCTCAGCAACGACATGATCGCCAGCCGCTCCGCGGCGCGCGGCCTGTCGGAGAAGGACTACATGTCCGGCAACCTGCTGGGCCAGGAAGTCACCGCCGACGACGTGGCGCAGGCCTTCCTGCACCATGCGCTGGCCGAGCGCACCACCGCCGACGTCACCACCGTCGACGGCGGCAACATCGCCGCAGCGCTGCGGTAACGTTGCGGAGGTTGCGAGGGGCGCGGCATGGCCAACAACAGCCGTGCCTCGCACTCGGCCTCATCCTGAGGAGCCCGCATCGCGGGCATCTCGAAGGATGAGGCCGAGGCACGGGCCTCATGGTTCGAGACGGCGCTGACGCGCCTCCTCACCATGAGGGGAGAAGGTGCTGCCTACGTATTCTGCGTCATCACCGGGCCGGCGCGACAGCGCCGAGACCCGGTGATCCAGTTTCAAGAGCTTGCATTGCACGGTGAGAAAGCTGGATGCGCGGGTCAAGCCCGCGCATGACGCCTGTCAGAAGTGAGACGCATCGATCAAACAAAAAGGGCGGCCCATGGGGCCGCCCTTCTGCTTGATCGATCCGAGAGCGCGCGATCAGCAATCAAGTGCGTGATCGCGTGTCGAGCGCGTCAGCGCTCACTTCTTGCTCGGCAGCGGGATCCAGGCTGGCACGGCGACGTCGGCATGGGCGAACTGCGGCAGCTTCACCGCGAGTTCTTCCATGTTCTTGATGTCGGCGCTCTTGAGCTGGGCCTGGGTGATCAGGGTCGGCGGCACCACGACATTGTGCCCGGGGTCCTGCCCGGCGAGCAGCATGGCGAGGGCGCGCACCGAGACCTGGCCGACGACGGCCGGGTTGGTCGCGGCGGTCGCAGCCCAGGCGCTGTTCGGCTCGCGCATCGCAGCGATGTCCGAGGTCGAGATGTCGGCCGAGTAGATCTTGATCTTGGTGGAGAGGCCGGCCTCGTCGACGGCGATCTTCACGCCCTTGGCGAACTCGTCATAGGGCGCGAACATCACGGTGATGTCCGGGTTGGCGGTCAGCACCGAGCGCGCCTGGTTGGCGACGGAGTTGGCGATCGGGTTGTCCATGGTGCCGAACATCGCCGCTTCCTTGATGCCCGGATACTTCTTCTTGACGCCGACCCAGGTCTCGTTGCGACGGTCGAGCGGCGCGATCCCTGCGACGTAGACATAGCCCGCCTTGAAGCTCTCGCCGTTGTCCTTGATCGCCTGCTCGAGGGCAAGGCGGGCGAGGTCGCGGTCGGACTGCTCGATCTGCGGGATGTCCTTGTTGTCGACATTGACGTCAAAGGCGACGACCTTGATGCCGGCCTTGACGGCGCGGGCGGCGGCTTCCTTCATCGACTCGGTCAGGCCGTGCTGGATGATGATGCCGTTGACGCCGAGCGCGATCGCCTGGTCGACCATGTCGGCCTGCAGGGCCGCGTCCTGGCGGCTGTCGAACACGCGCAGGTCGACGCCGAGCGCCTTGGCCTGCGCCTCGACGCCGGAGAGATAGGACTGGAAGAAGTCGCCGGTCGAGAGATAGCGCACCAGCGCGATCTTGACCTTGCCGGGATTGTCGAACGGCTTCGGCGCGCCGTCGGCGAAGGCGCCGGTGGCGAGGGCCGTGGCGCCGATCAGGCCGAGCGCGAGCCGGCCGAGTGTCCTGCGTGTCGTCTGCATTCTTGTCTCCTCCACAAAAAGTTTGGATCGTCGTTGGTTGGAAAAAGGACGCGCCGCCCTAACGGCGACGGCGCGACAGCGAGAAAGTGAAGACGAGCGCGATCACCAGCACCGCGCCCTTGATGAAGTCCTGGGTGTAGTAGGGCGCGTTCATCATGGTGAGGCCCTGCAAGAGCACGCCGACGAACAGCGCGCCGACGGCGGTGCCGAGCGCGTTGGGCTTGGCGGCGCCGAGCACGGCGAAGCCGATCAGCGCGGCGGCGACCGCGTCGAGCAGCAGGTTGTTGCCGGAGGCGATGTCGCCGCGGCCGAGGCGGGCGGCAAGGAGAATGCCACCGATCGAGGCGAACACCGCCGAGATGACGTAAGCGAAGATCTTGTAGGCCTTGACCGGCGCGCCGGCGAGTTCGGCGGCGCGCTCGTTGGAGCCGACCGCGTACATCATGCGGCCGAAGCGGGTGTATTCGAGGAAGAACCAGATCAGCACCGCGAGCGCGAGCAGCACCACCACCGACACTGGCACGAGATTCGGCAGGATGAAGTCGAGCCGCTGGCGGCCGAGGGCGAGGAAGGCGGGGCTGAAGGTGCCGGTGGCGACGCTGCCGTCCGGCAGGGTCATGCCGGTGGCGATCGAGCGCCCCTCGGTCGGGATGCGCTGCAGGCCGAGCAGCAGGAACATCATGCCGAGCGTCGCCAGCAGATCCGGCACGCGGGTGTAGACGATGAGAAAGCCGTTGATCAGGCCGATCAGGATGCCAATGGCGAGACACACCATGGTGGCGGTCAGGGCGTCGCCGCCGAGAATGACCATGACATAGGACGACGCCATCATCGCGGTGGTGGCGACCGAGCCGATCGACAGGTCGAAGCCGCCGACGACCAGCGTCGCGGTGACGCCGAGGGCGAGGATGCCGGTGATCGACACCGACTGCAGGATGAACACGGCGCTCTGCGGCGAGGCGAAGCCGTTGGTCTTGACAGAGAAGTAGACGATAAGGCCGGCGAGCAGCAGCAGGAAGCCGTAGCGGATCGCCGCATCACGCAGGTTGAAGCCGGCGGCGGCGAGGGGCGGCACGATTTTCGCGGGCTCGGCGCCAGCGGTCTTGGTGTCTTGTGTCGTCATTCAGGTCATCGTTCCATGCCGGCCGGCGATCTCGGCCAGCAACTTGTCCACATTGATTTCCGCATTGCGGTGCTCGCCGACGATCGTCTGCTCCGACATCACCAGGATGCGGTCGGCGATCTCGAAGGCTTCGTCGAGTTCGGTGAGGAACACCAGCGTGGCGCGGCCCTCGGCCGACGCCCGCAGCTTGCCGGCGATGTCGCGGCGCGCGGCGATGTCGACGCCCTGGAATGGCTCGTCGAGGATCAAAAGCCGTGCCGGTTGGCTCAGCCAGCGCGCCACCATCACCTTCTGCTGGTTGCCGCCCGACAGGGTGTCGAGCTCGTCACGCTCGCTGCGGCAGACGATGCCGAGCGATGCGATCTGCGCCCGTGCCTGCTGGCGCTCAGTGCGGCGGCTGGTGACGCCGAGCGTCGACAGCCGCGGCAGGAACGGCAGACTCATGTTCTCGAAGAGATTGAAGGTCGGCACGATGCCGCTGGCAGCGCGGTCCTTGGCGACGAGATAGACGCCGCGCGTGATCGCCTGCTGGGAGCTGCGCGGCGCGTATGCCCTGCCGTCGAGCCGCATGCGGCCGCCCGCCGGCTGGCGCGCGCCGAACAGCGTCTCCGCCAGCGCGGTCTTGCCGACGCCGACAAGGCCGGTGATGGCGACGATCTCGCCGTCGCCGAGCGCGAGCGTGAATGGCGCGGTGGACGGGCCGAGCTGCAGGCCGTCGCCCTGGAAGATGGTGTCGCCGGCATCGCGCACGGTGACGCCGCCACGGCTTACGGTCTTGCCGAGCATGGCGTCGACGGCGCCCTCGTAGTCGAGATCGGGGCCGTCGAAGCGCCCGGTGATGCGGCCGTCGCGCAGGCTGACAATGCTGTCGGCGAGGCGGCGGATGTCCGACATACGATGGGAGATATAGAGAATGGCGACGCCGCGCGCCTTGAGGCGCTCGACCACCTGGAACAGCCGTTCGGCTTCCGCGCTCGACAGCGACGAGGTCGGCTCGTCGAGGATCAGCACCTTGGGCTCGTGCGCCATCGCGCGCGCGATCGCCACCATCTGGCGGTCGGCGAGGACGAGGTCCGCGACCTTGGCGGAGAGGTCGAGCGTCAGCCCCATGCGCTCGGCGACCTTGCGCGCGTCCTCGCGCACGCGGCGCGGATTGAACAGCAGCCGGGAGCCGCGCCCGTTCAGGCGGTCGAGCGTGAGGTTGGTGGCGACGTCGAGGTCAGCGACCACGCCGTCATTGATGTTCTGGTGCACGGTGACGACGCCGGCACGGATGGCGTCGGCTGGCGAGGCCGGTGAGAAGTCCTGATTGGCGAGGGTGATATGGCCGGCGTCGCGCGTGTAGACGCCGCTGACGATCCGCACCAGCGTCGACTTGCCGGCGCCGTTGGCGCCCATCAATGCGGTGACGGTCCCCGCATGCAGTTCGAGGTCCACGCCCCCGAGGACCTGGATCCTGCCAAACGCTTTCCGCAATCCGTCGACCCGGAACACGGGCTTCTCGTTCATTGTGTTCCTCCCAGCGGCCAGGATGCTAGGCGGTCGCCTCGTCAAATGTCAAGTCGATTGACATTTGCCAGAATTGGCCACATCAAAGGTGAGGCGCGTTGGCAATCGCCTGCGTGCCGGCGTTTCGTTGGAAGGGAATCCTCACGTCTCGCGCATGGCGTCGCGGTCGCGGCTGGCCATGGCGGCGCGAGCTCCGTCCCGCGCAACGGCGCGACGCTTCGCCGGTACAGCCGGCGAGGCGGTCGCGGCATGAGGTCAAACCCAACGAAGGACAATCCGGGGAGAACGACATGGGGGAGACGAAGGCATTCGAGGCCCTGACGCCCGACACCCTGCCGCAGCGGCTCGGCAGCCTGCCGGCCCTGAAGGACCGGATCGGCGCCGACACCACGCAGTGGCGCGTGCGCGAAGTCGGCGACGGCAATCTCAATCTGGTGTTCATCGTCGACGGCGGCGCCGGCAGCGCCATCGTCAAGCAGGCGCTGCCTTATGTGCGCCTCGTCGGCGAGAGCTGGCCGCTGCCGCTCAAGCGGACCTTCTTCGAGTATCACGCGCTGGTGCGTGAGGGCGAGCGCGCGCCGGGCATGGTGCCGCAGATCTTCCACTTCGACGCCGGCCAGGCGATCATCGTGATGGAATTCCTGTCGCCGCACATCATTTTGCGGCGCGCCCTGATCGAGGGCCAGCAACTGCCGAAGATCGGCCGTGACCTCGGCCTGTTCGCCGCGCGCACGCTGTTCCGCGGCTCCGACTTCGCCATGGAGGCGCGCAAGCGCAAGGAAGACCTCGCGCTGTTCGCCGACAATGTCGAGCTCTGCGACATCACCGAGAACCTCGTGTTCTCCGATCCCTATTACGAGGCGAAGCTCAACCACCACACCTCGCCGCAGCTCGACGGCCTCGTCGCCGAGCTGCGCGCCGACCGCGACCTCAAGGTCGAAGCGCAGAAGCTCAAGCACCTGTTCGCGACCAGGGCCGAGACGCTGCTGCATGGCGACCTCCACACCGGCTCGGTGATGGTGACGCCGCAGGACACCCGCGTCATCGATTCCGAGTTCGCATTCTACGGGCCGATCGCCTTCGACGTCGGCATGATGCTGGCGAACTTCTGGATGAGCTACTTCTCGCAGCGCGGCCATGAGGCGAACGGCAGCCGCGACGCCATGCGGGCCTACCTGCTGGGCGTGGTCGAGGAGATCTGGGCGACGTTCCGCGACGAGTTCTCGCACCTGTGGCGCACCGAGCGCAGCGGCATCCTCTACCAGCGCGCGTTGTTCGAGGATCGTGACGACGCGCTCGGCGCCGAGCAGGCACTCGACCATGTGCTGCACGACATCTGGGTCGACCTGCTCGGCTTCGCCGGCGTCGAGATTCATCGCCGCATTCTCGGGCTCGCGCACAACGCCGACTTCGAGACCATCGGAGACGTCGAGCTGCGCAGCCGCTGCGAAGCCAGCGCACTCAAGTTCGGGCGCCACCTCGCTGTCAACCGCAGGCATATCCACAGTCTTGTCGAGGTGCACGGCCTCGCGCAGCGCCTCGAGAAGGAGACCGTGATTTGAAAGTCGGAGATCGTCACTACCACACCATCTGGCTGAACGACGACGGCCACTCGGTCGACATCATCGATCAGCGCTGGCTGCCGCACGAGTTCCGTGTGGTGACCTTGCGCACGCTCGATGACGTCGCCGCCGCGATCAGCGAGATGTGGCTGCGCGGCGCGCCGCTGATCGGCGTTGCCGCCGCCTACGGCATGGCGATCGCGATGCGCGGCGATGCCAGCGATGCGGCGCTCGATGCTGCCTGGGACAAGCTGCACGAGACGCGGCCGACCGCGATCAATCTGCGCTGGGCGCTCGACGAGATGCGCCGTGTGCTGCGGCCGCTGCCGGTCAGTGAGCGCGCCGCCGCCGCCTACCGCCGCGCCGGCGAGATCGCCGAGGAGGACCTCGCGCTCAACCGCAACATCGGCCTCAATGGTCTTGCGATCATCCGCGAGATCGCCGCGCGCAAGGCGCCGGGCGAGCCGGTCAACATTCTGACCCACTGCAACGCCGGCTGGCTCGCCACCGTCGACTACGGCACCGCGACCGCGCCGATCTATCTCGCGGTCGAGGCGGGCATTGCGGTGCATGTCTATGTCGACGAGACGCGTCCGCGCAACCAGGGCGCCCAGCTCACTGCGTGGGAGCTCAACGGCCATGGCGTGCCGCACACCCTGATCGTCGACAATGCCGGCGGCCATCTGATGCAGCATGGCGACGTCGACATGGTGATCGTCGGCTCCGACCGCACCACCGCCAACGGCGACGTCTGCAACAAGATCGGCACCTACCTGAAGGCGCTCGCCGCCAGGGATAACGACGTGCCGTTTTACGTGGCGTTGCCGTCGCCGACCATCGACTGGACGGTGCATGACGGCGTCAAGGAGATCCCGATCGAAGAGCGCAACAGCGCCGAGGTCACCTTCGTGCAGGGCCGCAACGCCGACGGCGCCATCGCCAGCGTGCGCATCGCGCCCGACGGCAGCCCGGCGGCGAATCCGGCGTTCGACGTCACGCCGGCGCGGCTGATCACCGGCCTCATCACCGAGCGCGGCGTCGCCACGGCGTCACCGGCGGGATTGAAGGCGCTGTTTCCCGAGCGCGCGTAAGGCGCGCTCGAAGGCGCGCGTTGGGGCCTCATCCTTCGAGACGCCCGCTGCGCGGGCTCCTCAGGATGAGGAGTGATGCGATGGCGCGCCGCGCAGCAGCGGCCTCAATGGAGCTGCGTGCCGAGTGCGTAGTCGCGTAGCCCGCATGAGCGCGGCGACATGCGGGATTGTCGTGCACTGACCCGGGTGTCGCTTCGCTCATCCGGGCTACGGTGCTGAATGGAGCTCGCATCAAGCACGCAGTGCTTTCCCCTCATGGTGAGGAGCGGCCCGCAGGGCCGCGTCTCGAACCATGAGGCCGAAAGCCGCGTTCAGTTCCGTGCGCCCACAGCCTCACGCCTGCCAGAACGGCTTGTGCGCCTCGGTGCGCACACGCTCGACGTTCAGGCCGACATCCCGCAGTTGCTCGGCGCTGAGGTCGCGCAGGTCGTGGCGGGTGCGGTTGCGTTCCAGCCACAATGTCGGCAGCTCGATCCAGCCGCGCACTTTGCGGATCCACGACGCGTGCCAGAGGCTGAGGGGCTTGGACGTGCGGAATGGAGCGGAGCGCATGGTCGGTCTCGGGGTTTGTCAGTGAGGGCGCGAGGTTTTCGATTGCCCTATCATCAATGCTCCGATACATATCTCGGTGCAATCTTTTCATTGCACCGGGTGCAATATTGTCGAAGAGCCAGTACACCGCCCTCGTCGAGGAGGTCGCCGACGCCATCGCCGCAGGCACGCTGAAGGCGGGCGAGCGGCTGCCGCCGCAGCGCATCTTCGCCTACGAGAAGGGCATCGCGGCCTCCACCGCCGGGCGGGTCTACAGCGAGCTGCTGCGCCGTGGTCTCGTGGTCGGCGAGGTCGGGCGCGGCACCTTTGTCGCCGGCCGCAACCTCACGCCGTCGATCGTCCGCGGCGTGCCGCAGGAAGGCCGCATCGATCTCGAATTCAATTTCCCGACCGTGCCGGCGCAGGCCGAGCTGCTGGCGAAGTCGCTCGCCGGCCTGCAGCGCGCGGCCGCGCTCGCGGACGCGCTGGGACCGCTGACCCAGCGCCGCCTGACGACGGCGCGCGGCGTGTCAGCTTCCTTTCTCGCCACCGCGCACTGGCGGCCCGACCCCGACAGCTTCGTGTTCTCGGGCAGCGGACGGCAGTCGATCGCGGCGGCGATCTCGGCGGTGGTGCCGGTCGGCGGCCGGCTCGCGGTCGAGGCCGTGACCTATCCGATGATCCGCAGCATCGCCGCGCGCCTCGGCGTCGGCATCGTGCCGATCCCGACCGACGCCGAAGGCCTGCGGCCCGACGCCATCGCGCGCGCCCATCGCAGCGGCGCGATCTCGGCGGTCTATGTCCAGCCGGTGCTGCAGAACCCGCTCGGCCACACCATGTCGCCGGCGCGCCGCCAGGAGTTGCTGCGGCTCGCGGACAAGCTCAACCTCGTGATCATCGAGGACCTCGTCTACGGCTTCCTCGCCGACGATCCGCCGCTCGCCGCGCAGGCGCCGGAGCGCTGCCTTGCCATCGACAGCCTGTCGAAACGGCTGGCGCCGGGCGTCGCGGTCGGCTTCATCGTCGCGCCGAAGCCGCTGCAGGATCGTCTCGCCACCGTGGTGCGCGCCGGCACCTGGTCGGTGACGCCGCTCGCGCTCGATGTCGCTGCGCGTGCGATGGCCGACGGCACTGCCGCCGAGATCGTGCGGCTGAAGCGCATCGATGCCCGTGAGCGCCAGCGCATCGTCTCGACGGGCCTTGCCGGTCATCAGCTTGCCGCGGATCCGCGCACCTATCACGCCTGGCTGACGCTGCCGGATCACTGGTCGTCCGACGCCTTCGTCGCGGCGGCGGGGCGCCGCGGCGTCGCGGTGACGCCGGGGCGGGCGTTCGCGATGACCCCGACCCATGCCCCCAACGCCGTGCGGCTCGCGCTCGGCCTGCCGCGCCATGACGAGCTTGCGGTCGCGGTGCAGCGGCTGCGCGCGCTGGTGGAGAGCCACGACGAGGCCGACGTCACCGAGTGACGCTCGCCATGTGGCTCAGGGCAGCACCGGGGCCGCAGGCAGGCGCAGCCGCACGATCAGTCCTCGTGGCTCCGCCGCTGCGAGGCTGATGTCGCCGCCGTGCCGGCGCAGGATGTCCTGCGCGATCGACAGGCCAAGCCCGAAGCCGCTGCCGTCCTGCGGCCGCGCGCCCTCCGCCTTGAAGAACGGCGCGAGCACCCGTTCGCGATCGCCTGCCGCGATCCCGGGGCCGTCATCGGCGATCGCGATCACGACGGCATCATCCGCAGTGAGCGCGAGCGTCACCGTCACCTGCCGGCCGTGCTTGACGCCATTGTCCACCACATTGGTGATCGCGCGGGTCAGCGCCAGCGGCCGGCAGCGCCAGGCGAGCCGCGCGGGGCCGACATAGCTCACCGCATGACCCATGTCGGTGAAATCCGAGCACACGGTCTGCACCACGCTCGGCAGGTCGATGCGCGACACCGGCTCGCGCCGCGCGTCGTCGCGCAGGTAGCACAGCGTGTCGTCGATCATATGGCCCATGCGGGTGAGGTCCGTGAGCATGCCGTCGCGCAAGGCATCGGGCGCGACGCGCTCGGCGCGCAGCCGCAGCCGCGTCAGGGGCGTGCGCAGGTCGTGGCTGATGGCGGCGAGCACGCGGGTGCGGTCGTCGAGCAGGGCGCGGATGCGTGCGCGCATGTCGTTGAGGGCGTCGACCAGCAGCAGGATGTCGCGCGGGCCGCGCCGCGGCAGCGCGGCGGCGTCGTGCGGCGTGCGGCCGAACGCGGCGGCGGCGGCCGCCATCCGCATCAACGGCGCGGCGATGCCGCGCGCGGCATAGGCGGCGAGCAACAGCAGCGTGACCAGCACGATTGCCAGCAGCAGCAGGGTCGGCGCCATCAGTGCCGGCCAGATGCTGGCCGCGGGAATGCCGCCGAAGACCAGGGCCTGGTCGTCGTCGAGGCGGACTACGGTCTGCGGGCCGGCGGCGGCCGGATCGCGCAGATCGTTCAGCACCACGATGCCGGGCAGCGATGTCAGTTGCTGCAGCGCAAGGCGCGTCGAGAACGGCGGATGCGAGGTTGCCGCGGGCACCAGTGCCGCGATCGGACGGCGCGTGACGGTGAAGCCGGCGCCGCGAACCACGGCGAGGAACGCGTCCCTCTCCGCCGCTGTCCGTGCGGCGCGGGCAAACCGCGTGACATCGGCCATGCGGGTGATCAGGAAGGGCGGGCTGTCGTCCGGCGGCGAGAGGCCGAGCAGCATCAGCGTGACCGCGATCACCGCGGCGATGCCGAGCAGCATCGACGTCGCGGCGAGCGCGGTGATCTGGGTTGCGATACGCCACGACGTGATGCGGCGGGCGAGCGCCATCACGCCGGCTCCACCGGCCGGGCCAGCATGTAGCCGCCGAGCCGCACCGTCTTGATCAGCGCGGGATCGCGCGGGTCGGTTTCGATCTTCTGGCGGATGCGGCTGACATGGACATCGATGCTGCGCTCGATCGAGCCGGCCTGGCCGCCGTGGACGATGTCGATGAGCTGTTCGCGCGACAGCACCTGGCCGGGATGCCGGCAGAAAGCGAGCAGCAGCTCGAACTCGACACTGGTCAGTACCACGCGGATGCCGGTGGGGTCACGCAGCTCGCGCGTCGCCGGGTCGATGCGCCACCCGGCAAATGACAGCGATGGCATCCGGGCCTGGTTCGGGCCGCCTTCGGCGCGCCGCAGCAGCGCTCGAATGCGGGCGACGAGTTCGCGGGAGTTGAACGGCTTGGTGACATAGTCGTCGGCGCCGATCTCGAGGCCGACGATGCGGTCGAGGTCCTCGCTGCGCGCGGTCAGCATCAGGATCGGGATTGGCGACGCCGCACGCAGCCGGCGGCAGATGCTCAAGCCGTCCTCGCCCGGCAGCATCACGTCGAGCACGATGAGATCGGCGCCATCGCGTGCCAGCACCGCATCCATCTCGCGTGCCGAGCCGACATGGCCCGGTGCAAAGCCGCCGTCGATCAGCACGTCTGCCAGCATGCGCGCGAGCTCATGGTCGTCCTCGACGCAGAGGATACGCGCTTTCGCCGGAATTGAGCTGGTGAGCATCGCTGACCTCCCGTCGCCGGCATCCGCCTGATTTGTGGCCGCATCGTGATGTGGCCGGCGCGCGCCGTTTTTGTCGCTGCGCGCGCCAATGACATCATGTTCACGACAGAAAAGTCTCTTAACATCACTTCACATCGGGTCCTGCTGCGAAAGGATAGGTTGGCGCCGCGATCAATCGAAGGGTGCCATGGCGATCTCGTGGAACATTGTCATCAACGTTGCGTCGCGGATGTCGGCATCCGCGTGCGTGCCACAGTTCATGCTGGCGGGGATCGCGATCGGCGCGCTGTCCGGCTGTGCCAGCGCGCCGATGACGAGAGGAGGATCATTGTCGTCCTATGAGCGGTTGAAGCCGTCCGATGGGCTGCTGACCAAGTCGCTGCTGCATGTCGACAAGGAGCAGGTGCTGGCCGCCAGGAGCGTGCGCATCTGGCCGACGGTGTTCGCACCCGGCGCATCGCCGCAACTGTCGGAAGAGCAGCGCCGCCTGGTGGCGAATCTCATCGATCGCGCACTGTGCGGCGGCCTGAGCGAGCGCCTGCGGATCGTCGGCCCCGACGAGCCGGCCGACCTGACCACGCATGTCAAGGTGACGCAGGCCGCGCCGACCGACGAAATGGCCGCCGGCGCATCGAAGGTTGCATCGATCGTGCCGTCGGCGCTCGGCGTCAGGGTGCCGATCCCCCGGATTCCGATCGGTCTCGGCAGTCTCACCGTGGAGAGCGAGGCGCAGGACGCCGCCGGGCATCAACTGGCCGCGATGGTGTGGGCGCGCGGCGCGAACTCCTTCACCAATTCCCCGAAGGTGTCCGCGGTCAGCGACCCTTATGATCTCGGGTCGTCGTTCGCTACCGACTTCAGCCAGATGCTCGTCACCGGCACGACGCCGTTCGGTCAGCCGCCGCGCCTGCCGTCGCTGGAATCGATCGGGACGTCGCTGGGCGGGCAGCCGAAATATGCCGCCTGCGAAGCCTTCGGCCGTGATCCCGGGCTGGTCGGCATGATCGCCGGCAATGTCGGGCTGCCGCCGGAGTGGTCCGACAAGGGAGCTGCGACGAACCCGCCGTGATGTCGATATCGATGCTGCGCCGCCTGACCGGACGGCGCCAAGGACGAATGCTCATGGTCTGGCTTGCGGCCATGCCGCTGCTCGGCGGCTGTGCCGTGGGGCCCGACTACGTGCCTCCCGCGCTGGAGCTGCCGGTGCATTGGAGCGCAGACAAGCCCGCTGTTGCGACCGCGCCGCTGCAGCTCGGCGCATGGTGGCGCCGGCTCGGCGATCCCTTGCTCGACCGTCTGGTCGCCGAAGCGGTGACCGGCAATCCCGACGTCGCCGCGGCCAAGGCGCGCATCCGCGAGGCGCGCGCGCTGCGCAAGCAGGCCGTCGGCGCGCTGCTTCCCGTGATCGGCGGCTCGGGCGCGGCGAATGCCAATCGCAGCGCCAGCGGCGTGACGGAGATCGGGGCCACGACATTCAACCAGTTCCAGGCCGGCCTCGATGCGAGCTGGGAGCTCGACCTGTTCGGCGGCAACCGCCGTGCCGTGGAGGCGGCGACCTATGGCGCGGAAGCGGCGGAGGATGACCTGCGCGCCACGCTGGTGACGCTGATCGGCGACGTTGCGGCGACCTATGTCGACGCGCGCGGCTCTCAGGCGCGCGCTGCGCTGGCACGCCGGGCGGCGGCGTCGCAGCGCGAGACCGCGGCGCTGACGCGCCGGAAATTCGAGGCCGGCACGGCGGGGTCGGTCGATCTGGAGAAGGCGCTGGCGCTGGCGGCGAGCACCGAGGCCACGATCCCGAGCCACGAGGCTGCGCAGGCGGAGGCGATGCACCGCATCGGCGTGCTGCTGGGGCGTGATCCCACCGCGCTGGTGCCGCAGCTTGCGGCCGCGGGGCGGATTCCGGCGCCGCGCCTGCCGTTGCCGAAGGGCATCCCGGCCGACGTGCTGCGGATGCGGCCCGATGTGCGCCGCGCCGAGCGGCAGCTCGCACAGCACACAGCCAAGATCGGGCAGGCGGAGGCCGCGCTCTATCCCAGCGTCAGCCTGACCGGCTCGGTGTCGACCACGGCGCTGCGGATCGGCGACCTCGGCCGCAGCTCCACCATCGGCTGGTCGATCGGGCCGACCCTCAGCGTGCCGATCTTCAACGGCGGCAAGCTGCGCGCCGCGGTCGAGATTGCCCAGGCGCAGCGCGACCAGCGCTTTGACGCGTGGCGCGGCGCGGTGCTCACGGCGTTGCAGGACGTCGAGACCTCGACCGTCGCGCTCGCCCAGGAACGGGTCCGCGGCCGCAGCCTCATCGAGGCAGCGCGCCGCTACCAGACGGCGCTGAAGCTGTCGCGCGCGCTGTACGAGACCGGGTCGACCAGCTTTCTCGATACGCTCGACGCGGAGCGCTCGCAATTCTCCGCCGAAGACGCCCTGCTGCAGAGCCGTGTCGCGGTGGCGAAGGATTACATCGCCCTTGCCAAGGCGCTCGGCGGCGGCTGGGACGGCGCCGTCGACAGCACCACACCCGATGTCGTGGACGCGAACACCGGCCCGCGGCCGGCGCTCCAGTTCTAGGCGACGCAACGCGGACACCAGCCATGCCACGCATTCAGGACATCGCAAGACTTCCCGACGATCGGCGGGCCCGCCCCACTGATCCCGCGCCGCGGCCGTCGGCGGAAGCGCCGCAGCCGGGGATCGCACCGTCACGGCAACGGCCGCGGCGACGTTGGCTGTGGGCCATGCTGATTCTCGGCGGCCTCGTTGTCGGGGGCTGGCTGCTGCGGCATTGGTTCGGTCCGGCGGGGCCGGCGAACCTGGTCACGGCGCAGGTGACCGTGGGCGACGTCGAGCAGACCGTGCTCGCCGCCGGCACGCTGAAGCCGGCGCGGCTGGTGGCGATCGGTGCGCAGGTGTCGGGGCGCCTGGTGGCGCTGAAGGTCGCGCTGGGACAGCAGATCAAGGCGGGCGACCTGATCGGCGAGATCGATTCCCTGCCGCAGGAGAACGCGCTGCGCACCAGTGTCGCCTCGCTCGACAATGCCCGCGCCCAGCGCCAGGAGAAAGAGGCGACGCTCGCCCTCAACGAGGCCTGGCTGAAACGCCAGCAGATGACGCTGGCGCAGAACGCCTCCTCGCGTGCCGACTACGACACCGCGGAAGCCAATGTGAAGACCGCGCGGGCACAGATCGCCCAGCTCGACGCCCGCATCATCGAGGCGGAGGTCGCGGTCGAGACCGCGCGGATCAATCTCGGCTACACCCGCATTCGCGCGCCGATCGACGGCACCGTCTTGGCCATCGTCACCCAGGAAGGCCAGACGGTGAACGCGGTGCAGTCGGCGCCAACCATTGTCGTGGTCGGGCAGATCGACACCATGACGGTCCGCACCGAGATTTCGGAAGCCGACGTGGTGCGGGTGAAGCCGGAGCAGCCGGTCTATTTCACCATTCTCGGCAATCCCGGTCATCGCTATCAGGCCACGCTGCAGTCGATCGAGCCGGCGCCGGAGTCGGTCAAGACCGACAGCAGCTTCACCTCGTCGGCGACCGCGGCGGCTGCGACGTCGTCGTCGACATCAGCGGCCGTCTACTACAACGGCGTGTTCAGCGTCCCCAATCCCGATGGCCAGCTCCGCACCTCCATGACCGCCGAGGTGCATATCGTGCTCGGCGAAGCACGCGGCGTGCTGACCGTGCCATCCGCCGCACTGGAGGCGCCCGGCGCCGACGGCAGCGCCACCGTGAAGGTGCTCGGGCCGACCGGCGTCGTGACGACGCGCACGGTGAAGGTCGGCCTCAACAACAAGATCACCGCGGAGATCCGCGACGGGCTGAAGGCCGGCGAGACGGTGGTGACCGGGACCATCCCGGATCCGTCGATCAAGCCGCTGCCGAAGGGGTGACGGCGATGTCGCCGCCGCTGATCGCGCTCGACAACCTGCGCCGCGACTATGTCTCGGGCGGCGCGACCGTCGCCGCGCTCGCCGGCGTCAGCCTCACCATCGCCGCCGGCGAGATGGTGGCGATCGTCGGCACGTCCGGCTCGGGCAAGTCGACGCTGATGAACATCCTCGGCTGCCTCGACCGGCCGACCTCCGGCAGCTACCGGATTTTCGGCCGCGAGGCGTCGGCGCTCGATCCCGACGAACTGGCGGCGCTGCGCCGCGAGCATTTCGGCTTCATCTTCCAGCGCTATCACCTGCTCGGCGAGCTGAGCGCGGCGGGCAATGTCGAGATGCCGGCGGTCTATGCCGGCGTGCCGCCACGGCAGCGCGAGGACAAGGCCGCCGGGCTGCTGGAGCGGCTCGGACTGGCGCCGCGGCGCGGCCATCGGCCCGGCCAGCTCTCCGGCGGCCAGCAGCAGCGGGTGTCGATCGCGCGCGCGCTGATCAACGGCGCCGACGTCATCCTCGCCGACGAACCGACGGGCGCGCTCGACAGCCGCAGCGGCGAGGAGGTGCTGCGCATCCTCGATGAGATCCACGCCGAGGGCCGCACCGTCATCATCGTGACCCACGACATGGCGGTGGCGCGCCGCGCCCGGCGCATCATCGAGCTGCGCGACGGCGTCGTGGTGTCGGATCGTCCGAATCCGGATCACGCGGCAGCGGCCGCGCCGGTCTCCGCGCCGCGCCGGGCCGCGTCCGCTTCCGACCGTCCGCCCTGGAGCGCGACCTTCGATCGGTTGCGCGAGGCGCTGCGCATGGCGCTGCTGGCGATGAACGCCCACCGCCTGCGCGCCTTCCTGACCATGCTCGGCATGATCATCGGGGTCGCCTCGGTGGTCTGCGTCGCCGCCCTCGGCGCCGGCGTGCAGGACAAGGTGCTGGCCAACATCAACAGCCTCGGCACCAACACGCTGGAGATTTTTCCGGGCAAGGATTTCGGCGACGTCCGCGCCGGCCGGATCAAGACGCTGGTGCTGGCGGACGCGCGGGCGCTGGCGCAGCAGCCGTTCGTCGCCGCCATCAGCCCGACGGTCACGACCACCAGCACGCTGCGGGTCGGTTCGATCGAGGTCAATGCCCAGGTCAACGGCGTCGGCGAGCAGTATTTTCGCGTGCGCGGCACCCAGCTCGCGGAGGGCGCCTTCCTCGATGCCGACGGCGTGCGCGCCTATGCCCAGGACGCCGTGATCGACGACAGCGCCCGCAAGGCGCTGTTCGGCGATGATCCCGCGAGCCCGGTCGGCCGCGTCGTGCTGGTCGGCCGCGTGCCCTGCCGCATCGTCGGCGTCACCCGCCAGCAGCAGAGCGGCTTCGGCTCGAGCGCCATGCCCACCATCTATCTGCCCTACACCACGGTGCAGTCGCGCTTCCTGCGCGACATGGCGCTGCGCAGCATCAGCGTGCGCGTCGAGGATCGCACCCCGACCGCCATCGCCGAGCAGACGGCCACCCGCGTGCTGACCGAGCGCCACCCCGCCAAGGACTTCTTCATCCTCAACACCGACGATGTCCGCCGCACCATCGAGAGCACCACGTCGGCGCTGACGCTGTGCATCGCCGCCATCGCGGTGATCTCGCTGCTGGTCGGCGGCATCGGGGTGATGAATATCATGCTGGTGTCGGTGTCCGAGCGCATCGCCGAGATCGGCGTGCGAATGGCGGTCGGCGCCCGCCGCACCGACATCCTGCAGCAGTTCCTGATCGAGGCGGTGCTGGTGTGCCTGATCGGCGGCCTGCTCGGCATTGGTCTCGCGCTCGGCTTCGGCGCTGCGTTCAACGCCTTCGATGTCGGCTTCAGCCTGATCTACTCGCCGGCCTCGATCGTCACCGCGTTCGTCACCGCGACGCTGATCGGCATCGTGTTCGGCTATTGGCCCGCGCGCAACGCCTCGCGGCTCGATCCGGTGGCGGCACTGTCGCGGGAGTAGGGGCGGCGCGGTGTCGCGCCGCCCGTATGCGTCAGGAATGCACGGTGAGGATCGGGTTCATCACGAGGCCAAAGCTGCGCAACTGTCCCAGCAGCTCGCGATGGCCGAACGCCTGGCACGCCGAGGCGAAGCCCGCACGCTTCGGCGCTGTCTGCAGCAGCGAATAGGCCGCATAGGCCTGCAGCAGCCCTGTCTGCTTGTAGTTGCAGACGCCGTGAATGACGCAGTGGGCGCGGCCGAGCGGCCCGGAGGCGTGCACCGAATCCAGCGAGGTGTTGATCCGCGGGTTCTCGCGGGGCGGCATGCTGGCCTGCACCGAGGCGGCGATCTCGGCGAGGGCTGCCTCCTGCTGCTCCGGCGGCAGTGGCTTGATCTTCGCCTTGACCATCTGCTGGGTCTGCACCACGCCCTCCATCACTTGGCGGGCGAACACGCCGCCGATCACCTTGCAGTTGGCGACGCGCGGATCGTTCTTGAACCACACCGGATGGGAGGTGCCGCCCCATGGCACCGCGATGGCGCCTTCATGCTGGCCCGGCACGCTGACCTCGAAGTTCGCGGTCGGGTCCCACTCCACGTACTTGTTCTGCTCGAGGTAGTACCACTTGGCCTTGAGGATGGTGAAGATGGTCTGGGTCGAGGCGTAAGTGGGAAAGCCCTTCCACAGCACCAGGATGTCGAGGGTGTCGAGGCCGGGCGTTTCCAGGCAGATGTTCGCGGCGATCTCGCCGGTGGTGTACATCTGGGCGATGCCCGGCGACAGCAGCAGGCCCTTCGCGCCGAACGTCTCGCCCCAGCGCTGCTGCGCATGCAGCACCCAGTCCTGCTCGCCGGTGGTGTCGGTGTAATGGCAGCCGGCGGCGAGGCAGGCTTCCACCACGGTGTCGGCATACTTGATGAAGGGGCCGACCATGTTGCTGACCACCTTGGCGCCCTTGAACAGGCTGGTCAGCGCCTCGACGGTGTGCTCGACCTGCACGACCTCGTAGTCGGCGGTCTCGATGCCGGGGATCTTGTCGACCACCGCCTGCACCTTGGCCTTGTCGCGGCCGGCGGCGATGAACGGGATGTTGTACTCGCGCAGGTACTCGCAGACGAGGCGGCCGGTGTAGCCGGACACGCCGTAGACGACGACGGGTTTCTTGTCGCTCATGGAATTCTCCTCCCTGTATTGCGGTTCGTGATCAGGTGCCCATGCCGCCGTCCACCGGCAGGCCGGCGCCGGTGATGCAGCTCGCTTCGTCCGAGCACAGGAACACGACGGCGTCGGCGACGTTGCGCTGCTCGCACAGCCGGCCCAGCGGCGTCTGCGCCAGCACCATGGCGACCGCGGCTTCCACGTCCGGGGCGAGCCCGAATTTGACGATCTCGTTGGCGAGGTTGATGCCCATCGCGTTGGCGATCAGCCCGGGATAGACGCAGTTCACCCGCACGCCGTAGCCGAGCTTGCCGGCTTCCACCGCGCCGATCCGCGTCATGCGATCGACCGCGGATTTCGAGGCCGAGTAGCCGGCGATGGCGGGAAAGGCGATGGTGGCGGCGACCGACGAGATGTTGACGACGGCGCCGCCGCGGCCGGCCGCGCCGCCGGGACGCATGGCGCGGAATGCGTGCTTCATGCCGAGCGCGACACCGACTACGTTGATGTCGAACATGCGCTTGAGGTCCTCGGCGCTGACGTCGATCAGCGGCGCGGCGATCTCGATGCCGGCATTGTTGACGAGAATGTCGTAGCCGCCGAGTTCGGCGACGGTGGTCGCGACGGCCTTGTCCCACTGCGCGTCGCTGGTGACGTCGAGCGCCACGAAGCCGCAGGTGCCGCCGTTCTGCGCGATGGTCGCGGCCGTCGCGCGGCCCTCTTCAGCGAGGACGTCGCCGATCATCACCGCCGCGCCGGCCTTCGCCAACGCCGCGGCGAGGTCGGCGCCGATGCCGCGGGCGCCGCCGGTGACGAGCGCCTTTCGTCCTGCAAGCCTTTGTCCAGACATGTCATTTCCTCCGTTACGATCGTTGGTGATGGGCAGCCGTCCGCGGTCCGGCCGTCGAGGCCGGTTGCGCGGGGGATGTCGATGTCGCGAGCAAGACGTCACGAAAGGCCTCGATCGAGGCCTTTGCCGCCGAGCCCTCCCCGGAACGGGGCGCGTTTCCTTGACAGTTGTCAAAATTGATTTTGACAGACGTCAAACTAAAACTTGACAGTTGTCAAGATAAAGCTGATGCCCTCATCACAAGAGGATTGCGAAGCCGGCACGGGATCGTCACAGTCTCGGACCTGGCGGCAGATGGATGCGGGGCGAAAGCGAACCCCGCGGCCGGAAGGGTGGATGGCGAGGGGAATGACGCGGCAGATGAGTGCGAAGGACCGGGTCGCCGACGTGGTCGAGGCCCTGCGCGAGGAGAAGTTCAACGCCCGCCGCATCGAGCTTGCGGAGGCAGCGCTCGCGACCCTTGGCGAGCTCGGCTATGCCCGCACCAGCCTGCGAGAGATCGCGCAGAAGTCCGAGTTCACCCACGGCGTGTTTCACTATTACTTCGCCGACAAGCTCGACCTGATCTGCTGCTGCGTGCGCCACTACAAGGCGAAGTGCGTCACGCGCTACGACGAGGTCACGGCCACCGCGCGCAGCCGTGAGGCGCTGCTGGAAGGCTTTGCCAGCAAGCTCGCCGAGACGCTGCGCGACGACGCCAGCATGCACCGCCTGTGGTACGACCTGCGCGCCCAGGCGCTGTTCGAGGACGCGTTCCGCGGCGACGTGCTGGAAATCGACCAGAGCCTCGAGAACATGGTCTGGCGCATCGCCTCGCGCTACGCCGAGCTCGGTGGCAAGACGCCGGTGGTGTCCCCCGGCGTGCTCTATGCGCTGTTCGACGGCCTGTTCCAGCGCTATCTGCTCAAGCATCTCGCCGACGATGCCAGTGCCGTTCCCGACATGGTCGCCGAGGTGAAGCGGCTGCTGCCGTCGATCTGCTGAACCGCCCGGCAGCCATGCCAGGCGCCATCCCTGCGGCAGGCTGCCGCAGACACGGCGCAAGCGCAGCACGAAGATCAATCTATTCTGGCGTGCAGGAAGAATGTCCTCTGGTGGCGCGCGATTGCAGCGCGTCGCTTTCAAGATTTACGATATCGGCGGCAGGACTTTGCTTTCTTGGCCGCGTTGATTGACTTCACATCAGGCGTCGCGGAGATCGGAACTTCGACGACAATGGAGTTGATCAAGAATGACAATGCTTCGCTCACTGGCGGCGGTCGCCCTCGCGGCAACCACGCTCTCGCTTTCGGTCGCGCATGCCGACGAGGTGCTGCGCATCGGCGCGCCGCTGCCGATCACCGGCGCGCTCGCTCCCGAAGGCGCCAAGCTGAAGCAGGGCTATGAGCTGTGGCAGGACAAGGTCAACGCCGCGGGTGGCATCAAGGCCGGGGCTAAGGCGTTCAAGGTCGAGCTGGTCTATTACGACTATCAGTCGACGACGCCGAAGGCGGTGCAGCTCGCCGAAAAACTGATCAGCGACGACAAGGTCGACTTCCTGTTCTCGCCGTTCGGCTCCGGCGCGGCCAAGGCGGTCAGCGCGGTGGCCGAGAAGTACGGCGTGCCGCTGCTCGCCTCCAGCGCGTCCTCGGCCGAGGTGTTCGACCAGGGCTACAAGAACCTGTTCGGCCTCTACACCGACAACTCGACGCTGAGCGAGCCGATCGCCGACCTGATCAAGGCCAAGGCGCCGGCGGTCAAGCGCGTCGCCATCCTTGCCCGCAACGATCTCTATCCGCTGTCGCTCGCCAACGAGTTCGAGAAGAGCGCCAAGAAGCGTGGCTTCGAGGTGGTGTATTTCGAGAAGTATCCGATCGGCACGCTGGACCATTCCTCGGCGCTGACCCAGCTGCGCGCCGCCAAGCCCGACTGGGTGGTGGTGACCGGCTACATCAACGACCTCATCCTGGTGCGCAAGCAGGCCGGTGAGCTCAAGGTCGGCGGCCAGATCTACACTCTGATCAACGGCCCGGCCTATCAGGAGTGGATCGACGCCGTCGGTCCGCTCGCCGAGAATGTCACCACGGCAAGCTGGTTTCATCCGGTGCTGAACTACAAGAGCGAGGACGTGTTCGGCTCGACCCGCGCCTTCGTCGACCAGTTCAAGGCCAAGTACGGCAGCGAGCCGGACTTCACCCAGGCCTCGGGCGCCGCCGTCGGCGTCATCCTGCAGCAGGCCGTCGAGCGCGCCGGCAGCAAGGACCGCGCCGCGGTGCGTGAGCAGCTCGCCAAGGGCGGCTTCAAGACCTTCTTCGCGCCGGTGTCGTTCGGTCCGACCGGGATCGCCAATTCCTATGTCCCGCCGGTGTACCAGATCCAGCAGGGCAAGGTGCAGGTGGTCTACCCCGCCGACATCGCCACCGGCGAATTCCGCGCCGCGCCGGCGAACTGACACGGGCGGCTGTCCCGCGCCAGCAATCCTCATGGTGAGGAGCGGCCCGTAGGCCGCGTCTCGAACCATGAGGCCTGGCCGGCCCGGCCGGCAACGCCTCGGCCTCATCCTTCGAGACGCCCGCTGCGCGGGCTCCTCAGGACGAGGTGACAGCTCCCTCATGACGCCGCGCCGGTGATAGGCTGGCGCGGCGAAATCTTTTGAAGGTCCTGAAATGCTCTGGATACAGGTGCTGGTGAACGGCCTGGCGCTGGGCGGGCTCTATGCCTGCATCGCCGCCGGCTTTTCGCTGGTGTGGGGGGTGCTCAACATCATCAACATCCTGCACGGCTCGCTGATCGTGCTGGGCGGCTATCTCGCGTTCTTCGCCTATCACTACTGGGGCGTCAGTCCGTTCCTGTTCGCCCCGGTGGCGGGCCTCGTCACGTTTGCGCTCGGCTATGCCCTGCAGCGCGTCGCGATCAATCCGGTGATGGGGCGCCCGGTGCTGATCACGCTGGTGCTGACCTTTGGCCTGAATCTCGTCCTCGACAACGCCATGCTGGCGGCGTTCAAGGCCGACTACCGCAAGATCAACCTGCAGCCGCCGCCCGGCGTTCTCGAATTCGGCAGCATCATCCTGCCGGTCGATCGCGTCTATGCGGCCGGCGTCGGCCTGCTGCTGGTCGGCGCGCTGTGGCTGGTGCTGCGCTTCACCCAGCTCGGCCGCGCCATCATCGCCGTGCGCATGGACCGCGACGCCGCGGCGCTGATGGGCATCAACGTGCGCGCCACCTACGCGCTGGCGTTCGCGCTGGGAACCTTCATGGCGGGCTCGGCCGGCGCGCTGCTGGCGGCGATCCTGCCGGTGTCGCCGGTGTCGTCCGGCGGCTATCTCGGCAAGGCGTTCGTGATCTGCGTGCTCGGCGGCCTCGGCAGCATGCCCGGCGTCGTGGTCGGCGGCTTCGCGCTCGGGGTCATCGAGAGCTTTGGCGCGCTGGCGCTCGGACCGGAGAATGCGCTGACCATCTCCTTCCTGCTGCTGATCGTGCTGCTGATCGTGCGGCCGACCGGTCTGCTCGGGCGGCGGGGGTTCAACTGATGACCGGCCGCACTTTCGCATTCCTTGCCGTTCCCGTCGTCGTCGCCGGCCTCATCG
Source organism: Bradyrhizobium sp. 2TAF24 (assembly GCF_052115025.1). NCBI lineage: Bacteria > Pseudomonadati > Pseudomonadota > Alphaproteobacteria > Hyphomicrobiales > Nitrobacteraceae > Bradyrhizobium > Bradyrhizobium sp. 2TAF24. Next base: position 222,525 of record NZ_JBFRFW010000004.1, on the reverse strand, counting down.
TGTTCGGCGACAACTACCTGCTGCGGCTCGCCACCACGGTCGCGATGTATGTCGCGCTGGCGACTGCCTGGAATATCGTCGGCGGCTTCTCCGGCTATCCGTCGTTCGCTACCGCGGCGTTCTTCGGTCTCGGCGCCTATGCCGGTGGCATCGCGCTCAGCCACGGCGTGCCGCTGATCGCCGCGTGGGCCGGCGCCGGCATCGTCACGGCGCTGTTCGCGCTGCTGCTCGGCCTCGCCATCCTGCACCTGCGTGGCCACTACTTCGCCATCGGCAGCCTCGTCGTCGCCGACGTGCTGCGCGAGGTCACCAATTCATGGACGTCGCTGACCGGCGGAGGCATGGGCCTCAACGTGCCGCTCGTCGGCGGCAGCAGCACGGCCCAGGCCCAGCTGTTCCTCGTCGCCATGGCCACCGTTGCGGTGCTGGCGGTGCTCGCGGCGCTGTGGATCAGCGGCACGCGGCTCGGCGTCGCGCTGCGCTGCATCGAGCAGAACGAGGACGCAGCGCAGGTGATCGGCGTCGACACCCGCCGCGCCAAGGTCACGGCGTTCGCGATCTCCAGCCTGTTCATCGGCGCGGCCGGGGCGATCTACGCGTCGTGGACCACCTATATCGATCCGACCGACGTCTACGACGTGTCGCTGTCGGTCAAGCCGATCATCATGGCGCTGCTCGGCGGCGTCGGCACCATCATCGGGCCGGTGATCGGCGCGTTCGTGTTTCTGGGGCTCGAAGAGCTGATCTGGCGCAACAGCCTGGAATTCCATGCCGGCATCCTCGGCCTCCTCGTGGTCGCGCTGGTGCTGTTCCTGCCGGGCGGCCTGCGCGACCTGCGCGGGCGCGGCATCTGGTCGTGGCTGCGGCGCGCGCCGCCGGCAAAGGCTCAGACGGGAGACACGCCATGACCGCGCTGCTGACCCTCGACGACGTGTCGCGCCGCTTCGGCGGCCTGGTCGCCCTCGACGGCGTGTCGCTGAGCCTCAAGGCGGGCGAGGTGATCGGTCTCATCGGCCCCAACGGCGCCGGCAAGACCACCTTTGTCAATGTCGTCACCGGCGTGCTCAAGCCGAGCCGCGGCACCATCGTGTTCGACGGCCATCGCATCGACGGCCTGCGCCCGGACCGCGTGGCGCGCGCCGGCATCGCCCGCACCTTCCAGATCGTGCAGCCGTTCCCGCGCCTCTCGGTCCGGGACAACGTCGCCGCGGCGGCGCTATTCGCCGGTGGCCTTGCGACGCCCGCCGAGGCGGCGCGCGCCGCGGACACCCATCTGGCGTTCTGCGGCCTCACGCGCGAGGCCGACAAGCCGGCGGGATCGCTGACGCTTGCCGGCCGCAAGCGGCTCGAGCTCGCCAAGAGCCTCGCCGCGCAGCCCAAGCTGCTGCTGCTCGACGAGGTCAATGCGGGCCTCAACAGCGCCGAGGTCGACGACGCATTGCGCCTGATCCAGGCGATTGCCGGCAAGGGTATCACCGTGCTGCTGATCGAGCATCTCATGAAAGTGGTGGCGCGCGCCTGCAGCCGCCTCGTGGTGCTGCACCAGGGCCGGCTCGTCGCCGACGGGCCGACCGAGGCGGTGATGCGCGACGAGGGCGTGATCGAGGCCTATCTCGGCCGCCGCTACGCCGAACGCCAGAAGGGAGCGGGCATATGAGCAATCCTCTGTTGGAGGTGCGTGGCCTCGCCGTCGGCTATGGCGACGTGCAGGTGGTGTGGCAGGCCGACCTCACGGTGGCGCAGGGCTCGGTTGTGGCATTGATCGGCTCCAACGGCGCCGGCAAGACCACGATCCTGCGGGCATTGTCCGGCCTGCTGACGCCGTCCGCCGGCGAGATCCGGCTTGATGGCGCGGTCGTGCAGGCGACATCGCCGGTCGACATGGTGCGCCGTGGCCTCGTCCATGTGCCGGAAGGGCGGCGGCTGTTCGCCAGCCTCTCGGTGCACGACAACCTGATGCTCGGAGCCTATCTGCGCAGCGATCGCGAGGCCATCGCCCGCGACATCGAGCATGTGTTCGCGCTGTTTCCGCGGCTGCGCGAGCGGCGGCGGCAGGACGCCTCGACATTGTCCGGCGGCGAGCAGCAGATGTGCGCCGTCGGCCGCGGCCTGATGGCATCGCCGCGGCTGCTGCTGATCGACGAGCTGTCGCTCGGTCTTGCGCCGAAGGTGGTGGATGAGCTGATCACGGCGCTGCGCCAGGTCAATGCGTCCGGCACCAGTCTCCTGGTCGTCGAGCAGGACGTCGCCACCGCCCTCGAATTCGCCGATCATGCCTATGTCATCGACCAGGGTCGCACGGTGACCGGCGGCAGCGCCGAGGTCATCGGCCGTGACCCGGCCGTGCGTGCGGCGTATCTCGGGTTATGACGCGGCGACATGATGCCGCGCATGTTAAACTCGTCATGGCCGGGCAGGACGGTGCAAAGCGGATGTTCTGTGCGACCTTGATGAAGAGGTGAAGGCCCGGTTCTCTGTCTTCATTGAACGCCCGGGCTGCAGCTTGAGTGTCGCGCTCTGCTATCGTCGATGTCTATCTCCTATCTCGTGAGTGTCCTCAAATGACCACCCAACGTCCTCAAGTCGAATACCACTTCAGCTTCATCTCGCTGTGGTCCTACATCGGCAGCCTGACCTTCCAGGACATCGTGGCGCGCCGCGACATCGAGGTCGTGTTCAAGCCGATCGACCTCTATGCGCTGTTCTCCGCCGGCGGCGGCAAGCCGGTGCGTGAGAGGCCGCTCGGGCGGCAGGCCTATCGTCTCGTCGAGATGGAGCGCTGGAAGGCGATCCGCGACATTCCGCTGGTGACGTGGCCGAAGTTCTATCCCGCCGATCCGACGGTCGGCCACCGCATGCTGCTCGCCGCGCTGCGCGACGGGCAGGACGTCATGGCGTTCGCCCATGCCGGCCTCAAGGCGGTGTGGGCGGACGAACTCAATGTCGAGGATCCGGATACGCTGGTGCGGCTGGCGGACGCCAGCGGCCTCGATGGCCGGACGCTGCTGGCGCAGGCGAACGATGCCGATCTCGTCGCGCAGGAGAAGGCGCTGACGGCGGACGCCATCGACCGCAAGCTGTTCGGCGCGCCCTTCTACTTCTATCGCGGCGAGCCGTTCTGGGGCCAGGATCGCCTCGACCTGCTGGAGCAGGCCATCGCCTCCGGCCGTGCGCCGATCCTGCCGCCGGAGACGCTGTGAGGCGGTGAAACTCCCGACCTGCATGGTGATGTCCGCGCTTGTCGCGGGCATCCCGATCAGGTGAGCACTGCCCTTCCAAGCGGGATGGCTGGGGCAAGCCCGGCCATGACGAGTTCGACAACAGGTGTCTTGCTCGTTTGGCATGATCTTGTATTCCGTTCATAGCAACAAGCGGGGGCGCTTCGTTTCTGCACGATCGTTCTCCGCAACCGCGTCCGCATAAAAGCTTCATCCAAAACCCGCGCGAACTCTGAAATTGCCACAGACGCATCTGTCGGCGACCATGCGCGCGTTGGTGCACGGCAGGACCGCTCCGGTTCGATGCGTGCGGAGCGGAGAGCGCGGTCCATGGCGGGACGGATCAATCGCGCCGAGCAGGTCTCGGCGGGGGCGGGAGCAATCGAATTCGAGGCCGACGTGCTGGTGCTCGGCGGCGGCCCGGCCGGCGCCTGGGCGGCGGTGAGCGCCGCGGCGCGCGGCGCGCGCGTGGTGCTCGCCGACAAGGGCTTCTGCGGTACGTCGGGGGCAACGGCCGCGGCCGGCACCGGCGTGTGGTACGTCGATCCCGATCCGGCGCTGCGCGACGCGGCGATGGCGAGCCGCGAGAAGAATGGCGGCTATCTGCAGGACCGCCGCTGGATGGCGCGCACGCTCGACCGCACCTACGCGCTCAGCAACCAGCTCGCGGCGTGGGGCTATCCCTATCCGACCGATGCCGACGGCCGGCCGCAGCGCAACTCGCTGCAGGGCCCGGAATACATGCGCCTGATGCGCCGCCGCGTGAAGCAGGCCGGCGTCACCATTCTCGATCACAGCCCTGCGCTCGAATTGCTGATCGATGACGACGGCGCGGTGGCGGGCGCCACCGGCGTGCGGCGGCAGAAGGACGACCGCTGGGTGGTGCGCGCCGGCGCGGTGGTGATCGCCACCGGCGGCTGCGCCTTCCTCAGCAAGACGCTGGGCTCCAACGTGCTCACCGGCGACGGCTATCTGCTTGGCGCCGAAGCGGGGGCGGAGCTGACCAGCATGGAGTTCTCCAACCCCTACGCGATCTCGCCGGCGTTCGGCTCGGTGACCAAGACGCTGTTCTACGGCTGGGCCACCTTCAGCTATGAAGACGGCAGCGTGGTGCCGGGCGCGGCGTCGAAGGGCGGCCGTGCGGCGATCGCGCGGGCGCTGCTGCAGGGGCCGGTCTATGCCCAACTCGACAAGGCCGATGCGGCGACGCAGGCGGCGATGCGGGTGTCGCAGCCCAACTTCTTCCTGCCGCTCGACCGCACCGGCATCGATCCGTTCACCCAGCGCTTTGCGGTGACGCTACGCCTCGAAGGCACGGTGCGCGGCACCGGGGGGCTACGCATCGTCGACGACAGCTGCGCCACCACGGTGCCCGGCCTCTATGCCGCGGGCGATGCGGCGACGCGCGAACTGATCTGCGGCGGCTTCACCGGCGGCGGCAGTCACAATGCCGCCTGGGCGATGTCGTCCGGGTTCTGGGCGGGGGAGGGGGCCGCGGACTTTGCGCGACAGCGCGGGCCCGCGCGCGACCGCCCGGCGACGCAGGCCGGCACTGTCGGCCTGCGTCGCGGTTCCCGCGCTGCGTTGGCGCCTGCGGAGCTGGCCAGGGCCGTGCAGCGTGAGGTGTTTCCCTATGAGCTGAACTACTTCCGCGACGCCGGCAGGCTCGATGGCGCGCTTGCGCGGCTGGATACGCTGTGGCGTGACGCCTCCGAGGCCGATGCGGCTGTGCCGGCCGATGCGCTGCGCACCCGCGAGGCGGCGGCGATGCTGGCGACCGCACGCTGGATGTACCGCAGCGCCCTGGCGCGCACCGAGACGCGCGGCATGCATCGCCGCGACGACTATCCGCAGCTCGACCCGCGGCAGCGTCACTACGTCACCACCGGCGGCCTCGACGACGTCTGGACGGCAAGCCGGCCCCATGCCGAGGCGGCGTTCGCGGAGGCGGCGGAATGATCGAGGTTATCGACGCCGAGCGCTGCACAGCCTGCGACATTTGTGTGACGGTGTGCCCGACCAATGTGTTCGACAAGACCGACGGCCTGCCGGTGATCGCCCGGCAGTCGGACTGCCAGACCTGCTTCCTGTGCGAGCTGTACTGCCCCGAGGACGCGCTGTTCGTGTCGCCATTCGCCGACGCGCCGCAGCAGGTCGATGTGGCGGCGCTCAAGCAGGCGCAGGTGCTCGGCAGCTATCGCCGCGCGGTCGGCTGGACCGATGCCACGCGCAGCCATCGCGACAGCGATCGCAGCTACCTGCTGTTCGGTCATTGAGGGCGAGGCCGCCGGGCCGGGCCGGGCGGGGCGGTGATTTCACCGCCCTGGCCGCATGGCCAGGGCATATCCGGCTTGCAATGGCCGGCTGATTTGCCTTTTATCCCCGGGAGAAACCCGGGGGTGGCATGGCCGAACTTATCCGCGACATCACGCTGTGCATCCTGTTCGCGTGGGGGCTTGGCCTTGTGGCGCATGTCCTGCGCCAGCCGCTGATTCTCGCCTATCTGCTCGCCGGCTTCGCCATCGGCCCCTATGGCATGGGCTGGGTCAAGGCGCGGGAATCGATCAACACCATTTCCGAGCTCGGCCTGATCTTCATGCTGTTCATGATCGGGCTGGAGATCGACCTCAAGAAGATCGTGCGCGCCGGCCGGGTCATCCTGTTCGGCGCCGGCGGCCAACTGATCGGCGGCTGCCTGATCGGCGTGCTGTTCTTCATGGCGCTCGGCCTGCCGCTCGGCAGGGGCGGCTTCGACGCGCTCTATCTCAGCATCGCCTGTGCGCTCAGCAGCACCGTGATCATCGTCAAGGTGCTGTACGAGAAGCGCGAGCTCGACACCCTGCCGGGCCGCATCACCCTCGGCATCCTGGTGCTGCAGGACATCTTCGCGATCCTGTTCCTCGCGGTGCAGCCGAGCCTCGCCGACCTCCAGGTCACGGTCGTGCTGCTGTCGATCGCCCGGGTCGGCGCGCTGGTGGCGGTGGCGCTGGTGCTGAGCCGCTATGTGCTGCCGCCGCTGTTCCAGCGCGTGGCGCGGCGGCCGGAGCTGGTGCTGCTGGGCGCGCTCGCCTGGTGCTTCCTGATCGGCGAGATCGCCGAGCAACTGCACCTGTCGCGCGAAATGGGCTCGCTGGTCGCCGGCGTGTCGCTGTCGACCTTTCCTTACGCGCTCGACGTCACCGCCAAGGTGACGACCCTGCGCGACTTCTTTATCACGCTGTTCTTCGTGTCGCTCGGCATGACCATTCCGGTGCCGAGCCTCTCGGTGGTCAGCTTCGCGCTGATCATCGCCGCGTTCACGGTGGCGAGCCGGCTCGTCACCACCTTCCTGCCGCTCTACCTGATGAAGCAGGGGCTGCGGGCGAGCCTGTTGCCGGCGCTCAACCTGGCGCAGATCAGCGAGTTCTCGCTGGTGGTGATCCAGGTCGGCATGGTCGCGGGGCATCTAACGGCGGCGACGTCGAGTGCGGTGTCGTTCGCCTTCGTCATCCTCGCGGTGCTGTCGACCTTTGCCATCACCAAGAGCGACCCGATCAGCCGCTGGTCGGTGGCGACCCTCAAGCGCCTCGGCTTGCGCGATCTCGACCATGGCGGCGACGACGCCGGCGCCCATGGCGACGGCCATGGCGGGCGGCGGATCGTGATCCTCGGCTTCTTCCGTGCCGCCAGCGCGCTGCTTGCCGACATCGAGCGCAAGAACGCGGCCCTGCTCGACGAGATCGGGGTCGTCGACTTCAATCCGGTGGTGTTCAACAACCTGCGCGCGCGCGGCCTCAACGTCACCTATGGCGACATCAGCAATGTCGACACCCTGACCCATGCCGGGGTCGGTCATGCCGAGATCATCATTCTCAGCGTGCCGGACTCGCTGCTGGTCGGCGCCAACAACGAGAAGCTGGTGCGCCATGTCCGTTCGCTCAACGCCGACGCGCGGATCATCGCCACCGCCGACGTGCTGGCCGACGTCGCCGATATCTATGCCGCCGGCGCCGACTATGTCACCGTGCCGCGCCTCGGCGACGCGTACGAGCTGCTCGACGTGATCGAGGCGATCGACGACGGCCTGCTCGAGCAGAAGCGTGCCGAGCTCGACGAGCGCCTGAAGGATCGCGGCGAGGTGCTGCCGTAAGGCGCGGCCCGCGCCTCAGAGGCGATGGTCGAGACCGCCGGCCTCGATTTTTGCGGCTGGCCACGGTGAGGCCGCCTTGGTGGCGCGGGCAAGGCTCGCGCTGAACAGCGCGAGCGCTGCGGCCAGGGCCACCACCACGAGGGCTGTGCGTGACAGCATCGCAGGACTCCGGACTGGGCGCGGGCTGGGCCGCGCGAAGCTGCATCTGGATCGGACTGTCCGCAGTCGCGGCCGTTCCGTTCCGCCTGATGTCCCCGTTTTCAGCGAGAACGCGGCCAATTTTGCCGGCGAGCATTGCGCCTACATTGTAAAGACCGGCGGCCGGCGATGATTTTCGGAAAAATATCGCTCATTCGCCGGCGATCACCGGCGAAGGACCGCCGCGCAGCGGCAGCACCAGACGAAAACGGGCGCCGCCGGGCGCCGCCGCGAGCGCCGAGACGTGGCCGCCATGCCGGCGCACGATGTCGCGGACGAGGTTCAGCCCAAGGCCGGCGCCGCGCTCCTGCGGCTGCAGGCGGTAGAACGGCGCAAAGATCTTGTCGCGCTCCTGTTCGGGGATGCCCGGGCCTTCGTCGATGACATCGATGCTGCCATCGCGGCCGACGGCGATGGTGATGGCGCCTTGCCGGCCGGCGTGCTCGATGGCGTTCTGCACCAGATTGGTGATGGCGCGCGTCAACGCGCCACAATCTCCCGTCACCTTGACGGCATCCGGAGGGGTATCGAGCGTCAGCTGATAGCCGGACGCGATCGCCAGCGGCGCGAGATCGGCGGCGACCTTCCGGCAGAGATCGCACAGGTCGACGGTGGCGAAGCTGTCGCTGCGGTCGAGCCGCTGCATGTCGAGCAACTGCTCGGCAAGCGCGGCGATGCGGCTGGTGTCGAGCATCAGGCGGGTGCGCATCGCTCCCGGCGGCAGCAGTTCGAGACGGGTCTGCAGGATCGCGATCGGCGTGCGCAGTTCATGGGCGGCGTCGCTGAGGAAACGCTGATGCTGCTCATAGCCTTCGTCGAGGCGCTGCAGCGCGCCGTTGATGGCGTGTACCAGCGGGCCGACCTCGGCCGGGATGCGTTCGACCGACAGGCGGGTGCCGCGGCGGTCGATGTCGATCTCCTCCGCATGGGCGGCGACCGTCGCGATCCCCGAGAACGCCCGCCCGATGATCAGCGGAATGGCGATCAGGGCGATCAGCGCCAGCAGGATGAGGATCGGAATCAGCAGCAGCTGCGACAGGAACACGATGGCGAATGTCAGTCCGACCATGCGGCCGGCGCCGGCCAGCACCGTGAACGTGCCGGCGCTGGTCTCGACGCTGCGAATGGTGGCCGCGAGATTGTAGGGCGGCTGGGTGTCGCGGATGTCGGAGAAGCTGATGCGGTCGAGGGCGCCGACCAGCGAGCGATAGGCCTCGGGCAGCGTGCCGCCGGACAGTTCGTCGCCGGCCGCGTTGCGGGCGACGAACCACAGGCCCGGCGCATCCGCCTTGAGTGCGCGCAGGTCCGCCGTCTCGGTCACGGCGAGCCTGCCGTCGGGCTGGCGCTGGATCGCCCGGCCGATGACCTCGATGGCGTCGGTGTCCATCAACTGGCCACCGAGGTCGGCGCGGATCAACTGCATCACGATGACCGCGACCAGCGCGGTCAGGATGGCGTATTGCAGCGCCAGCAACTGCCAGATCAGCCGCCGCTTCAGCGACGCTGGCCGGAACAGCTTCATTCGACGGCCTTCAGCAGGTAGCCGACGCCGCGAATGTTGTGAATCTCGACCCCGGCCTCGTGGTTGTCGAGCTTGCGGCGCAGCCGCGAGATATGGGAATCCAGCGCGTTGGACTGGATTTCGTCGTCGAAGCTGTAGACCGCTTCCTCGAGCGCCGAGCGCAGCACGGTGCGGCCATGGCGCCGCATCAGCGTTTCCAGCACCAGGAGCTCGCGGCGGCGCAGCTCGATCGGCTGGCCGCCGACCGTCACCTCGCGGTTACCGAAGTTGAGGATGAGCTGGCCGACCCGCGCCACCGTCGGCGCCATCGCCGGCGGCCGCCGCAGCACGGCGCGCAGCCGCGCCAGCAGTTCCTCCAGGGCGAAGGGCTTGGCGAGGTAATCGTCCGCCCCGGCGTCGAGTCCCATCACCCGGTCGGTGACGTCGCCGCGGGCGGTCAGCACGATGACCGGCACGCCCGACTGGTTGGCGCGCAGGTGCGGCAGCAGGCTCAGCCCGTCGCCGTCGGGGAGCTGCCGGTCGAGAATGATCGCATCGTGCACCGGGTCCGCCACGGCCTCCCGCGCCAGATCGAGCGAGAACACCCGATCGACCACGACATCGAATTTGAGCAGCGCCTCGCTCAACGCCGCTGCCATCTCATTTTCGTCTTCCACCAGTAACAATCGCATTGTCCCGCCTCATGCAGACCCCCTCGACCCCCGGCTGCATTGTGATGCCAAGGATTGCGTGAACATTGTGCCGGCAATGATTTCCGGCGCGCTTTCGGGTCTCAAACCCGTTTTTTTGCGATTTTTGGGCACTTTTCGATGCGTGGGAGGCGCGTCCCACCTGGAATCACTTTAAACTGGCTGAAGTCGCTGGGATCGGCGGCCGATGGCGGCGTCAGCGGGATTCGCCGCAGCCGGTCCTGCAGAGGCGTATGATGGGCTTGCCTTGCAGGACGAGCTTGCCCTCGTGCCGGGCTCATCCTGTTCGACCGATGGGCCCGCGGCTTGATTCGCCGCGGCACGGAACAGAGTGCCGCCTGCGTCGTTGCCTGATGTGATGACGCATCAGGGCGAGGCTGTCGCCGCCTCATGTCAAGGCGAATTCGTGTGGCGGCGGACGGGAACCTGTGTGTCGCTCACGCTGCTGAGGATGGTGGTGATCTCGCGTTGCGTAATGGATCGCGTGTGTTACAAGGCCAGCCGAGTTTGAGGGCGGACGATTGGCCAAAGTGACAAAGGCGCCCGCACGGGCGGGTGCCAAATCCAAAACCAGTAGCGTGAAGAAGACGGCCGGCAGCAGAGCGGCCGCGCCGAAGGCTGCCAAGCCGGCGAAGAAGGCAGCATCACGCTCGACGGCTCGGACGGTCGCGACATCAGCCAAGAGCAGCGCCAAGACCGAAGCCAAGATTGACGCCAAGATTGACGCCAAGGCGAATCCGAGGTCGAGTACGGCTACGACTCCCCGGTCGAGCGCCAAGAAGACTGCCAAGGCCGGCGCTGCGGCGGGTGCCAAATCCGAGACTGCGAAGTCGGAAACGACCAAGTCTGGCAGCACCACGGGCGTTGGCGTCAATGACGGCGCCGCCGACAAGGCGGCCAAGGCATCTGCCGCGGAGACGGCGAAGTCTGCAGTGCGCACGCCCGTCGGCGCGGCCGCGCCGGCAGGCGAGCCGATGGACCTTCTGACGATCATGACAAACGGACAACCAAGCGGACAACGCAGTGAGGTGACGAACGATGCGAAAGGCGGACGCATGAGCAACGAAACCCAGGCCGCGCCGTCGCGCTCTCCCCTGAGCCTCCCCAAAGCTGCGGCAGCTCAGGCTTCGACGCAGGCGATGCCACAGTCGGCCATCCGGCCGGCGGCTGCCGAGGCGGGGGTGAGGAAGCAGACGCCGCCGGCGATGCCGCCGAAGCCGCATCCGCGTGCGGACATTCCGCCGACATCCGGCTTCACGCTGGTCGTCGACGGGCATTTCAAGAACCAGTACGACGATGCGGCGGCGGCGCGCACGGCCGGTGCCGACCTGCTGCGCCGGTTTCCGATGCTGCGCATCGAGATCTACGACGCGGCGCTGAAGACCCGCAGCCGGATCTGACCTGCCTCAAGCGCCTGCGGGGCTCCGCGGCGCGCGCGTCAGCAGCGCGAACACCGTGACGCCGAACACCAGCCCGAGGCCGAGCACCAGCAGCGCCGCGGGCAGTGAGACCTGTGCGGCCACAAGACCTGTGGTCGCCTGCAGCACCGCGGTCCCGAAGAAGAACGACAGGTTGGCCGCGGACAGCGCCTTGCCGGTGTCCGCGCTCGGGACCACCTGTCGCGTGATCGCATAGAGCAGCGGCTGCGCCGAGCTGAAGAAGCCGATCGCGACCAGCAGCGCCGCGTCGGTCGTCGGCGTGAGGTAGGGGACGCCGAACGCGGTCGAGAGCAGGCCACCCGGGCCGCCGCAGGCCATCGCCACCAGAGCGAGCGCGGCGAGCGCATGGCAGACGATCACCAGTTCCCGCCGCCGGCCGAGCCGGCGATCGATCAGGCCGATCAGCAACGGGCCGACGATCATCGACAGCGTGAAGACGAGCAGGATCTGTCCGGCATCGAAGCGGGAGAGGCCTTTGATGTCCATCAGCCATGGGCCGCCCCACACCCCGCGCAGCACCAGCGTGACCGCAACCGAGAAGAATGCCAGAACGATGACGCCGCGCAGCGGCCGCGACAGGCCGAGGCGGAACACGCCGAGGACTTCGTCGGCGAGGTGGCGCGGTGCCGCGTCGGTGCGGTCCGGCTGGACGACGGTGAAGACGGCAAGCGCGATCGCGATCGCCAGGGCGGCGGCGAGCACGAAGCCGCCGCGCCAGCCATAGTGGTCCACCAGCCACGCCAGCGGACTGGCCGACAGGATCATGCCGCAATTGCCGAGGCTGAGGATGATGCCGGTCCACATCCCGAACTTGGCGGCCGGCAGCCGCCGCGCCGCATAGGTGACCGGGCACAGCAGCATGCCCGAGGTGGCGATGCCGAGCAGAATCTGGGCGATGCAGAAGCTGAGCGGTGTTCGCGTGACCGCGGCGAACGCGGCGCCGAGCATGGTTGCCAGCAGCAGCGTCACCGACACGGTGCGGACGCTGAAGCGGTCGAGCGCCACCCCGAGCGGGATCTGGCTTGCTGCGAATGCGAAATGGTAGGCGCCCGCCAGCGAGCCGATGGTCGCCGGATCCGCCTTGAGGTCGGCGGCGATCAGGTCGAGCGAGACCGCGGGCAGGGTGCGGATCATGTTGGACAGCATGTGGCCGCACGCCAGCACCACGATCGGGGCGAACAGCTTCAGTCCGGTGGTCGGTTGCGGTGCGGCGGGCGATAGCATGGCTGCGTCGGCGGGAGGGATTGTGTGTGCCGGTTATGGACCAGCTTCGCCGTGATGGGTAGTTCCCGCGGGACTGTGTGCCATGCGCCGGGCGCGTCAGGTGGCAAGGCCGTTCATCAGCAGGTCGAGTTGAGCGTCGACGAACGCATCGACGTCGATCGGGCGATTCTTGTCGAAGACCAGGCGCCACACGTCCAACAGCAACGACGGGCTCAGGATCAGCTCGGGAAAGCGCCGCGCGGTGCTGTCGCGGAATTCGCCGGCGGCAATGCCGGCCTCCACCAACGCGCGCACATGTTCGACGAGCGGCTCCATGAACTCCTGATAGTGGCGCTCGACGAGGTCGGGAAAGCGCGCGCCCTCGGCGATCAGGAAGCGCAACGTCTCGCGCGAGGCGCGCTCGTCGCCGAAGCGGCTGTAGAGATAGACGATCAGGGCGTGCAGCTGCGTCCGGTACGGGCCGTTGAGGGTCGCGAGAAAGGCCGTCAGTTCGTCGAACTGCGGCCGCGACACATGCCGGATCATCTCGTCGAACACGCGTTCCTTGGTGTCGAAGTAGAAGTAGATCGTGCCTTTGGTGACGCCGGCGCGCCTGGCGACGTCCTCGAGGCGGGTGGCGGCATAGCCGTTTGCGACGAACTCCTCGAACGCGGCGTCGAGGATCTCTCCCGGCCGCTCGGCCTTGCGGCGCTCTCTGCGTTTCGTCGGCGTGTCCGCCATCGGGATCCCAGCCCTGCATCTTGTCCCTGATCATTATTATTGACTTACGAGTCAGTCAATAATAATTGTCGTCCCAGGAGCATTTTCCTGTGTCACCATGGCGCGCCAGCCGGTGTGTCTGCCTCTCTTGTTGTGAGCGTGTGGTCATGATGGTCAGCTTTCGAACCCGCCTTGCCGTTCAGGCAGGCTGCCTTCTGGCAGTTGCGGCCGCTCTGGGCGGCTGTGACGAGCGCAAGGGCGCGGCCAAGCCGCCGACGCTGGTGCGCAGCGAGGTGGTGGCGCTCAAGGAGCGGGTTGAGTCCGTGACATTGACCGGCGACGTGCGGGCCCGCGTGCAGGCCGAGCTGTCGTTCCGCGTCAGCGGCCGGGTGATCGAGCGGCTGGTCGATGTCGGCGCCCATGTCGCGGCAGGCCAGGTGCTGGCGCGGCTCGATCCGGCGGAGCAGAAGGCGGACCTCGATGCCGCGACTGCGGCGGTGACCGCGGCGGAATCCCAGGTGCGGGTCGCGACCGCCACCTTCGATCGCCAGAAGACGCTGCTGTCCAACGGCTTCACCACCCGCGCCGCCTTTGACCAGGCGCAGGAGGGCCTGCGCACCGCCGAAGGCTCTCTGGAATCCGCCAAGGCTCAGCTCGGCACCGCCAGGGATGCGCTCGGCTACACCGAGCTGCGCGCCAGCGCCGCCGGCATCATCACCGTGCGCAGCATCGAGGTCGGGCAGGTGGCGGAGGCGACGCAGCCGGCGTTCTCGCTGGCACAGGACGGCGACCGTGATGCGGTGTTCGACGTCTATGAGTCGCTGTTCTTCAAGCAGCCGCCGTCGGACGACAGCGTCGCGCTCGTCCTGGTGTCCGATCCCGCCGTCACCGCGCGCGGCCGCGTCCGCGAGGTGTCGCCGACCATCGATCCGAAGACCGGCACGGTCCGCGTCAAGGTCGCCATAGCCAATCCGCCGGCGGCGATGACGCTCGGCAGCCCGGTCACCGGCACGGCCCACGGGCCGCCGGATCGCCGCATCATCCTGCCCTGGGGCGCGCTCACCGCCGCCGGCCCGACGCCGGCGGTCTGGGTCATCGACGGCAAGAGCAAGACGGTGGCGCTGAAGCCGATCGCTGTCGAGGAGTACGGCACCGGAACGATCGTGGTGAAGAGCGGGCTCGAGCCCGGCGAGCGGGTGGTGACCGACGGCGGCAAGCTGCTCAGCACCGGCCAGACGGTGACGTTTGATGGGGAGAGCGCATCATGATGACATCGCGTTCCGCTGTCGCGCTCGTCATGGGCGCCGCATCGCTCCTGCTTGCTGGTTGCAAGGAAGAAGCCACCGCGCCCGCGCCGGTGCGGCCGGTGCTGTCGATGGTGGTCGAGCCGGGGCTGGCCGGCGGCGCGGCAATCGTCGGCACCGTGCAGCCGCAGTTCAAGACGGATCTTGGCTTTCGCGTGCTCGGCCGCCTGATCGCCCGTCCTGTCAATGTCGGCGACATGGTCGAGAAGGATCAGATCGTCGCCTCCGTCGATCCGGCGGCGCTGGAGCTCGCGGTGCGCTCCGCCGCCGCGGCCGTCTCCAGCGCGCAGGCGCAGCTCACCAACGCCACCGGCGCCGAAGGCCGCCAGCGCGCGCTGCTCGAGACCGACGCCACCAGCCGTGCCACCTTCGAGACCGCAGAGCAGGCCCGCGCCGCCGCGCAGGCCTCCGTGGTGCAGGCCCAGGCCAATCTTACCAAGGCCCGCGAACAGCTCGGCTACGCCCGCCTCAAGGCCGACTTCGCCGGCGTGGTCACGGCGGTCGGCGCCGAGGTCGGCCAGGTGGTGTCGCCCGGGCAAAGTGTGGTGACCGTGGCGCGGCCCGACATCCGTGAAGCGGTGGTCGACGTGTCCGAGGACACCGCCGCGAGCCTGCACATCGGTGAGGCCTTCACGGTCAGCCTGCAGCTCGATCCGGCGATCAAGGCGGACGGCAGGGTGCGCGAGATCGCGCCGCAGGCCGACCAGGTTACGCGCACGCGTCGCGTGCGCATCACCCTGGAGAAGCCGCCCGAGCCTTTCCGTCTCGGCACCACGGTCACCGCGACGCTGGCGGGGGGCGAGGCGCGCATGCTGCGCCTGCCGTCTTCGGCCGTGCTGACGCGGGACGGCAAAACCTATGTGTGGCTGGTCGATGTGACGAGCCGCACGGTGTCGCTGCGCGAGGTGCTGGGCGTGCCGGATGACGGCGGCCTGCGAGTCACCGGCGGCGTCGAGCCGGGCGCGCGGGTGGTCACCGCCGGCGTGCACAGTCTTACGGAGGGCCAGAAGGTCCGTATCGATCAGGAAGCGCAGCCGTGAAGAATTTCAATCTCTCCGACTGGGCGCTCGATCACCGCTCGCTCGTCTGGTACTTCATGATCGCCTTCATGGCGGCGGGGCTGTTCTCGTATCTCAGCCTCGGCCGCGAGGAGGATCCCGCCTTCACCATCAAGACCATGGTGATCCAGGCGCAATGGCCCGGCGCGTCCGCGCAGGAGATGGCGCGCCAGGTCACCGACCGCATCGAGAAGAAGCTCGAGGAGCTGGAGACGCTCGACTACACCAAGAGCCTCACCATCGCCGGCCAGACCACCATCTTCGTCAACCTGCGCGAGACCACCAAGGCGAGCGAGGTGACGCCGACCTGGGTGCGCGTGCGCAACATGATCGCCGACATCAAGGGCGACTTCCCGCAAGGGGTGATCGGGCCCGGCTTCAACGACCGTTTCGGCGACGTGTTCGGCAACATCTATGCCTTCACCGCCGACGGCCTCACGCCGCGCCAGCTGCGTGACCGGGTTGAGGACGTCCGCGCCAAGGTGCTCACGGTGCCCAATGTCGGGCGCGTCGACATCGTCGGCGCCCAGGACGAGGTGATCTATCTCGAATTCTCCACCCGCAAGGTCGCCGCGCTCGGGCTCGACACCCGCTCCATCGTCGCGTCGCTGCAGGCGCAGAATGCGATCGCGCCGTCCGGCGTGCTGCAGGCCGGCCCCGAGCGCATCAGCGTGCGCGTCAACGGCCAGTTCACCTCGGAGGCGAGCCTCAAGGCGATCAACCTGCGGGTCAACGACCGCTTCTTTCCGCTCACCGATGTCGCCACCATTACCCGCGGCTATGTCGATCCACCGACGGCGCTGTTCCGCTTCAACGGTGAGCCGGCGATCGGCCTCGCCATCGGCATGAAGAGCGGCGCCAACCTCCTGGAGTTCGGCGCGGCGCTGAAGCAGGAGATGACCCGCATCGTCGCCGACCTGCCGATCGGCGTCGGCGTGCACCTCGTGTCGGACCAGCCGGTGATCGTGGACGAGGCGGTGTCGGGCTTCACCAAGGCGCTGTTCGAGGCCGTCGTCATCGTGCTCGCCATCTCCTTCATCAGCCTCGGCATGCGCGCCGGCCTCGTGGTGGCGATCTCGATTCCCCTGGTGCTGGCGATCACCTTCGTGGTGATGGCCTATGTCGGGATCTCGCTGCAGCGCATTTCGCTCGGCGCGCTGATCATCGCGCTCGGTCTTCTCGTCGATGATGCGATGATCGCCGTCGAGATGATGGTGGCGCGGCTGGAGGCGGGGGATTCGCTGCGCAAGGCGGCGACCTATGTCTACACCTCGACCGCATTCCCGATGCTGACGGGCACGCTGGTGACGGTCGCCGGCTTCATCCCGATCGGCCTCAACAGCAGCAGCGCCGGCGAATTCACCTTCACGCTGTTCGTGGTGATCGCGGTATCGCTGGTGGTGTCGTGGATCGTCGCGGTGCTGTTCACGCCGCTGCTCGGCGTCACCATCCTGCCGGCGAGCATGCCGCACCATCAGGAGACCAAGGGGCGCTTTGCGCTGGCGTTCTCGCGCCTGCTCGACGTCTGCATGCGCCGGCGCTGGATGACCATCATCGTCACCGCGGCGATCTTCGTGCTGTCGCTCGGCGGCCTGCAGTTCGTGCAGCAGCAGTTCTTCCCGGCGTCCGACCGCAATGAGCTGGTCGTCGACTTCAACCTGCCGCAGAACGCCTCGATCGCCGACACCAATGCCCAGATGACGCAGTTCGAGCGCGAGGCACTCAAGGGTAATCCCGGCATCGACCACTGGTCGACCTATGTCGGCTCTTCCGCGCCGCGCTTCGTGCTGTCGTTCGACGTCCAGCCCGCCGACGTGTCCTACGGCCAGGTCATCATCGTCACCAAGGGGCTGGAGGTTCGTGACAAGGTCGCGGCCGAGCTGCAGGCCTATCTCAAGAAGACGTTCCCGGGCACCGACGGCTTCGTCAAGCTGCTCGACATCGGCCCGCCGGTCGGCCGCCCCGTGCAGTATCGCGTCAGCGGGCCCGATATCACCAAGGTGCGCGAGTATGCGCAGTCGCTCGCCGGCGTGATGCGCGGCAACGCCCATCTCGGCGACGTGGTTTTCGACTGGATGGAGCCGGCGCGCGTGGTCAAGGTCGACGTGCTGCAGGACAAGGCGCGCCAGCTCGGCGTCACCTCCGAGGACATCGCCTCGGCGCTCAACAGCGTGCTCGACGGCATGGCGATCACCCAGGTGCGCGACGACATCTATCTCATCAATGTGCTGGGCCGCGCCAACGCCGCCGAGCGTCATTCGATCGAGACGCTGCGTGACCTGCAGCTGTCGGGCAATGGCGGCGTGGCGGTGCCGCTCGCGGCGGTGGCGACGCTGCGTTACGAGATCGAACAGCCGACGATCTGGCGTCGCTCGCGGCTGCCGACCATCACGCTGAAGGCCGGCATTCTCGACGAGGTGCAGCCCAACACCGTGGTCGACCAGCTCAAGCCGGCGATCGCCGCATTCGACGCCAAGCTGCCGCCCGGCTATAGCGTCGCCATCGGCGGCAGCGTCGAGGAAAGCGCCAAGAGCCAGGCGCCGATCGTCGCGGTGGTGCCGCTGATGCTGTTCATCATGGCGACCATCCTGATGCTGCAGCTGCAGAGCTTCCAGCGCCTGTTCCTGGTGTTCGCGGTGGCGCCGCTGGCGCTGATCGGCGTGGTCGCGGCGCTGCTGCCGAGCGGCGCGCCGCTTGGCTTCGTCGCCATCCTCGGCGTGCTGGCGCTGATCGGCATCCTGATCCGCAACTCGGTGATCCTGATCGTGCAGATCGAGGAGCTGCGCGAGGAAGGCCGTCCGCCCTGGGAGGCGGTGGTGGAGGCGACCGAGCACCGCATGCGGCCGATCGTGCTGACCGCCGCGGCGGCGAGCCTGGCGCTGATCCCGATCGCCCGCGAGGTGTTCTGGGGCCCGATGGCCTATGCCATGATGGGCGGCATCATCGTCGGCACCGTTCTGACGCTGCTGTTCCTGCCGGCGCTCTATGTCGCCTGGTTCCGCATCAAGGCGCCGGACGACACGCAGGCGACGCCGGCACCCGCGGCCGAGCCGAAGCCGGCGGCATGACGGCCGTCGCGCCGCGGGTCAGGCAGCCTTGCCCGCGGCGTTCGCCTCTGCGACCTCGTCGAGCCGGCCTGTCCTGACATCGTAGATGAAGCCGTAGATCGGGATGGTCTTCGGCACCAGCGGGTGGTTGCGGATGCGGCGGACATCCTCGACCACGCTACGGGCGTTGTCGGAGAAGGTGTGCCAGTGCACGTAGCGTCCGGCCACCGAGCCGCCGCCGTGATGGGGATTGTGCCAGGCCTTGCCGTCGAACTCAGCGGTGTCGAGATTGTCCTCCAGCAGTTCGCCGATGACCTCTCCGGTGAACAGCTCCATGCCGCAGTCGGAGTGGTGGATGACGAACCACTCCCGCGTGCCGAGCAGCTTGTGCGAGATCACCAGCGAGCGGATCGCGTCGTCGCTGGCGCGCCCGCCGGCATTGCGGATGACATGAGCATCGCCCTCGGCAAGGCCAGCGTATTTCGCCGGATCGAGGCGGGCATCCATGCAGGTCAGGATGGCGAAGCCGCGCGCCGGCGGCAGCGCGAGCTTGCCCTTGTCGCCGAACTCTGCGGCGTAGGCGGCGTTGGCCGCGATCACTTCGTCATAGGGATGGCCCGGCGCGGTCATGGCGGTCGTCCTCGTCTGGTTGCGGCAGCGGACGTCATGATTGGAGCGGCGGGGGGCGGGGTCAAGAAAACGGAATTTTGAAGTTCGCGGTACGACGCAGCGGTTCTGCTCGCGTGCGCCGCGTGGATGGATGAAGCTTGCCAGGGAGCGGGCTCTGCCGTGCTGATGACACGATCATGACGTGGTGATGGGAATGCGGTATGTGGCGTGAGCCGCCGCCGTGCGATCTGCCGAGGAGTTTCCGTGCCGACGTCTTCAGTTGCCCCCGTGTCCATCACTGTCGATGACGTCACCACCGTGTCCGGCCTGCTGCAGGCGCCGCCGCAGCCGCGCGCGCTCTATGTGCTGGCGCATGGCGCCGGCGCCGGCATGACCCATGCGTTCATGGCGGCGGTGGCGGCCGAGCTGGCGGAGCGCGGCGTTGCCACCCTGCGCTACCAGTTTCCTTACATGGAGCGCGGCAGCCGCCGGCCAGATGCGCCGCCGCTGGCCCATGCCACCGTTCGTGCCGCGGTGGCGGAAGCGGCGCGGCTGCGTCCGGGCCTGCCGCTGTTCGCCGGCGGCAAGTCGTTCGGCGGCCGCATGACATCGCAGGCGCAGGCGGCGGCGCCGCTCGGTGGCGTGCGCGGCCTGATCTTTCTCGGCTTTCCGCTGCATCTCGCCGGCAAACCGTCGCGCGAGCGGGCGAAGCATCTGGCTGACATCGACATTCCCATGCTGTTCCTGCAGGGAACCCAGGACAAGCTCGCCGTGCTGTCCGAGCTCGAGCCGGAATGCGCAGCACTCGGGCCGCGCGCCAGCCTGATCCTGTTCGCCGACGCCGATCACAGCTTCCATGTGCCGGTGCGCAGCGGCCGCACCGATCCGCAGGTGCGGACCGAGGTGCTGGATGCGCTGGCGGGCTGGATTACCGACATCTTGAATTAGCCAGCCTTGCTGACCTTCCTCTGCCGCGCTTGATCGCATCAGCCGATCGGGTCACACTCCCGGCCAAAATCACGATCTCGGAGGATCGTCGTGCGGGAGGATCAGGTTGCGCACGTGGACGAACTCGTCCGCGTCGCGGTCGGCGCGCCGTCGCAGCGCGATCCCATCATCCATCAGTCCTGGCGGCGCTGCGTCTCCGAGCACAAGCTCGACCCGGAGGTGCTGCGCGACGCCTGCATTGTCACTGACGGCCGGCTGCGCGAGCACCGCGACGCCATGGACGAGTTCCTGCACACCGCGCGGTTCGGCGTCGAGATGCTGTACCGCCAGGTCGCCGGCCTCGGCTACGTGCTGCTGCTGACCGATGCCAGGGGCGTCACGGTGGATTTCATCGGCGATCCGACCTTTGACAACAATCTGCGGCGCGCCGGGCTCTATCTCGGCGCCGACTGGAACGAGCCCAATGCCGGCACCTGCGCGGTCGGCACCTGCATCGCCACCGGCGAAGCGCTCACCGTGCATCAGAGCGACCATTTCGATGCCACCCACATTCCGCTGACCTGCACCGCCGCGCCGGTGTTTGATTCCAGCGGGGCGCTCGCGGCGGTGCTCGACATCTCGGCGCTGCGCTCGCCGGAGCCAAAGGCGAGCCAGTTCCTGGCGCTGCAACTCGTCAAGTCGTTCGCCCACAAGATCGAGAACGCCAACCTGCTCAACCGCTTCCGCCGCGAGTGGATCGTCAAGCTGTCGGGTTCGGCGGAGTTCGCCGACGTCGATCCCGACTTCATGCTGGCGGTGGACGGATCGGGGCGGATCATCGGCTTCAACAACCGCGCGCGGCAGCTGCTGGCGCGGGAGTGCGAGGGCATGCCGCTGCGGCCGGGCGGCCTGCGCGTCTCCGATCTCCTCGACTGCAGCGTCGACGACCTGCCGCGTTTCGCCCATTCGCGGCCGGCCGGCCAGCGCACGGTGCGGCTGAAGCGCAGCGGCACCACGCTGTTCGCCCAGACCTTGCCGCCGCCGGCGCGGATGCCGGCGGCGCCAGCCCCGCAGGCCGCTGCGCCTGCGCTGCCGGAAGCGCTGCAGAACCTGTTCCACGGCGATCCGACCATGCGCGACGTCGCGAGCCGGGCGGCGCGGCTGCTCAACGCCCAGATGAGCCTGTTGATCCAGGGCGAAACCGGCACCGGCAAGGAGCATCTCGCCAAGGCGATGCATGTCGCGAGCGCCCGTGCCGGGCGGCCGTTTATCGCGGTCAATTGCGCGGCGCTGCCGGAGAGCCTGATCGAGAGCGAGCTGTTCGGCTACGAGGCCGGCGCCTTCACCGGCGCGCGGGCCAAGGGGCGTAAGGGCCTCATTCTCGAAGCTGATGGCGGCACCCTGTTCCTCGATGAGATCGGCGACATGCCGCTGACATCGCAGACGCGCCTGTTGCGCGTGCTGGCCGAGCGCGAGGTGACCCC
Organism: Bradyrhizobium sp. 2TAF24; assembly: GCF_052115025.1. Taxonomy (NCBI): domain Bacteria; kingdom Pseudomonadati; phylum Pseudomonadota; class Alphaproteobacteria; order Hyphomicrobiales; family Nitrobacteraceae; genus Bradyrhizobium; species Bradyrhizobium sp. 2TAF24. The sequence goes on along the minus strand of NZ_JBFRFW010000004.1, from coordinate 200,978 downwards.
GGTCGGCCGCAGCCGGCCGGTGCCGGTCAACCTCCGCGTCATCGCCGCCACCCACCGCGACCTTGTCGACCTCGTCAAAGCCGGCCAGTTCCGCGAGGACCTGTATTTCCGCCTCAACGGCGCCATCCTGCGCCTGCCGGCGCTGCGCCAGCGCACCGACCTCGAATGGCTGATCGGCCGGCTGCTCGACCGTCTGGCGGTCGAACGCGGCACCAGCGTCACCCTGTCGGCGGCGGCGCGCGATGCGCTGCGCGGCTACGCCTGGCCCGGCAACATCCGCGAACTGGTCAACAGCCTCGACTATGCCTGTACGCTCGCCGCCGGCGAGATCGGGATCGACGACCTGCCCGAGGCGATTACGCGAGCGCAGCATGGCGACGGCTGGCCACAGCCCCTGGTGAACGCCTCGGCTCAATCCCTGGTGCGGCCCGAGGCATCGGTTCCAATGAGCGCCCCGGCGGATCCCGCCGCCGAACTGCTCGCGGAACTGCGCGCCCATCACTGGAACGTGTCGCAGGTCGCCCGTGCCCGCGGCGTCGACCGCACCACCATCCACCGCCAGATCCGCCGCTTCGGCCTGACCGCGCCGAACAAGCTGGTGTGACAAGGTGATGCGTCATCACCGGGCCGACGCGAAGCGTCGAGACCCGGTGATCCAGCTTATTCTTCGCTGGTGGGGAAGCTGGGTTGCCGGGTCAAGCCCGGCAACGACGGAAATCGAAGCGCAGCGTGCACGGTCACCAACCGCCACACCTGTTGCATCCGCCGCGCCGCAGGTGTGGCGGCGCCACAGGTCCCGCTGATCGCAGCGCTTTCGAAAACTCCTTGCCGATCATTGCGTTGTGACGCCAGCGTGAGTTGGCATCGACCTTGCTCTTCCCTTGGCAAAACAAACTCTGGGAGGAAGCCGCGTGACGCCCATTGTCGGCATCATCGCCAATCCGGTCTCCGCACGGGACATCCGCCGCGTGGTGGCGAACGCATCGAGCCTGCAGATCGCTGATCGCGCCAACATCCTGCTGCGGGTGCTGGCGGCGCTTGCGGCCTGCGGCGTATCGCAGGTGCTGATGATGCCGGAGCGTGGCGGCATCGCCGGCCATGTGCTGCGCGGCATCGCGCGGGCGCGCCTGCAGGGCGGGCATTTTCCGGCCGTGAGCTGGCTCGACATGCCGGTGACCGGCACCGCCGAGGACAGCCGCTGCGCCGCACAGCTGATGTGTAAGGCGGGCGCCGCCGCGATCGTGGTGCTGGGCGGCGACGGCACCCATCGTGCGGTGGTGTCGCAATGCGGCAGCGTGCCGATCGCCGGCATCTCCACCGGCACCAACAACGCCTTTCCCGAGCACCGTGAGCCGACCATCACCGGCCTCGCTGCCGGCCTTGCCGCCACCGGGCAGGTGCCGCGCGCGACCGCGCTCGTGGCCAACAAGATCCTCGAGGTCGCAGTCGGCGGCAGCACCGATATCGCATTGGTCGATGTCGCCTTCGTTACCGACGGCTATGTCGGCGCCCGCGCGGTGTGGCGCATGGACACGCTGCGCGAGCTGTTCGTCACCTTCGCCGATCCCGAGGTGATCGGCCTTGCCGCCATCGCCGGGCTGATCGAGCCGGTGTCGCGGCGCCAGTCCGGCGGGCTGATGGTGCGGTTCGCTCCGGTCACGACCGCGCCGACCGTGCTGCACGCGCCAATCGCGCCGGGCGTGATCGCGCCGGTTGGGATCGACGACTGGCGGCTGATGCCGGCGCGGGTGCCGTTCGCGCCGACGCTGCGGTCCGGATCGATCGCGCTCGACGGCGAGCGCGAACTGTCGTTCGCCGCGCACGACGAGGTGTCGGTGACGCTGCGCGACGGCGCGTTCCACACCATCGACGTCGCCGCCGTCATGAAGTTCGCCGCGCTCGGCGGCCTGCTGCGGCAGGCTGTGCCCGCGCCGGCCGCATCGTTCGCCTGAAGAAACCCAACGGAGGATACCAAGCCATGTCTGAGAATCCCTTCCCGCTGTCCAAGGCGCAATTGCTCGACGCCTACCGCACCATGCGTACCATCCGCGAGTTCGAGGAGCGGCTGCATGTCGAGTTCGCCAAGGGCGACATCCCCGGCTTCGTGCACCTCTATGCCGGCGAGGAGGCCTGCGCCACCGGCATCATGATGCATCTCACCGACATCGATCGCATCGCTTCGACCCATCGCGGCCACGGCCACTGCATCGCCAAGGGCGTCGATGTCCATGGCATGATGGCGGAGATCTACGGCAAGGAGACCGGCTCGTGCCGCGGCAAGGGCGGCTCGATGCACATTGCCGACCTCTCCAAGGGCATGATGGGCGCCAACGGCATTCTCGGCGCCGGCGCGCCGCTGATCTGCGGCGCCGGGCTCGCGGCCAAATTCCGCGGCGATGGCGGCGTCGGCATCACCTTCTTCGGCGACGGCGCCTCCAACCAGGGCACGGTGCTGGAGAGCATGAACCTCGCCGCGGTGTGGAATCTGCCGGTGATCTTCGTGGTCGAGAACAACGGCTATGCGGAATCGACCTCGGTCGACTACGCCACCGCCGTCGACAGCTATGTCGACCGCGCCTCCGGTTTCGGCCTGCCCGGCGTCACCGTGGACGGCACCGACTTCTTCGCGGTGTTTGAAGCCGCCGGCGAGATGATCCGGCGTGCGCGCGAGGGCGGCGGCCCGTCACTGCTGGAATGCAAGATGATCCGCTTCTTCGGCCATTTCGAGGGCGACGCCCAGACCTACAAGGCCAAGGGTGAGAACGAGCATAACCGCGCCACGCGCGACTGCATCAAGTTGTTTGCCCAGCGCGTCACCGACGCGGGCGTGGTCAGCGCCGCCGAATTCGCGGTGATCGACCGCGAGGTCGCCAGCCTGATCGACGATGCCGTCGCGACCGCCAAGGGCGCGCCGCTGCCAACCGCGCGCGACCTGCTCACCGACGTCTACGTCACCTACTGACGCAACATCATCATCCGGAGGAAACAACATGGCTCGCAAGATCAGCTTCAAGCAGGCGATCAACGAGGCGCTCGACCTCGAAATGCGCCGCGACCCGACCGTCATCGTGATGGGCGAGGATATCGTCGGCGGCGCCGGTGCGCCCGGCGAGGACGACGCCTGGGGCGGCGTGCTCGGCGTCACCAAGGGGCTCAACGCCAAGCACACCGGGCGGCTGCTCGACACGCCGCTGTCGGAATCCGCCTATATCGGCGCCGCGATCGGCGCCGCCGCCTGCGGCATGCGCCCGGTCGCCGAACTGATGTTCCTTGACTTCATGGGCGTGTGCTTCGACCAGATCATGAACCAGGCGGCCAAGTTCAAGTACATGTTCGGCGGCAAGGCGCGCACGCCGGTGGTGATCCGCGCCATGGTCGGCGCCGGCTTCCGCGCCGCCGCGCAGCACTCGCAGATGCTGACCCCGATCTTCACCCACGTGCCGGGGCTGAAGGTGGTGTGCCCGTCGAACGCCTATGACGCCAAGGGGCTCTTGATCCAGGCGATCCGGGACGACGATCCCGTGATCTTCTGCGAGCACAAGAACCTCTATGGCCTCGAGACCGACGTGCCCCTGGAGTCGTATACGATCCCGTTCGGCGAAGCCAATGTGGTGCGCGAGGGCAAGGACGTCACCATCGTCGGCTATGGCCTCACGGTGCACCGTGCGCTGGAAGCCGCCGAGAAGCTCGCCAAGAACCGCATCGAGGCCGAGGTCATCGACCTGCGCACGCTGTCGCCGATCGATCTCGACACCGTGATCGAGAGCGTCGAGGCCACCGGCCGCCTGGTCGTGGTGGACGAGGCCAACCCGCGCTGCTCGATCGCCGCCGACATCGTCGCGAGCGTCACCCAGCATGCGTTCGGCGCGCTCAAGGCGGCGCCGCAGATGGTGACGGCGCCGCACACGCCGGTGCCGTTCTCGCCGGTGCTGGAGGATCTCTACATCCCCTCCGCCGACGGCATCGCTGCGGCGGTGGCCAGGACCACGCAGGCCGCGCTCGCGGCCTGATGCCCGGACGGCGGCGCGGCGTTCGCGCCGTGGCCGCCGCCGGCTGCCGCCCCCGGACCGCGCGGCGGTCCAATCCCCCTCCCGGACCCGCGCGCCCGGGGGCGGCCCACATTCACGAGCGTGCGCCCGTGCGGCGCCTACAAGCAGGATACCGGAGCGATGTTGAACGAGCGCATCAAGCCGATCGTCATGCCCAAATGGGGGCTGTCGATGTCGGAAGGAAAAGTCACAGGCTGGCTGAGGCCGGTCGGTAGCCGCCTTTCGGTCGGCGACGAGATTCTCGAAGTGGAGACCGACAAGATCGCCGGCGTCGTCGAGGCCGGTGACGGTGGCACGCTGCGGCGGGTGATCGGGGAGCCCGCAACGGTCTATCCGGTCAAGGCGCTGCTCGGCGTCATCGCCGATGACGAGGTGCCGGACGCCGACATCGACGCCTATGTCGCCGGCTATGTCACGCCGGCCGCCGACGAGGACGACGAGGCGCAGGCCGGTCCGCGGACTGAATTCGTGGAGACGCCGGCCGGCACGCTGCGCTACGCCAAGCGCGGCGAGGGCGAGAGAACCGTGGTGCTGGTGCACGGCTTTGGTGGCGACCTCGACAACTGGCTGTTCAACATCGATGCGCTGGCTGCGGACGCCACAGTCTACGCGCTCGACCTGCCGGGGCACGGCCAGTCCATCAAGACCATCGCCGAGCCGTCGCTCGCCGGGCTGTCACGGGCACTGGTCGGCTTCATGGATGCGGTCGGCATCGCGCGCGCTGATCTCGTCGGCCATTCCATGGGCGGTGCGGTGGCGCTGCGCACCGCGCTCGATGCGCCGGCACGGGTGCGGTCGCTGTCGCTGATCGCCTCAGCCGGTCTTGGGCCGGAGATCAACGGCGGCTACATCTCCGGTTTCGTCGGCGCGGCCTCGCGGCGTGATCTCAAGCCGGTGCTGGAGCAGCTGTTCGAGGACCCCGGTCTCGTCAGCCGCCAGCTCGTCGACGACCTTCTCAAGTACAAGCGGCTCGACGGTGTCGGCGCTGCGCTGTCGGCGCTGTCCGGTGCGCTGTTTGCCGACGGGCGGCAGGCGAGCGTTCTGGCAGGCGATATGGCGGCGCTGCAGCAGCCGGTCCTGGTGATCTGGGGGGCGGGTGACCGCATCATTCCGGCATCCCACGCGGACGGCGTTGCCGGCCATGCCACCGTCGAGATCATCGATGGTGCCGGCCATATGGTGCAAATGGAGAAGGCGGGGCGGGTCAACGATCTCGTCCGTGCGCACATCGCGCGTTGAAGGCGCGATCACGGCCACTGAACGCGACAGCACCCGGCGGGCCGCGTTGCTTCGCCGGGAGCCGACGTGATGACCGGACAGCGCAGCCGGTTGACGGCGGCCTGGTCTTCACATGAACTGCTCGACATCACGACAATCGGGAGAGAGTGTCATGAGTGAAGGTTCGGCGAAGGATCGCCTCAAGGCGATGAACGCCCGCTATGCGGCGCTGGCAAAGGCGGCGCCGCAACCGATGGGGGCGTTTCGCAGCCTGATGATCGAGGCGTCGAAGGACGGCGTGCTGCAGGCGAAGTTCAAGGAGCTGGTGGCAGTGGCGCTCGCCGTGCACCAGAACTGCAGTGATTGCATCCTGTTCCACGTCGCCAACGCCCGCAATCACGGCGCCAGCCGTGAGGAACTCGCCGAGGTGCTTGCAGTCGCGGTCGAGATGGGCGGCGGCCCGAGCTCGGTCTATGCCGGCCACGCGCTCGCCGCCTTCGACGAGCTCGGGCAGTAGCATTCGCGACGACGATGCGTCGCGCCCTCAGACGGGATAGCGCCATTTCAAGGCGCGGAGCAGCACCAGAGTGGCGGGCACGAGGGCGGCGACGATGATCCACAGCAGGATCGGGATCGGTGCGCGCTGGTGCAGATAGGCCATGTACATGGCGAGGCCGAGCAGCGTCATGGTGAGGAGGCTCGTCAACCAGTACAGCGGCGAACGCAGCATGCCGCTCGCGGCATGCCGGGCGCTGTTGCGGCGCGCGCGCACGAGCAGTCCGGTGAGGACAGCGGCGAAGGCGATGGCCAGCACGATCGTCATGATTGGCGTCTCCCTGCGGCGAGCGTGGACGATAGAAGTTGACGAATCGTCACGCGATCATGGAGCGCGTGCGGGTCTCGCGTGATGGTCGTGTCGGTGGCAAGCGAGAAAAATCCTTCACGATTGCCGACATTTTGAATCAATCCAGATTATTTGCGTGCGAGCGACACGTGCGAATACGCACGCATGCCTCACAAGAGGGAACCCGACACGACAAATTGATGCCGCATTGATGATCGACCGTTCATCAAGTGATTGCCGTTGCGTGGGGACGCAGATCCACGGCGATCGCGCGCAACGTCTTTTGGGGTGTTTCGCGTCATGCACATGTCGGGTCGTCGGTCCGCTCGGGCCGCGACGACGCCTGCTCAATCTCGTGGCATCGGCTTGATACGGCCGGTGCGAGGGGGGACTATGCCCATCCGCACCATCAGCGGAGGATTGTTCGCGCATGTCATCGCGGTCGCCGCGATGATCCTGATTGCCGCGGCGTTCTTTTTGCTGCGATAGTTCTGCATTCCCGCATCAATGGAAATGGTAGCAGCCGGGCGTGTAGCATGCGCCCTGTCGGATCATGCCCGACATGAGCAGTCCGGCGCCCGCTATTTGGCGGGCACCGGAGCCTCCATCTCGGCGACGACGCTGACAGGCGCCTGTTCGGCGGCCGGCGCCGCGGCTGCGGGTGGCTGGGCCGCATCCCTGAGGTTGACGAGATAGCGCATTGCCGAGCGGCTCGGCAAGAAGAAGTAGCCGCCGCCGCGCACCGTCGTAAAACTCTGCATGTCGCCGAGCGCCACCGGGCCCGCATGGGTCGGGATGGTGAAGACCCGGGGCTCGCCCGGCACTGCGGTGGCGGTGATCGGGTCGGGTTCGTCGGTGAGGCCGTGGAACACCGGCGAGGAGATCCACGACTGCTGGATGAACTCGAACTGGCGTTCGATGTCGGCACACACGCCGATGAACAGCAGGCCCTTTTCTTCGCGGCCGGTGGCATCGGTCGTGGTGTACGATCGGCCGCGTCGCATCAGGCGATGGCGGTTGGTGATCTGCTGCTGCGTCGGATCGAGCGGCTCGAGGCTGTCGCGCGGGTTGGCGCGGCGCATGTGGGCGCCGAACGGGCAGGTCAGCCCCTGCGGATCGTCGGCGCCGTAGCTGAAGTCGTTGTCGTCGGGCGAGGTCGAGCCGGCGATCAGCGGCACGCCGTTGCGCTGCCGTCCCATCAGCTTCGCCGCCACCCAGTCCGCCGTCACCGGCGCGCCGTCGATGGTCGACAGGCCCGTGCGGGTGCGCAGCTCGTCCGCCTTGCGCTGGGTGAAGGCCTCGAAGCCGTCGGCGTCGAGCGCGAACTGGCGGATCGCCAGGAAGGAGCCGTTGCGGCCGAAGTCGCGGGTGTAGGGCGGCTTGGTGGCGAACGCCGGATAGCGGGCATAGGCGCTCGCCGGCACGTTCGGCAGCGCATCGACGTGATCGCTCTCCGGGTCGACGGTCGGGGTCGGCGGAAAGTAGTTCTGGTTGTTGCGGTAGCCGAGGATGAATTCGCCGGGCTCGACCGTGTCGCGCGGCAGCGCGCCGAGATTGAAGCGCTGCGTGCCCTTGATCACCGGCTGGGAGATGCCTTCGCGGAAGCCGAAGTGATTGTAGCTCGGCTTGTCCGGCGCGACCGGGCTCGTCTCGACGACATGCAGGAAGGCGCGCTCGCGGCCGCCGAGATGGGTGGCGTGCTGCGCCAGCAGCTGCGCACATTCGTCCGGCGACTGGCCATAGACGAGCAGCACGGCGTCGGCCGCCTCACGCGCGCCGTCGCCCTCGGGGCGCGGCTGGTCGGCCCACAGCCAGTGATCGGGGCCGGATGCGGCGGCATCGCCCAGCACGCGGCTGCGCCGTGCCATGCCGAAGTTGAAAACGCTCGGGAACGAGGCGAGGCCTTCGTCGGCGACCGCGGCCGACAGGCCGAGCTTGGCAAGACCGCTCGCCGAGAAGCCGACGAACGTCGCCGCGGCGCTGAAGCGCTTGTCGCCGAAGGCGAGCGCCGCGGGCGTGCGGGACTGCTGGTCGGCGGTGGAGAAGCCGATGTCGGGCATCACCGTCTTCAGCCAGCCGCGGCAGGTCGCGGCGTCGTCCGGCAGGCGCACCAGCGCGCAGCCCATGAATGGCAGCTCGCCGAGGCCGCGGAACACCAGCGACTGCACCTCGTCGGTCTCGATCGCATAGTCCGGCCGCGGCAGCGACGCGAAGCAGTCGAGCCAGGCGCGTGCCGCGGTCTCGGTGCGGGCGCGCATCAGGCCGTCATGGATCACGGCATTGTCGCGGATCTGGTCGGTGGTGAGGCGCGGGAAGCGGCTGTACCAGAACTGCGAGCGCACCTGCTGGCGGCGGACCCAGCGCTTGAAGCGGTCGCCGTCCTCAGCACCGCCATAGATCAGGAACCGGGTGCGCGGGAAGCCGACGCCGTTGCTCCACGCCGCCGACTGGCCGGCATGGGCCTTCATCACGAAATCCTCGAGATAGCTCTCCCAGCTGCCGTCGAAGTTCGACAGGAAGATCAGCTTCTCGGTGCCCGGCAGGCGGAACCAGCGGGCGTAGTGGATGGTGCCCATGTCGAGCACGAAGCCGGGGCGATAGGCGTTCACCACCAGCTGCTTGATGCCCCACAACGACAGCGCCAGCGTCAGCTTGCGGAACCAGCCGGGCTTGAGCGGGGTCACCGCGGTGAAGTGGTTCTGCACATAGCCGCTGGCGTTCTCGGGCGCGGAGACCTCCTGGATATGCGCGAACACCGCCTCGCGATCGTCGGGCAGGTCGTGGTCTTCATGCCAGCGCAGCAGTGCGAGGAAGCCGGCGACGACAGCGCCGGCCAGTACCAGTGTCACGGTCAGCGCGGCGCCGGCCGCGACCGTCAGCCGTCCGAGCAATGCCGGTGACCAGCTCGCGCCGAGCGACAGATAGACGATCAGCGCGCTGGCGACGAAGAGGCCGGCGAGGGTCCAGTACACCGGATTGAGCGCGCCACAGGTGAGGAACGCCGCCAGCGCCTGGCGCCCGGTGCGGCCGGTCCAGTCGGAAATCGCGAGCGTGCGGCGGCTCGGGCGGATCATGAAGTCGGCGAAGCCCTTGCCGCGCGCCAGCAGGTCACGCACGCGGGCGCGCTCGGCTTCCGGCACCGACGGGGTGTTGGCATAGGCGACGAAACGCGGGTTCTGCCGGATGAAGCCGCGGACATAGTCGAGCGCCACCATGGCGCGGCTGCCGAGGCCGAGATGGTTGTCCTGGTAGTGCTGCAGCGCGTCGCGGGCGAACGCGGCAAGCTCGGTCTGCCGGGCGATGTCGTCGACGGCGAACTCCGGCGTGCCGTTGAAGTTGAGGCCGGTCGCGCCCCACGGCCTGGTCTCGAATGGGATCGCGAAACGGTCGAGGGCTTCCGCGAGGGAGAGCTGCTCGGCGCCGTCGGCGAGGGCGAAGATCGGTCCGAGCCAGGGCTGGGCCGCAGTGGCATAGCGCGGCAGCGCGCTGGCGCGATCGCCATCGAGGTTGAGCTCGAGCACGAGGGTGTGGACGGGCGCGGCATCGCTGCCGACATTGACCATGGACAGCGAGGTGAAGTGCACGATGCCGGCGGCCGTGAGCGTCCGCGCGACATCGTCGCTGGCCGGATTGCCGAGGGTGTCGATCAGCGCCTGTGCCTGCGGCGCGCGGGCCGCCGGCACCGGCGCGCACACCACCAGCATGGTCTGGCTGCGCGGCGATGCGGTGGGCGCGAACTCGACATCGAGGCGGCGCGGGAACGGACCGACCGAGACGGGACGGCCGGCGGCGTCGGTGCTGCGGCGCAGGTCCTTCTGCTGGAACAGCGCGCCAAAAATCTCCTGCATCTGGGTCAGCGCGACGTATTTGCCGAGGCACCAGTGAGGACCGACGCCGAAGATCAGGTCGGGCTCGTTGGCGCGGCCGAGTTCGAAGCGGTTCGGCGCGGCGAAGCGGCGGCGGTCGCGCAGCGCTGACGACGTCGCGACCATCAGGATCGAGCCGGCCGGTACCCTGCGGGCGCGCCAGGTGCCGGGCGCGATGACGCCGTCGTGCTTGGCGTAGCGCCACTGCCCCGGCGACAGCGCCGGGCTGAGGCGCGCGGCCTCCAGCAGGTACTCGCCGAGCTTGGTCTTGTCGCCGGTCTTGGCGGCGGCAATGGCGCCGGCGAGCGCGTTCGGCTCGCCGAGCAGCACGTCGAAGGCCTTGCCGGCCGCCAGTGTCAGCGTCGGGATCAGGCCGGTGGCAAGCCCCATCAGGTTGGAGCGGATCATGTCGTCGGTGACCTGCGGGTTGCTGCCCTGCAGGGCCAGCAGGCGGGTCATCAGGTTGTCGGCCGGCGGCGGATCGCCGGTCACCATCCGTGTCTTGGTCCGCGCGATCGAGCGGTCGATGGTGCGGCGGACGTCGAAGGCGGCACGCAGCGCCCGCTGGTAGGTGTCCTCGTTGCCGAACGGATCGGCGAACAGCAGCAGCGAGATCGCGATGGTGTAGCCGGCGAAGCTGTCATAGTCGTCGACCTCGATGCCGAGATAGTCGGCGCCGACCTCCGCCGCCACGCGGGTGATGAGGTCCTTCATGATGTCGATGCGCCCGCCCGAGGCGGCGAGCAGACGCTGCGACAGCGCCGCCGTCTGGCTGCGGATGGCGTCGACGTCGCCGCGCCTGACCACGCTGGCGAGGATCGCGTGCTGCTGCTGCTGCTCGGGACCGTCCATGCCGAGCACGAGGTTGACGCCGGCGAGCTGGGTCATCTCCGGGCCGAACGGCACCTCGAACGTCGTGCTGTCGCCGAGCACCTGGCGCACATCGGCGTCGCGGGTGACGACGACGAGGCGGCCGAACTTCGGGTTCGGCCACAGGGCGCGGAAGATCGCGAATGCGATCAGCACCGCCTTGGCGAACAGCCAGGAGGCGGTCCGCGACGCCAGCGAGGAGCTGGCGTACGCGTCGATGTCGAAGTCGGGGATCTGCGGCTGCCCGGTGCGGTTCTGCGTCAGGCGGGCATTGATGGTGTCGAAATATTTGAAAACGGGCATGGCTCCGCTCGCAATTTGCGGATGGAAACGAAATCGGAAAAAGCAGTCGTCAAGCAGGATCGAATTGATTCACCGGCGCACCGGATGCCGAACGGGCGACCGACGCCAGCGCTTTGGCGAAGTAGTCCGTCCAGGTGCGGTCGGTGAAGGGAAGCCATTCAATATAGCTGCGCGAAAAGTCGGGCTTGGCAATCATCATTTCGGCGAATGCCTGTTTCGCCGCGGCAAGGTCTCCCTGCTCGAACAGGGCCGTCACCTTGATCATGCATGCATACCAGTAGCCGGGGCGGCGCATCAAGGCGCGATCGGCGAATCCGATAGCCTGCGGCCATTCGCGGCACATGCAATGGGCGATGGCGAGTTCGCCGAGCGGATAGAAAACATGGATGTCGTTGGGGCTCAGCCGCAGCGCCATCTCGAGCGGCGCGAACGCCTCCTTCGGCCGGCCGGACAGGATCAGGCAGCTGCCGAGCTCGGCATGGGCGAGCGCCAGGCTCGGATTGAGGTCGATCGCGCGGCGCAGCATGTCTTCCGCGGTATCGGTGCGGCGCAGCCACATCTCGGCCATGCCGGCGAGCATGTGGCCGCGGCCGTCGTTGCAGTCGGCGAGGATGGCATGCTGGGCGTAGCGGCGCATCTCCTGGATCTTGCTGGCGGGCAGCCGGCCGGTCCAGATCGACCAGCTCAGGTAGAAGGTGTGCTGAATCAAGGCTTCGGAGGATTCCGGGTCGAGCACCAGCGCTTCGGCGAACAGCCGCCGCGCCTTCTCGGCGTCGTCCCGGGAGAAGCGGTTGAGGTGCCAGCGGCCGCGCCACACCAGGTCGTTGACGTCGAGGGAGTCGCGCCGCCCGTTGCGCGCGCGCAGCTGCTCGGCATGGTCGATGCGGCTGTCGAGGGCGGCGACCAGCTCGGCGACCACCTGCTCGATGTGCTCGAAGCCGCACGGTGAGGGCAGGCCGAGCCGCTGCGACCACAGTGTCAGGTTGCTGGTGGCGTCCGTCAGGCTGATATGCAGCATGAATTTGCCGCCGAACCGGCGCAGCCGGCCGTCGAGCAGGTAGCGTGCGTCGAGCTGCTGGCTGATGCCCTTGCGATCGTCCTGGCCGGCGAAGCTGAAGCTCGAGCCGCGGGCGATCACCGGCAGCCAGCGCAGGCACGACAGGCGGTCGATCAGGTCCTCGCTGATACCTTCGGAAATATAGTCGTTCGCGGCGTCGCCGGTGAGATTCTCGAACGACAGCACCGCGAGGGCCGGGCGGTCCTTGAAGGTGCCGCGCAACGGATCGGCCGGCACCGCGGCCGATTTCTGCGTTCTCGTCGCCGGCTCCTGCGCCGCGCTGCCATTGCCCGCCGCGCCGCGCGCGGTCCGCTTCTTGAACAGGCTGGCGCGGTCGTGGCGCTGCTCGCGCAGCCACTCCTCGAAGGCGGCTTCGCCGGAAATGTCGAGGCCTTCGAGGAAATCACCGCCCGCGGCGTCGCCTGGTGCCAGACGGGAGGCGCGGGTATCGATGTCGATGCGCTCGAGCCGCAGGCGGATGACGTCGCGCTCACAGATCAGCAGCGGATCATCGGCGTGATTGAGCAGCTTGCGCAGATTGAGAAGCTCGCGCCGCAGGCTGCCCTGCGCTTCCTGGGTCTGGCGGCTGCCCCACAGGCGGTCCTGCAGCCAGGCGCGGGTGCGTTCGCCGTCGCGTGCCGTCGCCAGCATGGCGATCAGCGCCATGCCCTTCTTGCTGGAAATACCGACTCGTTCGCCGCCGGGGGCGGACAACCGGAAGGGACCCAACAAGCTCAGCTGGTACTGTGAACGCGACATACCCCTTAGGTCCCCAGAACCTTGCGGAGGTTAACATTTTTCACGGTTTTATCACGCTTTTTTCGACGCTCGGCGACGCCGGCCTCACGATCTGCGGACGCGGTTGCGGTACAAGAGTCCTGCTGAGGTAAGGCACTCGCCGGACATAGGGCGGCGGGCAGTCCGAAGGGCAAGTGGCGGCCTTCCGGACGATGCCAATAAGGGGCGGCCGTATTGCGACGGCCCAAATCGATTTCATCACCAAACAATTTTCAGCACCGCGGGTGCTCCGGTGATCCCCGGGGCACCCGTCGGTCTGATTCAGCCCGGCCGATCCCCATCGTGTGCCGCGCATGCCGCACTCACCGCTCGAGCGCTACAGATATCGTAGCTAAGGCAGCCGGTCCAGTGCCGCGGTGCAGCAGGCCGCCGCAACCGCGACGATGCTCGCCCTCGGCCCAGACGTGACACGCGTCGACGCTTGAGCCGGCCGAAACAGGCTGGGGCACCGACATGGGCACAGATTTCCGGCGGGCGGATCTGGCCGGCGCGTACGCCGTCTGGCGCCAAGATGTGGACGCCGTGGTGACAGTCGCCGACCGAGCTCGTGCTCGGCTCAGGATTGCCGTCGATGTCTACCCGGATACCGTCAACGAAGCCCGCTCCGCGGTCGTGTGCCCCGCGGGGGTTTCATGCGAAGTGTCCGTGGCGGGCCGCGGTTTTTGCGGTTGCGTTCCCGGCGCGGATAGGAGAGGGTCCCGCCGCGCGCAGCGTGGCGCGCGTCCGCGGGCCGGGACCGCAAGGTTGGTCCAACGGGCTCATGCCGTGTGCGGGTGATGTCGTGGGCGCGCCATCGTGCTTCGCATCGCGTTCGTGTCGCCCTGGTGTCGTGCCTTGTGGTGTCGTCGCCTGAGTGTCGTCGCCCGAGTGTCTTGGGCATTTCTCATTTCCGGAACATCGTGTCGTCTGATCCGCTCCCGCGCGCATCGCGCCTGTCGCGTTGGCTTCGCTTTCTCGAAACCGTCGCTCCGGTTCTGCCGGGCGCCACGCTGCGCGACCGGCTGATCGCCTGCTTCGGTGCGCTGGTCGCGGTCGGTCTCACCGGGCTGCTGTGCACAGTCGGCTTCGGCCATGACGCCCGCGCGCCGCTGCTGGTGGCGTCCATCGGCGCGTCCGCGGTGCTGCTGTTTGCGGTGCCCGCGAGCCCACTGGCGCAGCCCTGGCCGATCATCGGCGGCAACAGCGTGTCGGCGCTGGTCGGCATCGTGGTGGCGCGGGCGATCGGCGATCCGTTGCTCGCCGCCGCTGTCGCAGCTGCGCTCGCGATCGCGGTGATGTCGCTGGCGCGCTGCCTGCATCCGCCGGGCGGTGCCATGGCGCTCACGGCCGTGTTCGGCGGGCCGGCGGTGGTGGCTTCGGGGTGGATGTTTCCGCTGGTGCCGGTCGCGCTCAACTGCGTGGTGCTGGTGGCGCTCGGCTGGCTGTTCCACCGCTTCACCCGCCATGCCTATCCGCACCGGGTCGATACGCCGGAGAACACGCACGGCACGGCGGATCGCCCGGCCGCGCTGCGCACCGGCTTTCGTGCCGAGGATCTCGATGGCGCGCTGCACGATTTCGGCGAAGCCTTCGACATCGATCGCGCCGATCTCGATCGCCTGCTGCGGCGGGTGGAGCAGCGCGCGCTGGAGCGCGCCCATGGCGCGCTCAGCTGCGCCGACATCATGTCGCGCGATGTCATCTGCATCGACGAGGATGCCGACCCGGCTGCGGCACGCGCGCTGCTGCTGGACCATGCCGTGTGGTCGCTGCCGGTGGTGGATCGCGCGCGGCGGGTGGTCGGGGCCGTTGGCCTGCGTGAGCTCGCCCGGCCCGGCCGCCAGGTGCGCGAGCTGATGGCGGACGCCCGCACCGCGCAGCCACAGACGCCGGCCCTGCGGCTGCTGGCGCCGCTGACCGACGGGCGCACCCATGCGGTGATCGTGGTCGATCGTCACCGCCACGCGATCGGCGTCGTCACGCAGACCGATCTGCTGGCGGCGATGGCGCGCGCGGACGGTGAAGCTCGCGCCATGGTGGCGTGACGGCGGGCGTCGTTTTCGACCGCCTCACTCCGCGAGCGGCAGCCGGCCGGTGTTCTTGTAGGTCTTGATCGCGAAGTTGGAGCGCACGTCCCTGACATGCGGGAGCTTGAGCAGCTTCTCGAACAGGAAGCGCTGGTAGGCCTCCTGGTCGGCGACCACCACCTCGAGCAGGAAATCCATGTCGCCGGACACCAGCTGGCAGGACAGCACTTCCGGCCAGGTGCCGATCGCCGCGACGAACGCGCTGGCCTCGATCTCCTGGGGACGGTCATACTTGACGCCGACGAACACCGTCACCCCGAGATCCAGCGCCTTGCGGTCGAGATCGACACGCCAGCCGCGGATGATGCCCTCGTCCTCCAGCCGCTTGACCCGGCGCAGGCAGGGCGGCGGCGACAGCCCGATCTTCTCGGCCAGCGCGACATTGGTGATGCGGGCGTCCTTCTGCAATTCGGCGATGATCCGACGATCGAACTGGTCGAGGACGATTTTGGCCATGGCTCTCCCGGGACGCCGGCGCGAGGTCAGGGATATGCGATTAAAGGGTGTCGTCCGCCTTGTAAATGAATGACGGCGCGCAGGGGTCTCGGCTTTTATGGACGGCTTCCGGCGCCTGTTCCGGACCGGAGGGAAGAGCCTTCGATCACGTCCGGATGCCCTGGCGCGGAATGGTTGCGCGGCCTGGTATCGCACTGCCGCAGACCACTCATGCGGAGCTGGCGAAATCCCGGGTGTCACCTCTCGCAGCGGGCACCATGCTGCCTATATTTCCTTTATAAGTGATGTCAGGGAGCCGCAGCTGATTCGGTTTCCCGAAACGGCTGCCCATGCGACCGCTCCCGGCAAGGAGGTGTGTCGTGCATGATCTCGCGGGCCTCGAGGCGCGGTTCGGCGCCACGAACTATGCACCACTGCCAGTCACCATCGTGCGCGGCGACGGCGTCTATCTCTTCGATGAGCAGGGCCGTCGCTACATCGACATGATGGGCGCGTATTCGGCCGTCTCGTTCGGCCACTGCCATCCGCGCCTGATCGCGGCGCTGAGCGGCCAGGCCAGGCGCCTCGACACCATCTCCCGGGCGTATTTCAACGACCGGCTCGGGCCGTTCCTGGCGCGGGCATGTGCGCTCACCGGCATGGACGCGGCACTGCCGATGAACAGCGGCGCGGAGGCGGTCGAGACCGCGCTCAAGGCGGCGCGCAAATGGGCCTACAAGGTCAAGGGCGTGCCCGCCGACCGCGCCGAGATCATCGTCGCCGACGGCAATTTCCACGGCCGCACCATCACCATCGTCGGCTTCTCGTCGGTGCCGCAATATCGCGACGGCTTCGGACCGTTCCCGGCGGGCTTTCGTCATGTGCCGTTTGGCGATGCCACCGCGCTCGCCGCGGCGATCACGCCCAACACGGCTGCGTTCCTGGTCGAGCCGGTGCAGGGCGAGGGCGGCATCAACGTGCCGCCGGACGGCTATCTCGCCGAGGTTGCCGCGATCTGCCGGGCCCACAACGTGCTGCTGCTGTGCGACGAGGTGCAGAGCGGGCTCGGCCGCACCGGGCGGCTGCTGGCGTGCCAGCACGATGGCGTCGCCCCGGATGGCCTGATGCTCGGCAAGGCGCTCGGCGGCGGCCTGCTGCCGGTGTCGCTGTTCCTCGCGCGGCGCGAGGTGATGGACGTGTTCGCGCCTGGCGACCACGGCAGCACCTTCGGCGGCAATCCGATCGCCGCCGCCGTGGGCCTCGCCGCGCTCGATCTGCTGGTCGAGGAGCAACTGGTCGAGCGCTCGGCGCGGATGGGCGCGCACCTGATGCGACGGCTGCAGGCGATCAACAATCCGCTGGTCGCGGAGGTGCGCGGTCGCGGCCTGTTCGTCGGCCTCGAGCTGCGCCGCGATGTCGACGCGGGTGACATGGTGCGCAATCTGCTGCAGGCAGGTGTGCTGACCAAGGACACCCACCGCAACACCATCCGCTTCGCGCCGCCGCTGATCATCGACGAACGCCAGATCGACTGGGCGGTGGACCGCCTTGCCGAGGTGCTCGACGCGGCGGTGCCGCAGACAGTGACCGAAGCCGCGCCGGCGAAGTGACCGGCATTTATATCGGCCATGATGCCGTACGCGATATCGCGCATGCGGCCAAACATGTAAGATGAGGACCAGCCGGCGATCCTCAACTGCAGTGTGGTAAATGCATCTCACGGAACAGACGCTGACCGTCATCGGTATTCCGCTTCTGACGGTACCAGCGCTTGTGATCGGCTGGTCCGGCCTCTATTGCGGCTTGCAGGCCGCCAACAATCTGAAGCCCGATTCAAAGTGGCCAAGCTTGAACGTTAAAACAAGGACGAGGCTGGTTCTGATACCACGCAGCGAGCTTACCGAAACAGGGCTCTGGTATCGCCGTCGCGCCTATATCCTATCTCTTGCGCTGTACACCTGGGTTATCATGGTCGCGTCCTTATGGTATTTCGCGATACGGCTGATGTCGTGAGGGTGTCACCTCGGCGCTTATGAATGACGTACTAATGCATCAAGCGGCCACCGGCGATGTCGAGCGTCGCGCCGGTGATCCAGGCCGCGCTGTCCGAGGCAAGAAACAGCGCCGCGCCGGCGACGTCCGCTGGCGTGCCCAGGCGGTTCAGCGGATGCAGCGCGGCGATGGTCGCGCGCTGCGCTTCGGGCATGTGGCGCGCGGTGCGTTCGGTGAGGATCGCCGACGGCGACACGCAGTTGACACGGATCGTGAACGGGCCGACCTCCTGCGCGAGGTGACGCGTCAGCATGATCACGCCGGCTTTCGCCGACGCATAGGCTGAGGATGCCGCTGACGCTGCACGGCCGGCGGTGGAGGCCATGGTCACGATCGCGCCGGAACGGCGTTCGCGCATCGCCGGCAGGAAGGCCTTCAGCGTCAGGAAGGTCGCGGTGAGATTGTGGTCGAGCGCCGAGCGCCAGTCCTCCTCGCGCGTCTCATGCACGGGAGCCGGTCGTGCGGTGCCGCCGCCGGCGAACGCCATCAGGATGTCGATTGCACCCAAGCGCGCGGTGATCGCGATGCGGGCGCGGTCGAGTGCGGCGGCGTCGGTGCAGTCGGCCTCGACTGCGAACGCCTCGGCACCGTCTTGCGTCAGTTCGTTGATCACCCGCGCTAGCGCCGCGGTGTCGCGGCCGCCGACCGCGATGCGCACGCCATTGGCTGCGAGCCAGCGGCAGGTCTCGGCGCCGATGCCGCCGGAACCTCCGGTGACGAACGCCACCTTGCCGGCGAGATCGGGATAGATCGGGTACCGCAGCATCTGAACACTCCACGCAACCGACATTGAACCTGCACAAATTTAGATATACATATCGTATAGTCAATTTGAGGAGTCAACCGCCCTGGCATCGCGGACCTATCGCAGCCCGCAGCGCACCGAAGCCGCCGCGCAGACCCGCGCGCGCCTTGTCGCCGCCGCGACCGCTCTGCTCGCGGCGGCGGACAGCGGCCCGGTGTCGCTCGATGCCGTGGCGAAGGCTGCCGGCGTGACGCGGCTCACCGTCTACAATCAGTTCGGCTCGCGTCGGGCGCTGCTGGAAGCGGTGTTCGACGACCTCGCGCAACGCGGCGGGCTGGCGCAGTTGGCGGAAGCGATGGCGGACGGCAATCCGCGCGCCGGGCTCGACCGGCTGATTGCGATCTTCTGCGCGTTCTGGGATTTTCGCCGTGCGGCGATGGCGCGGTTGGAGGCCGAGGCGGTCGCCGATCCCGAACTCGCGGACAGCCTCGCGGCGCGCAACGCGCGGCGGCGTCAGGCGCTCGCGGTGCTAGTCGGCCGCATTGCCGGCCGCAGCGGCGCCCGCGCGGCGCGCGATCTCGTCGACGTGCTGTTCGCGCTCACCGGGCATGCTTTCTTCGCCGCGCTGACCGCGGACGGCCGCTCGACGGCGGCGGCATGCGCGCTGATCCAGGCGCTGGCGAGCGACGCGGTGGCGCGTGTCGCGCCGCCGCAGCGCTGACGCCACGCTTCAGCCGATGTCGAACGTGACGCCCTGGGCGAGCGGCAGGTCACGCCCGTAGTTCACCGTGTTGGTCTGCCGGCGCATATAGGCTTTCCAGGCGTCGGAGCCGGCCTCGCGGCCGCCGCCGGTGTCCTTCTCGCCGCCGAATGCGCCGCCGATCTCCGCGCCTGACGGGCCGATGTTGACATTGGCGATGCCGCAGTCCGAGCCCGCGGCGGCGACGAACACCTCGGCCTCGCGCAGGTCGCTGGTGAAGATCGACGACGACAGGCCCTGGCGCACCGCGTTGTGCAGCCGCACGGCTTCGCCGAGATCGTCGTAAGGCATGACATAGAGGATCGGCGCGAAGGTCTCGTCGAGCACGGGGCCGGTCTGCTGCGGCATTTCGACGAGGGCCGGCGTCACATAATAGGCTTCCGCGCCGAGGTCACCGGCGACGCGCGCGCCGCCGGTCACCGTGCCGCCACTCTGGCGTGCGCGCGTCAGTGCGCCCTGCATGCGGCTGAAGGCGTCGCCATCGATCAGCGGACCGATCAGCACCCGTGCATTGTCGAGCGGATTGCCGATCGGCAGGCCGGCATAGACGCGCTTCAACTTGTCGAGCAGCTGCGCATGCACGCTGCGATGCACGAACAGCCGCCGCAACGTGGTGCAGCGCTGCCCTGCGGTGCCGACAGCGGCGAAGGTGATGGCGCGCAGCGCGAGGTCGAGATCCGCCGACGGACAGACGATCGCGGCATTGTTGCCGCCGAGCTCGAGGATGGCGCGGCCGAAACGCTGCGCGAGGCGCGGGCCGACGACACGGCCCATCGCGGTCGATCCCGTCGCCGACACCAGCGGCACGCGGGCATCGTCGACGAGGCGCTCGCCGACGTCGCGCCCGCCCGTCAGCACCGCCGACAGTCCCTTCGGCGCGTCGCCGAACTGTTTCAGCGCGCGTTCGACCAGCGCCTGCACCGCGAGCGCGGTCAGCGGCGTCTTCTCCGATGGCTTCCAGACCACGGGATCGCCGCAGACCAGCGCCAGCGCCGCGTTCCACGCCCACACCGCGACAGGAAAGTTGAAGGCCGTGATGATGCCGACCGGGCCGAGCGGGTGCCACTGCTCCATCATGCGGTGGCTCGGGCGCTCGCTGGCGATGGTCAGGCCGTGGAGCTGGCGCGACAGCCCGACCGCGAAGTCGCAGATGTCGATCATCTCCTGCACTTCGCCCTGGCCTTCGGAGGCGATCTTGCCCGCCTCGATGGTGACGAGCGCGCCGAGATCACTCTTGGCCGCGCGCAGCTCCGCGCCGATCAGGCGCACCAGTTCGCCGCGCCGCGGCGCCGGCACCTCGCGCCAGGCGTGGAACGCCTGTTCCGCGGCGGCGATGGCGACGTCGACTTCGGTCGCGGTGGCGTCGGCGACATGGCCGATCACCGCGCCGGTCAACGGCGAGTGCACGGCGCGGCCGGCGCCCCCGATGCGGTCGGCGGGAACGCCGAAATTCTGCAGGATGGAAGTGACACGCGCGGCAAGGGTCATGGCGAAGCCCGGCAATGGGGGACGTGATCGGCGCAGTCTATCACGATGCGGCGCTCGCCGCTGCAAAGGCTTGCCGGCCACGGCGCGGCAATGGGATAAAGCGGGCCGGAGAGGAAACAGGACAGGTTCATGACAAAGATGTTTGATCTTTCGGGCCGCGTCGCCGTGGTTACCGGCGGTAACGGCGGTATCGGGCTCGGCATCGCCGAGGCATTGTTGGCGCATGGCTGCGCGGTGTCGATCTGGGGCCGCAATGCCGAGAAGAATACTGCTGCGCTGGCGCGGCTGCGCAAGCTCGGCGACAAGGTGCAGGCGCAGATCTGCGACGTGTCGGATCGCGATGCCGCGGTCGCCGCCACCGACGCGACGCTCGATGCGTTCGGCCGCATCGACGGCTGTTTCGCGAACGCCGGTATCGGCGGCGGCGGCCGCACGGCGTTCGCCGACCGCACCGCGGACGACTGGCGGCGGATGTTCGCGGTCAATCTCGACGGCGTGTTCCACGCGTTCCAGCCGGTGGTGCGCCACATGATCGCGCGCGCGGGGCAGGGCGATGCGTTCGGTCGCCTGGTCGCGACCTCCAGCATGGCGTCGCTGTTCGGCACCGCGCGCAACGAGCACTACGCCGGCTCCAAGGCGGCGATCAATTCGCTGATCCAGGCGCTCGCGGTCGAGCACGCGCGCTTCGGCATCACCGCCAACGCCATCCTGCCGGGCTGGATCGACACCGAAATGACGGGCGGCCTGCAGGCCAACGACAAGTTCATGGCCAACGTCATGCCGCGCATTCCGGTGCGCCGCTTCGGCACGCCGGACGATTTCGCAGGGGTCGCCGTCTACCTGATGAGCCGCGCGTCGGCGTATCACACCGCGGATACGATCGTGATCGATGGTGGCTACAGCGTGTTCTGATCGCGGTAGTCCGCATCCGTTCGGTTTCGCTGTCGCTTACCACATTCTGTGCGTCATTGCCGGGCTTGACCCGGCAATCCAGCTTGCTCGCGACGCATCGTCGCCTTTGAAGCTGGATCACCGGGTCTCGACGCTGCGCGTCGGCCCGGTGATGACGCTGTAAATGTGGAGGCGTGGTATGTCCTCGACGAAAGCTGAGGCCGATACGTTCAGCCCATAACGCAAGCCGTCACTGCCAGCGCGCGCCGAGGCGTTCGGTCAGCGCCTTGCACGTCGCCTGCAGCTTGCCGAGGATCGCGGCATCGTCGTTGCGGTCGAACGCCGGCGTCGCCATCATCGTCACCACCAGTGCGGCGCGGCCCTGGATGTCGAGGATCGGCACGGCGGTGGCGCGCAGGCCGGGGATGAGCAGTTCGTCGACTGATGCTGACATCGTGCGGCGGACCTTGTCGCGGATCGCGGCGACGTCGATGTCGGGTGCGCGCGGATCGTCGGCTTTGGCCTGCGCCACTGCGCCGATGCGTTCCTCCTCGCCCATGAAGGCGAGGAAGGCATGGCCGGTGGCGGAGCCGAGCAGCGGCAGCACCGAGCCGACCGCGAGCGAGGTGATCACCGGGGTGCGGCCGGCGTGCCAGCGCACGATGGTCGGGCCGAGCGGGCCGCGTGCCGCCACCAGCGTCGAGCGGCCGGTCTCGCGGGTGAACTCGGCGATGGCGGGATCGGCGACGGCGAACACATCGGTGCGGGCCAGCGCCGCAAGGCCGATCTGGATCGCCTGGGCGCCGAGGTCGTAGCGGCCGGACGCTTCGTCTTGGCGCGCCATGCCGGATGCGATCAGGCTGGCGAGATAGCGATGGGCCTGCGAGGCGGAGAGATCGGCGCGCTTGGCTACGGCGCCGAGCGTGGCGGCCTGCGGTTCGGCGGCGAGTGCCGCGAGCACGCGCAGGCCGATCTCGACCGACTGGATGCCGCGCCGCGCCGCCGGCGCGTCGTCGCCTTCGGCTCCCGCGGTGTCGTCGGCAGCGGTTTCGGCGAGGTCTTTCGTCTTCGGTGGGCGCATGGTCGGGCTTTCGGAAACAGGCTGATATCCTGCTTTGTTTCTCGTCATTCCGGACGCCGCGCAACGGCGATCCGGAATCTCGTGGCTGCAGCAGAACTCTTCGCCGAGATCCCGGTTTCGTCGCTGACGCGACGCCCCGGGATGACGGTGCACTGCCTTCTCTAGCTTTCCGTCGGCACGGCGTCTTCCGCGGTCAGCATCGCCCAGAACTGCGGATCGACCGCCGCGCCCTTGAGGCCGCCCTCGGCGTCGATCAGCGCCCAGGCGCGCACCTCGTGACCGGTGCCGACGAGGCGGCCGCCGGTGCTGAAGCGATAGTCCACCTTGAACCGTCGCTCGCGGTCCAGCGCCACCGTCACCTCGATGTCGAGGACGTCGTCGTAGCGCGCCGGCGACTTGAAGTCGGCATGGGCCTGCACGATCGGCGTCACCGCGCCGAAGCGCTTGCGCACCTCGCGCTGGCTCAGGCCGCGCGCCCGCAACAGCCGCTGGAAGCTGCTGTCCAGCCAATAGAAGTAGTTGGGATAGAAGACGATTCCGGCTTCGTCGCAGTCGCCCCATTCGATCGTCAGGCTGGTCTTGAACATCGGCTTGCCTCGGTGTGTGTTTTTGTATATTGAGGAATTAATTTCACAATGTCAAAAATTTGGGGAGGCGCACATGCGCATGGCGGTGCTGGGCGGAGGGCCGGGAGGCCTCTACGCCGCCTATCTCTGGAAGAGCCGGCACCCCGGCGACGAGGTCGTGCTGTTCGAGCAGAACCCGACCGGGGTTACCTGGGGCTTCGGCGTGGTGTTCTCCGACCAGGCGCTCGATTTCCTGCGCGCCGACGATCCCGAAACGGTCGACGCCATCGCCCCGCGCATGGAGCGCTGGTCCAACATCACCCTGACGCTGCGCGGCGAGAGCCTTCAGATCGACGGCGTCGGCTTTTCCGCCATCGGCCGGCTGGAACTGCTCACGCTGCTGCAGCAGCGCGCGGCGGCAGCCGGCGTCGTGATGCGTCACCAGCACACGGTGCAGTCGCTCGACGAGCTCGCAGGCTTCGATCTCATCGTCGCCGCTGATGGCCTCAACTCGCTGGTGCGTCGCGGCTTCGAAGGCGATTTCGGCACGTCGCTGTCGTACTCGGCCAACAAGTTCGCCTGGTACGGCACCACGAAACGGTTCGAGACGCTGTCGCAGACCTTCGTCGCCACGGATCGCGGCCATTTCAACGCCCATCACTACCGCTACTCGCCGACCATGAGCACGTTCCTGGTGGAATGCGACCGCGCCACCTGGGACGCTTACGGATTCGCCGACAAGACTGTGGAGGAATCGCAGGCGATTTGCGAGCAGGTCTTTGCGACCGTGCTCGACGGCCAGCCGCTGGTGTCGAACCGCTCGATCTGGCGCAATTTTCCATGGATCTGGAACGAGCGCTGGTCGTTTCGCAACATCGTGCTGATCGGCGACGCGCTGCACTCGGCGCACTTCTCCATCGGCTCCGGTACGCGCCTTGCGATCGAGGACGCCATCGCGCTGATGAAGGCGCTGGAGGCGGCGGACGGCGATCTACCGGCGGGCCTGTCGCAATATCAGGCCGCGCGCAAGCCGATCGTGCACAAGCTGGTCACCGCCGCGCGCGCCAGCGCCGACTGGTACGACCGCTTCCCCGAGCATATGGCGCTGCCGCTGGCGGATTTCGGCCACAGCTACATCACGCGTTCCGGCCGCATCGACGACGCGCGGCTGCGGGCGATGGCGCCGCAGTTCATGGCGCGCTACGACGCGGCGCACGCTGGCGCGCGACAGGCGGGAGACAATCGATGACCAGCTCGCCCACGCTCATCGCCGACCAGGTGCCGGCGGACAGCGCCGGTGTCCGTGAGATCGGTTTCGAGATGCCGGAGCGCTACAACGCCAGCCGCATCCTCTTTGACAATCTCGCCGCCGGGCGCGGCGACGCGCTGGCGCTCACCGGCCCTGCCGGCACGCGCACCTACGCCGAATTGTGCGCCGACGCCGCGCGCTGGGGCCATGGTTTTGCGTCGCTTGGGCTCGCGCGCGGCGACCGCATCCTGATGTTCCTCGACGACACGCCGGCTTATCCCGCGGCGTTCTTCGGCGCGGTGCGCGCCGGCTTCGTGCCGCTGCTCATCAACACCCTGACGCCGCCGGACCTGCTGCAGTTTTATCTCGCCGATTCCGGCGCGCGCGTCGCGGTCGCCGATGCCGAATTCACCGCGCGCTTCGACGCCGTCGCGTGTGCCGGCACCGAGCTTGCGAGGCTCATCGTCGTCAACGGTGCGCCGGCGGCGCACGCGGTCGGACACACGCTGCAGGCCGACGACTGGCTGCGGGGCTTTCCGGCCGAGCTGGCGGAAGCCGATACCCATCGCAACGAGATGGCGTTCTGGATGTACTCGTCCGGCTCGACCGGGCGGCCGAAGGGCATCGTCCATCTCCAGCACGACATGGCCTACACCGATGCGGCGTTCGGGCGGCCGGTGCTCGGGCTGAAGCCCGGCGACATCTGCTTCTCGGTGCCGAAGATGTTCTTCGCCTATGGCTTCGGCAACTCCGTCACGTTTCCGTTTGCCGCGGGCGCGGCGACGCTGCTGCTGCCGGGTCAGCCGAAACCCGAAGCGATCTTTGCCGCGCTCGGCCGCTTCCGCCCGACCGTGTTCTTCGGCCTGCCGACGCTCTACACCGCACTGACCAAGGCGGATGGCGCGCGCGGCGCGGACTTCTCGTCGCTGCGCCTTGCGCTGTCGGCGGCGGAGGTGCTGTCTGCGGAGGTGTTCAACGCCTGGAAGGCGCTGAGCGGGCTGGAGATCGTCGAGGGCCTGGGCTCGACCGAGGTGCTGCACATCTATCTGTCCAACCGCGTCACCGCGAAGAAGCTGGGATCGGCCGGCCTGCGCGTGCCCGGTTACGAGGTGATGCTGCGCGACAAGGATGGCCGCGAGGTCAGTGATGGCGAAGAAGGCATCCTGTGGGTGCGCGGCGATTCCAACACGCCGCTGTACTGGAACCGGCCGGACAAGACCGCCGAGACCATCCGCGACGGCGGCTGGATCTACACCGGCGACCGCTTCGTGCGCGACGGCGACGGCTTTCATTTTTTCCGCGGCCGTGCCGACGATCTCATCAAGATCTCGGGCCAGTGGGTCTATCCGCTGGAGGTCGAGCTGTGCCTCGCCGAACATCCGGCGGTGCGCGAATGCGCGGTGCTGGCGCTGGAATTGCCTGACCGCCGCATGACGCTCAAAGCCATCGTCGTGCTCAACGACCGCGACGCCGAGCCGGAGGCGGCAACGCGCGTGCTGCAGGACTACGTCAAGGACAAGCTCTTGCCCTACAAGTACCCGCGGCAGGTGGTGTTCGTCGACGAACTGCCGAAGACCGGCACGGGCAAGATCGACCGGCAGCGGCTGTTGAAGCTGTAGTGCAACGTCTTGTGGTGAGGACCCTGCGTGATCGGGCGAGCCGAATGAGGTGGTGCATCGTAGCCCGGGTGAGCGAAGCGATACCCGGGATTCCGGGTTGGTGCGGAAGACCCGGATGTCGCTGCGCTTATCCGGGCTACGAAACGTCGTTGGCATTCCCCGGCCAGCCCTTCTCCTCATCCTGAGGAGCCCGCATCGCGGGCGTCTCGAAGGATGAGGCCCGCGCGGCCTTGGCAACGCCTCGGCCTCATGGTTCGAGACGCGGCTCTGCGAGCCGCTCCTCACCATGAGGGAAGGGACAGCCGCGTGAGCCGAAGGCGGCTGCGAGAACGAGGCCATGTCCCCGGCGCAACCGCGTCGCCGATCCGGGTATGGCTTCATCCGGCGCGAGCGACTAGGTTCGGCACGATCGTTCGCTCTCCGATGGTGATGTGCCGCATGTCCTCCGATCTGAAATCCTCCAATTCCGTGTCCGCGAACCCGAAACAGTGGCAGGTCGGTCTGATCGGCTACGGCGAGGTCGGCCGCATTGTCGCCGAAGATCTCCACAAGGAGGGCATTGCCGTCAGCGCCTACGATATCAAGCTCGAGGGCGCGGCCGGCGATCCGCTGCGCGCCCATGCGCGCGAGCATGGCGTGCGGCTCGCGGGCTCGCATGAAGAACTGGCGGCGGGATCGGATCTCGTGATCTCGGCGGTGACCGCGAGCCAGACCGAGCGGGTCGCGGACGCCTGTGCCGGGGCGATCCGGGCTGGCGCCTGGTTCCTCGACTTCAATTCCGCCTCGCCCGGCGCCAAGCAGCGCGCGGCGGCACGGATCGATGGTGCCGGTGGGCGCTATGTCGAGGGTGCGGTGATGACTTCGGTGCCGCCCTATCGCATCCGCGTGCCGCTGCTGCTCGGTGGCCCCGGCGCGGCGGAGCTTGCGCCGCTGCTGGTCGCGCTCGGCTTCGATGCCAGGGTGTCGAGCGATACGCTCGGCGTGGCGTCGGCGGTGAAGATGTGCCGCAGTGTCATGATCAAGGGGCTGGAGGCGATGGTGATCGAGAGCTTCACCACCGCGCGCGCCTATGGCGTCGAGGATGCGGTGCTGGCCTCGCTGAAGGAAACGTTTCCCGGCATCGACTGGGAGAAGCAGGGCGCCTATTTCTTCCAGCGCGTCATCGAGCATGGCCGCCGCCGCAGCGAAGAGGTGCGCGAGGTCGCCGAGACCGTGCGTGAAGCCGGTCTTAACCCGTGGTCGGCGGCGGGCACCGCCGAGCGCCAGGGCTGGGTCGCCGATCTCGCCGACGCCGGCGTGTTCGGCACGCGCGGGGAGACAGGTTTTGCTCGCAGCGCCGACTGGCGCACCGAGGCGGATCGGATTCTCTCGACGCTGAAGAAGGGGTGAGAGGCGGAGGCGCAGCTCGTCATATTCCGCGTCATCACCGGGCTTGACCCGGTGATCCAACTTCGGGGGCTTGGCCGTGCTATGAGAAAGCTGGATTGCTCGGGTCGAGCCGGCAATGACTCAGTGGGTGGGATCCGTGGCCCGGGTGAGCGAAGCGACACCCGGGACCGGCGCTGCGAAAGGTGGCGCCCCGGATATCGCCGCGCTCATCTCCGCGACAGCCGTCCTGGTCGTCGCCGGGGAAACGGAGATATCGCGCGCTAACCCATCACCTCGATGCCGAACGCCCGCAGCACGGTGTCCTGCTGGTCCCGGCTGATGCACAGGCCGGCGTAGGAGCGCGGCGCGCCAAAATCGAAGGCGTCGAAGGTGGCGCGCGACAGCACGGCGCGGTCGAGCGAGGCCTCCGTGACATCGATGTTGTTGATCGCCGAGCCGACGAACGAGCATGCCGTGAGGTTGGAGCGCGCGAAGCTGGCGTCGCGCAGGTCGCAGTTTTCGAACTTGCTCTCCGACAGGTCCTTGCCGGCGAAGACGGCGTATTGCAGGCGGCAGTCGAGGAAGGTGACGCCGCCCATGATCAGGCGGTTGCTGACCTTGCGATGGACGTCGGCGTCGAAGGCAAGGCCCATGGCGGCGCAGGCCTTGAACGTCGCCATGTAGGCGACGGATCGCGTGACCTTGTTGAGGCCGAGGCTGCAGCTCTCGAACACGGCCTCCGACAGATTGCACAGCTCCCAGGCGCAGGCGCCGGCTTCGGTGCTGTCGCTGAAGCGGCAGTCGATGAAGCGCGTTTCCTTGAAACTGCATTTGGCGAACCGGCAGCTGGCGAAGCTGCTGCCGCGGAGAGTGGATTCGTCGAACACGCAGTCGATGAATTCGCAGTGTTCGAACTGCAGCTCATGGAGCGTGAAGGCGACGATATCAGCCTTTTCGAACCGCAGGCCGACGATCGGATCGGTGCGCTGGAAGTAGCTTTCCAGCGGCTGCGGGGCGATCTCGATATCGGGAATGTCGCGTGCCATCGATTGTCGCCTCTGGAGCCGGAGGCGGCATGTTCGGGATCGGGCCGGCCAAGTCAAGATGGCCAAGTCAGGGTGGATCAAGTCAGGGTGGACCAGGTCAAGACAGGTCAGGACGGATCAACGGCGCCGGCCTAGCGTTTCGCCGGATCGATCGCCTCGATGCGCGCGATGTGGGCCGCGAGGTCTTCTGGGGTGTAGCGCACCCGCACGCGCTTGTCGGAGGCCGGCTGCTTGTCGAGGCAGACGCCCGGCCGCCATTCGTGCGAGGGACGGATCGGGCGGGGTGCGAAACCGCCGCCGCAGTTCGGGCAGACGTTGTGCAGCTTGTCGCGGGCGCAGTCGGCGCAGAAGGTGCACTCGTAGGAACAGATCACGGCCTGTGCCGAATGCGGCGGCAGGTCCTTGTCGCAGAGTTCGCAGTTCGGTCGCAGCTGCAGGGCCATGCGCCAGCTCCGTCTGATCGGTCCGGGCGGACTGTCGCAGACCGGCGGTGCGTCGCCAAGGGGCGAAAAGGGCGAAATTCCCTCGTTTAGCGCCATCGTTGGCAAGGCGCCGGCGCGGGCGGCGTGGCAGAGGCCGCCGCCCGCGCCGTGGCCGGACTTACTCGGCGAGGCGGACGACCGCCGGCGCACCGCGGGACTCGCGCGCCAGCACCATCAGCAGCACCAGGAACGCGGCCTCGATCACCGCGAACACCACGAACGCCTCCTTGAAGGCGCCGCCCGATGCGGAGATGACCGCGCCCATCAGCCAGGGCGAGACGAAGCTGGAGAGGATGCCGAACACCTCGGCATAGCCGATCGCGGCCGGTGCCAGCACGTCCGAGTACTTCTCGCTCATCAGCGCGAAGATCGCGCCGCCGCCGAGCACCGCGGTGCCGCTCAGCGCCGCGCACAGCACCAGCGTCGAGAATGCCATCGGCGTCACCACGCTCCACAGGAACAGGATGGCGGTGCCGAGCGCGAGCAGCGCACTGAGCTTGATCATGAACAGCTTGCCGAGGCGGTCGGCCATGTAGCCGCCGATCACCAGGAACACGACCTGCGACAGCCCCATCACCGTGCCGATGATGGCGCCGGCGTCCGGCGGCATGTGCTGCACGGCGATGTAGGCCGGCACCACCCAGGTCGCCGTGCCGGCGATGG
Source organism: Bradyrhizobium sp. 2TAF24 (assembly GCF_052115025.1). NCBI lineage: Bacteria > Pseudomonadati > Pseudomonadota > Alphaproteobacteria > Hyphomicrobiales > Nitrobacteraceae > Bradyrhizobium > Bradyrhizobium sp. 2TAF24. Next base: position 171,462 of record NZ_JBFRFW010000004.1, on the reverse strand, counting down.
CGAAGGTGCAGGCGGCGATGCCGAGGCCGCCGACCGCGATCCACTTGGAGCGGAAGATCTCGCCGAGCGGCAGCGCCGCCGGCGGCGGTGTGCTGTCCCAGCGGAAGCCGGCGACGCCGATCTCCTCGGGGCCGTTGCGCACCACGAGGGCGTCGAGCGCGGCGACGATCAGCGTGCCGACCGCCAGCACCGCGAAGAACACCCGCCAGCTCGTCGCCAGCGTCAGCGGGATGCCGAGCGCGAAGTCGAGCGTGATGGCGAGGCTGTAGGCGGCGAGGATCATGCCGACCACGGCGCCGCGCCGGCTCTGCGGAAACCAGCCGAAGATCAGCTTCATGTTGCCGATGAAGATGCCGGCGTCGAAGAAGCCGATGACCAGGCGCAGCAGCACCAGCTCGACATAGCCCTGCACGAACACCTGCAGCACCATGCCGATGCCGGTGCCGGCGAGGCCGATCAGCAGCATGCGGCGCGCCGACATGGTGCGGCTGACCGGCGACCACACCACCATGCCGATGCCGTAGGTCAGGGCGAAGATGCCCTGGGCGAGGCCGGCCTGCGCCGGGTCGAGGTTCAGCGTCTGCGAGATGAACGGCAGCACCGCCGCGAAAGCGTACCAGTCGGCGGCGAGAAAGATCTCGCAGAGAATCGCGAGCACCAGCATCCAGCGCTGCCAGGTGATGATGCGGCGGCGGTCGGCGTCGGCAACGGTCGTCCAGGTGGCGTGCGGCGCGGTGGCCGCGGTGGCGGTGATGGTCATGCGCGTCCTCGTCGATGTCGGGGTGGGCTTCGCGGCGGGCGACGGTGGCGTCAGGCCGGCGGCGGCAGAAAGTTCACGTCATGCTCGGCGGCGATGCGGACCACCTCGGCCGGATCCGGCACGTTGTGGATGCGTTCGAACAGGCCCTTGAGCGAGCGCGTCGGCGCCACCCAGAACAGGCTGGTCGCGGTCGCGCCCGACTTGTTGAAGATGCCGTGCGCCAGTCCCTTGGGCATGCGCACGAGGTCGCCGGTGTTGGCCACGAAATTCCTGCCGTCGAGCCACAGGTCGTAGCGGCCGCTCAGCACGTAGATGAACTCGTCCTGGGTGGGATGGATGTGCGGCGGCACGAAGGTGCCGTCGGGAAACACCGCGTGCCAGGCCATCGAGTCCTCGGACTCCTGCTTGAGCGTGTAGGTCTGGCCGAGAATGTTCCAGACGATGTCGCCGAAGCCGGCGTCGGCCGGCGTGACGCCTGCGGGCATGGTGATCATGAGCGTATCCTGTTGTGGTGTGAGGGAAGGGGAAAGGTCAGGTCGCGAGAAAGTCGGTGACGCGGCCGGCGGCGGCGGGCGTTTCCTCGAACACGAGGTGGCCCGTGTTTGGCACCAGCGCGAGTTCGCCGCGCGGCAGGCCGGCGATCCAGGCCTTGCCCTGCGCGGTCGGGCGCAGGCGGTCGTTCGCGCCCCACAGCACCAGCGTCGGCATGGTCAGGCGGTGCAGCCAGTGCGCGAGCTTCGGATTGCCCTGCGGGTTGTCGCGGACGAGTTTGGCGTAGCCCATCACCTCGCGGCCGAGGCGGGCGTCGAAGGCCTCGTCCGGCGCCGTGGGGAAGTAGCGCAGCGCTGCCGCGGGATCGTACGCGAGATAGCCCGGCAGCTCCGGCGGCGTGATGTCGAGCAGGCCCGGCGCGGGCGCGGCATCGACCACGAGGCCGGCGGGCGCGACGAGAGCGAGGCGGCGCACGCGCTGCGGCTGGCGGATCGCGATCTCCGCGGCGAGCCAGCCGCCGAGCGAGAAGCCGGCGAGATCGAACGTGCCGAGGGCGAGCTGGTCGAACAGGTCGAGATAGTGCAGCACGTAGTCGTCGATGGTCGTGAGCGCGGGCGCGTCGTCGGAATCGCCGAAGCCGGGATGATAGGGAATGATCACCGTGTGGCGCGCCGCCCAGGCGCGCGCCATTTCGAAGCCGGTGAAGGTGCCGGTGCCGTGCAGGAACACGATGACCGGTCCGCTGCCGATGCTGTGCACCACGGTGGTGACGCCGTTGATGTCGTGGTTGGAGCGGGTGAAGCCGGTCATGTCCGGACCGGACGGCGCACGTTTGGGCTGCATGGTGGTGAATCCCCCTTGTGTCGTTGGATGCGAGACGGAAATGCGCGCGGACGCCTCAGGCGGCGTCCGCGCAGTCGCGGTTGAGATGGGCGGCGAACTGGTCGACGGCGTCGGCGAGGCGCGCGGCGATCATCGGCGGCAGCGTGCCGTCGGCGATCTCGGCTGAGCCGGCATAGACCGCCGTCGATACCGTGCAGGCTTCGAAGAAGCCGAACAGCGGCCGCAACTGATGCTCGACCACCAGCGAGTGGCGCAGGCCGCCGCCGACCGCGGTCAGCAGCACCGGGCGGTTCTTGAGCGCGCCCGGCCCGATCAGGTCGAACACGTGCTTGAACAGCCCGGGGTACGAGCCCTGGAACACCGGGCATCCGATCACGAGGCCATCGGCTTGTTCGATCGCCTCGATCACGCCGCGCGCGGCGTGGCCGAGGCCGTCGCGGGTGAAGGCGGCAAGGCCCGCGCCGGCGTCGACGAGGTCGAGGATGCGGACCGTCACGCCATGGCGCGCGGCGAGCCCGGCGCTGGCGGCTTCCACCAGCGCCCGCGCTTTCGCCGGGCGCCAGCTCGTGCCGCAGAAGCCGATGACGCGGGGCGGCATGGCGTGCTCCTGCCGCGCGGTCAGCCGTTGATGCCGAACACGGTCCATTGCGCGTCCTTCGCGGGCAGGCCGAGCAGCGCGCGGCCGCACTCCTCGACGATCTGGTCGGCCATCAGGATGTGCTGGGTGCCGGCATGGATGTCGCGGTACGTGCGCTGCATCGCGGTGTTGTGCAGCGAGGCGCCGCGCGAGGCGCGATGCGCGAACGTGCCGACCTCGGAGATGACGTCGTGGATGTGGCGCAGCGCCAGCTTGATCACGGTCACCTGGTCGAGCGTGGGCTGCTCGCCGCGCGCACAGCTCGCCGAGACGTCGCGCCAGGTCTCGTAGACCAGCGCCCGCGCCGCGCGGAAGCGCGCTTCGGCCTGGGCGAACTGGAACTTGAAGCTGGCGCTGTCGCGGGAGAAGCCGAACGGATCGCGGCGCTGCACGATGACCTTGACGAGCTCGTCGAGCATCCGCCGGCCGACGCCGATGGCCCAGCTCGAATGCGCCCAGGCGCTGTAGCCGGCGAGGCCGAGCGCACCCTGCGGGCCGCCGCGGCGCGGCGCGCCGATGTCGAAGTCGTAGGTCATCGCGGTCGGCACGAACAGCTCTTCGCCCTCGGCGATGGTGTAGTCGAAGCTGCCGGTGCCGCGCAGGCCGAGCACGTCCCAGTTGCCGAGCAGCTTGATGGTCGACCGCGGATGGTGGGTGACGATGATCTTGGGCTGGCCGTTCGGGCCCATCACCATGTCCTTGCCGCCCGCATCGGTGAGGAAGCAGCCGGAGTGGATCCACTCGGCATGCTGGATGCCGCTGCCATAGGCCCAGTTGCCGCGGATCATGTAGCCGCCCTCGACCGGGCGGGCGAAGCCGCGCGGCACGCCGTTGCCGGCGATGGTGATGTCGGGGCCGTTGGCGAACACCTGGCGCACGCCCTCGTCGGCGATGTAGATCGCCATGGTGGTGCCTTCCATGTTGCCGCCGATCACGCACCAGCCGGCGGAGGCGTGGGCGTAGGACAGCCGCTCGATCACCGTCATGGCGTCGAACGGCGACAGCTCGGCGCCGCCGACGTCCTTGGGGAAAAGCATGGTGTAGAGGCCGGCCTTGCGCATCGCCGCGACCGCGTCGTCGGTGAGATGGCCGAGCGCTTCGGCCTCCGCTGCCTTCGCCTCGATCAGCGGCAGCAGCGCGTCGAGCCGGGCATGATACTCAGCTGCGGTCGGCGTCGCCGCGTCGCGCTCGCCCGTCCGCGGGGCGCGTTGTACGGATGCGTTCATGGTCGGTCTCCCTTGTGTTGATCGGCGCTGCACCAGCGATGCGGTGCGGCGGCCGCGAGGCGCGATCCGGTCGGGGCGATTGCCGTCGGCACGTGCGGAGGCCGTCACGCGCCCATGACAGGACGCGCGGCGCGCGAGCCGCTTCGTGTTTCGACGGACTGTCCCCCGCGATGGCGCAAGCAATCCCTGCGACGGGATCGCGCTGGCGCGACCATCGTTCGTTTCAAGCCTTTCCCGAGCATGAGGCTAGGAGCGCGGGCGCCCCGCCAGCAATCCCCCACCATGGGGGGTATCGGGTGCGGCTGTGCGTGCACTGCCGCAAAGCTGGGCCGTTCGCGCGGTGCGATGCTGCTTCTTTTCGCTTGACCAATGCGCAGGCAGCGGAGAGCTTGGGCGCCACGAGAGCGAAGGCGGCGGCGCCGTCATTCGCCGGATCCGGGAGCGAAATGAGAACGTTGTGGGGGACGTGTGCCAGGCATCCATTTGCATGACTTGCCGGAGCGCCTGCTGGCCGACCGGCTGATGTCGATCGCCGAAAGCCGCAGCGTCGCCAGCCTCGGCGAGGCCTGCTGCGCGGCGGTCGGCGAACTCACGGGATCGCCGACGGTCGGGCTCTACCTGCTCGAGGGCGACGAGCCCGAGCTCGCCTACAGCCGCCATGTCGCCGACGACTTCCTCGACAACTACAAGGCCGGATTCTGGAAGACCGATCCGGTGCTCGACACCATCATGACGCGCGGCCGCGCCGCCGATGGCGCCTCGGTGATCGGCGCGCACCACTGGGCGGGCAGCGAGTCCTGCCAGATGCTGCGCCACTGGGGCTTCAGCTACAACATGGGCGGTCCGCTGGTCTGCGACAGCCGTATCGTCGGCGTGCTGTTCACCGCGACGCGCGACGCGCACTCGCCCTACACCGCGCTGCTGCGCGAGCGCATGGACATCCTCTGCCGTGCCGGCTCGCTGGCGCTGGCCAACATGATGAATGCCGGTCAGGGGTCGGCACGCATCATGCTCGGCGTCATGCCGCCGCAACCGCCGATCAAGCTCCCGCCGCGCTCGGCCGATGTCGCGCAGCGCGTCTGCCGCGGTCAGACCAACAAGGAGATCGCGCGCGACATGGGCATCTCCGATCAGACGGTAAAGGAGCATGTCGCCAACCTCTGCAAGCGCTTCGGTGCCCACAACCGCACCGAGCTGGTTGCCTGCCTGATGAGCGGCATGTCGCGGCAATGACTGGCGGCATTTGCGCACGCCGCGATGCCGGACGATGACTGATCCGAACGCGACGTATCATCCGTCATCCTGAGGTGCGCGCGCTTGCGCGCCTCGAAGGATGAACAGCCCGTGCATCTCACATTGGGGCCTCCGGGGCTATGCCCCTCAGGGTCACGGATTAAATGTACGGGGGGAGGCTCACCCCAGCCAGCCCAGCAGCCTGAACCAGAGATAGTCGAGCGGCACCAGCACGACGAATGAGATCAACGCCATCACGAGGCACAGCCGCAGGCCGTCGCGTGCCGGGGCCTTGCCCATCTCCATGGCCACCACCAGCGGTGAGGCCTGATAGGGCATCAGCGGCGTGCCATAGCCGATCACCTGCACCATCAGCACCGAGGTGAGCGGCAGGCCGGCGCTGTCGGCGAGCGTCTTTGCCAGCGGCGTGAACAGTGCCGGCACGCCATTGGCGGTGATGACGAAGTTGAGAACCACGGCCAGCGCCACGAGGGCGGCGAAGCTGACCGCCGGCCGCGCCGGATCGAGCGGCAGCAACGGCAGCACCGCGCGGCCGATGGCGTCGCCGAGCCCGGAGCGCGTCACCAGCGCGGCGAGGCCGAGAATCCCGGCGACGTAGATGCTGGTGCGGATATTGGTGGCGGCGGCGAACTCGTCGCCGCTGAGAAAGCCGATGCGCGGCAGCAGGCACAGGCAGGCGGCGCCGAGGCCGACCCATGCCGGCGAGACGCCGTGCCAGGTGTCGGTAACCCAGAGCGCCAGCGTTGCCGCCAGCAGCACGCCGAGGCGGACCTCCTCAGGGCTCAGCGCCGTCGACGGCTCGGCGGTGGCGCCGTTGCTGAGCGTTGCCGGAAACATTAGCCAGATGCTGGCGGCGAGCGCCACGCCCTTGACGAGGCCAAGCACCGGAGCGTGCAGCAGAAGATAAGGCAGATAGGCGAAGTGCAGGCCGTAGGCGCTTTCGGCGGCGCCGGTCAGCACGAGGTTCGGCACGTTCGCCGGCAGGATGCTGGCCGACAGCATGAAGGTGCCGAAGCCGACCGCCAGCACGAGGCCGATGCGGCCGCGGCTGCCGGGGGCGAGGCCGGCGCGATCGGCCACCGCCATCACCACCGGCATCAGCAGCGCGATGCGCCCCATGTTGGACGGCATCACCAGCGCCAGCACATAGGTCAGCGCCACCACGCCGCCGACCATGCGCGGCCAGGAGTGTGACAGATGGGCGGCCAGCAGCCGCGCGGCGCGGTCGGCAAGGCCGACCTTGCGGATCGCCGCGCCCAGCACGAAGCCGCTCAGCACCAGCCAGAACGCCGACGACAGGAAGCCGGCGAACACCACATCCGCCGGCGCGACGTGCAGCACCATGGCGACGGTGAAGAACAGCAGCGCCGTCAGGTATTCCGGCAGCCACGCGGTTGCCCACAGCACGATCGTCGCGGCGACCAGCGCCGACGGCAGGGCCAGGGGGCTGGACAGAGCGGTGATGATCGGGGCCATCGGGCAGGTACTCGGATCAGGGAGGGCGGGACGGCTCCGTCGCATGTTTCGCTGCGCCGCGCGAGCGCCGTGCGCTCATGGATGCCTTGCGTGCGCTGCGGGACAACGCCTTCCCGGGCGACGACGCGGTGCACAGCCGCGAGGCCGGGGCGGCGGACGGCTTGACTACATCAGGCGCTTGCCAAATGCTCAGAAAAAACAGGCCGGATGCGACCACGTTCGATGGCGGCGCGCCGGCCACACAGGAGGGGAATGGCCGATGGGCGAGCAGACGCTGCTGGACGTGGTGAGCGGGCATGCGCAGGCGCGGGGCGATGCCATCGCCTTGACCTTCGAAGGGCGCGAGACGAGCTATGCCGCGTTCGAACGCCACGCCAACCAGGTCGCCCACGCGCTGACCGCCGCGGGGCTCGGCAAGGGCGACCGCATCGCCTATGTCGGCAAGAACAGCGATCATTATTTCGAGCTGCTGATCGGCGCCATGAAGGTCGGCGTGGTGATGGTGCCGGTCAACTGGCGCCTCGCGCCGCCGGAAATGGTCTATATCATCGACAATGCGGAGGCGAAGCTGCTGTTCGTCGGTGGTGAATTCGTCGGAGCCGTGACCGCGTTCGCGTCGAAGCTGACATCGGCGCCACGCATCGTGGCGATGGAGGGCGCGGCCGGGGACTGGCCGGCCTTTGAGCCATGGCGCGACGCGCAACAGGATGCGCCGCCGGCGTTTCGCGCGACCATCGACGATGTCGCGCTGCAGCTCTACACCTCGGGCACCACCGGCCATCCCAAGGGCGCGATGCTGAGCCATCGCAATCTCGTCGACCTGCGCAACAGTCGCCATGGCGAGACGCCGGCGTGGAATGTGTGGACGGCGGAGGACGTGTCGCTGGTGGCGATGCCGGTGTTCCACATCGGCGGCACCGGCTGGGGCATCTTCGGGCTGTACTACGGCGCCAAGGGCGTGGTCGCCCGCGAGTTCGACCCTGCCAAGGTGCTGGACACGTTCGTCAACGAGCGCATCTCGAAGCTGTTCATGGTGCCGGCGGCGATGCAGTTCGTGGTGCGCCATCCGCGCGCCCGGCAGATCGACTATTCGCGGCTGAAATATCTGCTGTACGGCGCGTCGCCGATCCCGGCCGACTTGCTGAAAGAGTGCATGGAGGTGTTCGGCTGCGGCTTCGTGCAGATGTACGGCATGACCGAGACGACGGGCACCATCGTGGTGCTGCCGCCGGAAGACCACACCCTCGACGGCTCGCCGCGGCTGCGCTCCGCCGGCAAGGCGGTGCCGGGGGTGGAGATCGCCATCCTCGATCCTGACGGCAGGCTGCTGCCGCCGGGCGAGGTCGGCGAGATTGCGACGCGCTCCGCCGCCAACATGGTCGGCTACTGGAAGCTGCCGGAGGCGACCGCACGCACGCTGAGCAAGGACAACTGGCTGCGCACGGGCGATGCTGGCTATATGGACGCCGATGGTTATGTCTACGTCCACGACCGCATCAAGGACATGATCATCTCCGGCGCCGAAAACATCTATCCGGCGGAGGTCGAGAACGCGATCTTCGGCCATCCGGCGGTCGCCGAGGTCGCCGTCATCGGCGTGCCCGACGCCACCTGGGGCGAGGCGGTCAAGGCGATGGTGGTGCGCAAGCCCGGCGCCGAGGTCACGGCCGAGGAGATCATCGCCCACGCCCGCCAGCACATCGCCGGCTACAAGGTGCCCAAGAGCGTCGATTTCATCCCGGCGCTGCCGCGCAACGGCACCGGCAAGATCCTGCGCCGCGAGCTGCGCGACCCGTTCTGGGCCGGACGGGAGCGGCGGGTGAACTGACGCATCCGGTCATGAGGTCATCTTCCTGCAGATGACGGGTGGCCCGGGTGAACGCCGCGACAGCCGGGATGGCAGGGCGATGCGCGTGACCTGGATATCCCAGCGCTCATCCGGGCCACGGTCTGAGCGCGAGCTTCAATCCGTCACTCAGAGGCGGCCTCGCGCAGGGCCACGGATCGCCATGCGCCGGCATGGTGTCAGAATTGCTTCGCCAGCAACGTGAAGCTCTGGCGGATATAATGGGCGAGGGGTTGCGCCGCGTCGTGCTGCTTCCAGCGTTCCAGCGCGAGACGCAGCGTGCCCATCGCCACCATCGCCACCAGCCGCAGCCCGTCGCGGCGCGCCGGCGACGGCCACAGCTCGCCCATCGCGTCGAGCAGGATCTGTTCGGCCTCGACGAAGACCGCTTCCTTGCGCGCGCGCAGCGCCTCCGTCGACTGCATCAGGCGATCGAAAACGATAGATTCCCTGGTCTCGTAGCGTGACGCGAGCTTGATGAGGCACTTCTGCACGGCCGCGATGGGCGCCTGATCCGGCGACTCCGCGAGCATCGCCGGCCGCAGTGCGGCGCGGAAGCCGCTGTCATGAGCGGCCAGCAGTACGTCTTCCTTGGACTTGAAATAGTAGAAGAAGGTCCGGCGCGAGATGCCGGCGGCCTCGGCGATGGCGTCGAGGGTGGTGCCGTCGTAGCCGTTCTTCACGAACAGCTTGAGGCCTTGCTCGATGATCCGCGCCGATGTTTCGCGTCGCTTGCGTTCCCGAAGCCCCTCAGGTCTGTCCGTCTCGCCCGTCGCCACGATGCCCTCTACTGTCGGCCTCTTGAATAATTACACTCAGTGTAATAAAAAATCGCACCCGGTGCAAGTTCTGAGCGACGCGGCGCCGGCGTGATGACGAAGGATGTGTCCCGTGGTGTATGATGTGGTGATTGGCGGCGCCGGCCCTGTCGGCCTGTTCCTGGCGTGCGAGCTGCGCCTTGCCGGACTTTCAGTGCTGGTGCTGGAACAGGAGGCAGACCCGCGTTCACCTCTGAAGCAACTGCCGTTCGGCTTGCGGGGCCTCTCGGTGCCCACCGTCGAGGCGCTCCATCGCCGTGGGCTGCTGGACGACATCGCGGCGCCACAACGTGCGCATGATAGCGGCGGCGGCGTCATGCCCGGTGCGCACTGGATGGGCCAGCCACGCCGTCCGGGCGGTCATTTCGCCGGCATCCAGTTTTTTGACGACAGGATCGACCCGTCGCAATGGTCGTATCGCCTGCCGGGGCCGGCCAGCGCCGGTCTGCCGGTCGAGATGGAGCATCTCGAGACCGTCCTCGCCGCGCGTGCAGTCGCTATGGGGGTCGCGATCACCCGCGGCAGTGCCATCGCGGATATCAGCGCGTCGGATGACGACGTGTCCGTTCGTGCCGGCGGTGCAACCTATCGCGGCCGCTGGCTGGTCGGTTGTGATGGCGGCCGCAGCACTGTCCGCAAGCTCGGCTGCTTCGATTTCGTCGGCACCGCGCCGGAGTTCACCGGCTATTCCGTCATGGTCGAGATGGCCGATTCCGCCGGGCTCGCCCCCGGCCGCCACTACACCGCAGCGGGCATGTACACTTATGCGCAGCCGGGCACGATCGCGATGGTCGATTTCGACGGCGGTGCGTTCCATCGCTCCCGGCCGATCACGCGCGAGCATGTGCAGGCGGTGCTGCGCCGCGTGTCCGGCGTCGACGTTACCCTGACCGCGCTGACGCTTGCCACGACCTGGACCGATCGTGCCTGCCAGGCGAGTGCCTACCGCTGTGGCCGGGTGCTGCTCGCCGGCGACGCCGCCCATATCCATTCGCCGCTCGGCGGCCAGGGCCTGAACCTCGGGATCGGTGATGCGATGAACCTCGGCTGGAAGCTGGCGGCCAGCATTCGAGGTCACGCGCCGGCCGGGCTGCTCGACAGCTATGCCGGCGAGCGGCATCCGGTCGGTGCGGCGATCCTCGACTGGTCGCGGGCCCAGGTCGCCCTGATGCGTCCGACGCCGAGCACGCGCGCGCTCGCAGACATTGTTCGCGATCTCATCGACACCCGCGATGGTGCGACCTATTTCGCCGGGCGGGTGTGGGGCGTGTCCCTTCGCTGCGATCTCGGCGACAGCCACCCGCTGGTCGGCCGCAGCGCGCCCGACTTCATGCTCGCCGACGGTCGCACGCTCGGCCAATGGATGCGGACGGGGCGCGGCCTGCTGCTGGATTTCGACGCGCAATCGCAACGGCGCGCGCTCGCCAGCCGCTGGGGCGATCGGATCGCGTATCTCGCCGGCGATGCCGACGATCGTCTCGGCCTCAGCGCGGTGCTCGTGCGCCCTGACGGCGTCGTGGCGTGGGCCAGCGATGCCGCAGCCGATCTCGCGCTGGCCACGGACGCAGCGTCGCGATGGTTCGGCGCGCCCGATCCCGCGCAGGATGCGGCCATGCGATGAGTGTTCCAGGCGGTTCGTCCGTCGCGGTTCATGATGACCGTCATCGGCCTGCGTTGTATGAGGCTGGGCGGCCGTGCCTCGGAAGCTGAGGCGAATGGCATGTCGATCCGATGCCGCATCGTGGAACGCGGCATCGCCGCACGCGTCACGTTAATCCGTGGCCGCGGTCCGGCATTTTTCGCGATCCGTGAAACTCCTGAAGCGCCCGACCGCAACCGGTAGGATGCGCCCGACTTTCCGCGGTCGCGTTAACAATGATGTAACGCGATTTCGACAATCCGCCGCACCAAGTCTTAACAGGAGAGAGTCAAAAGTATCGGGCTTTTTAGGCAAAAGCTCGCTTTTGGCTCTGAGTTCCTGATCGCTCGGATCTTCAGGGATCGCGCGCGCAACATTCCTGGTTTCGCAGTCATGCCGGACTACAGGCTCACATCCACGGATATCGGCTGGATCGTCTTTGCCGGCGACGAGCCGCAATTGCTGATGTCCGAGGAGAGCCTTGCGGCGCAGGTCATCGGTGAGGCGCAGGCGCTGCTGCACGCGCACCACGCGCGTGCCGAGCTCGATGCGCTGGAGGCTGTGCTGCCGAGCCCGAGCCTGCAGTCGGACGCGCCGCTGCTCACAGTGTCATCGCTGCGCGGCGGAAGCCCGCTGCCCCCGTCAGAGCCGCAAAGTCCGGATGACGCTTCTCCTCTGCAAAGCTGAAGCCGGCGCGGGCATAGCTGCGCTCGGCCGCATCATTGCCGATATAAAATGTGATCTGTGCCCGGGAAAAGCCGCGGGCGCGTCCCTCAGCCAGCGCATGGTCGAGCAGGCGGGCGGCGAGGCCGAGCCCGCGATGCGAGGGCCGTGTCGCGACATGCTCGATCATCCAGGCGTCGTCGTCGCTGTCCATCCAGCAGTGGCGGACATAGGCGCCGCGCTGCGCCACCGCGGCCTGTGCCTCCGGTGTGAAGCCGGCGGCGGTCATCGTGTCGAGCACGGCCTGTCGCGCATCGGCCATGCTGCCGGCGACCGGCAGCGCGCACAGCGCGGCCGCGGCGACGCCGTCGTGTTCGGCGATCCAGAAATGCGACAGATGCCACCACGAGCGCACCTGTGCGGTCGTCAGCTGCCGCACAAAAGCGTGGCAGTCGGCCTCGCTGCGATCGAGCACGATGTCGAAATAGCCGCGCGGCTGCTGGCCGCGCTGGGCGGCGAGAATGGTCGTGGCCACGAGGTCGATATCCGCGGCGCCTGCCGGTCGAATCATCGTGGCCATGACACGTGTCTCCTTCAGCTTCCCGCCGGCTGCCAGCTGCCGTACTTGGGATGATTCTTGGGGATCGGCAGGCTCATCGGGGCGCCGGTTTCCGCCGTATGGTAGAGCGCGGTGATCAGCTCCAGCGAGCGCCGCGCGTCGGCGATGGTCACCGGCAGCGGGCCGCCGCTCTCCAGCGCCGCGTGATAGGCGGCCATCAGGCCCTCGAACCGCGACGGCACGAAGGTCCAGCCTTCGAGGGCGGCGTCGATGCGCGCCTTGGCCTCCGGCGAGGCCGGCAGGATCTGCCAGGGGTCGTCGCCGGGCGCGTAGGGCGACTGCGAGCTCTCGAAGGTGACATGCTCGAAGCTCAGCCGCAGCCGGCTGATCTCATTGGCGGAGCCGAGCGTAACGGCGAGGGCGGCGAGCGCGCCGCTCTGCATCTGAAGGCTCGCCACCGCGCAGTCCTCGACCTCGATGGTGTTGACCCGCGTCGCGGTGCGGGCGAACACCGAGGCGATGTCGCCCATCAGGTAGGTCAGGATGTCGTGGGCGTGGATGGCGTGGGTCAAGAGCGCACCGCCGAGTTCGGTGGCGCGCTTGCCGCGCCAGGGCACCGCATAATAGTCGGCGCCGCGCCGCCATGCGGTCTCGATGCTGGCGAGATAGGGCTTGCCGGCAAGGCCCTGCTCGATGATGTGCTTCGCCTTTTGCAGGCCGTTGCCGTAGCGGTACTGGAAGATCGGCATCAGGCGGCCACGCGCCTTGGCTTCCGCGGCGGCGAGGCGGTCGACATCGGCGAGCGAGCCGACCAGCGGCTTTTCGCAAATCACGTGCTTGCCGCTGGCGAGCGCCTGCGTCGCCTGCGGGAAGTGCAGCGACGGCGGGGTAGCGATATCGACGATGTCGATGTCGTCCATCGCCAGTACCTCGTCGAACGAGGTGGTGCGTCGCGGTACGTTGAACTCGTCACCGACGGTCGCAAGGCGCTCCTCGTTGAGATCGCACAGCGCGCGCACCTCGAACCTGTCGGTGAGGCGGGAGTATCCTTCCTCGATATGGGCGCGGCCAATCCCGCATCCGATCACCGCGACTGTCCAGCGTTTGGGCATGGGTTTCTTCTTTCTTGTTGTCGGTCTGATTTCAGCGAGGGGACTTGCGGCGGGCGCTGCCGCTTCTCCTCATGGTGAGGAGCGCGGCATAGCCGCGCGTCTCGAACCATGAGGCCCGGAGAGGCGGAGGCCTCATCCTTCGAGACGGCGCCTTGCGCCTCCTCTGGATGAGGGGAGAGGGTGAGCCAGCCGCGTGATCGCACCAAGCCGCGTTCAGTGTCATGCCTTGCCCTCCGCCTTCGCCTGTGCCGTCAGCGCGAGCTCCATGGCCTTGAAGCAGCGCGCCTGGGGCATCGCGGTCTCGGTGCGGTTCTGCACGTCGGCGATCAGCTGGCGGCCGTAGGGCAGTTCGACCGCGCTGCAGTCGATGCGCTGCACGCCCTTGCGGTCGGTCAGGAACAGGTGGTCGATGCCACTCTGCCCGGCGACGTCGATGTACTTGCGCAGCTCGATGGTGCCCTCGGTGCCGAGGATGGTGAGGCGGCCGTCGCCCCAGGTCGGCAAGCCGTCGGGCGTGAACCAGTCGACACGGATGTAGCCGGTGACGCCATCCGTGCGCAGCAGCATCTCGCCGAAATCCTGCAGCTCCGGCGTCTCCGGGTTGGCGCGGTTGGCGACGGTCGCCGCCACCACCTCGGCGTCGAGCGCATCGGCGAAGAACAGAAACTGCTCGCACTGGTGCGAAGCGATGTCGGTGAGCACGCCGCCGGTGCGCTCGCGGCTATAGAACCACGCCGGCCGCGGGAGGTTCTTGAGCTTGTGAGGCCCGAGCCCGGTGGTGTTGATGACCTTGCCGATCGCGCCGGCCTTGACCAGCTCGCCAGCCCTGACCGTGCAGCGGGTCTCGAAATGTTCGGAATAGCAGATCGAGTAGATGCGTTTGGTCTCGGCCTGCACCCGCCGCACCTCGGCGAGCTGCTCCAGCGAGGTCATGCCGGGCTTGTCGCTCATGTAGTCCTTGGCATGGCGCATCACCTCGATGCCGAGCGGCGCGCGGTCCGCCGGAATGCCGGAGGAGACGATCAGCTGGATGGTCGGGTCTTCCAGCAACTGGCGGCGATCAGCGACCCGCGGCGCCTGCGGATAGCGCTCGGCAAAGGGCTTTGCGAGGTCGTCTTCGGGCGCATGAAAGCCGACGAATTCAGCGCCGGCACGCACCAGGCAGTCGACCTGGCCGAAGATGTGGGCGTGGTTGATGCCGATGGCGGCGAAGCGGATGGTCATGTCACGAGGTCTCCGGGAGCGGACGTGAATTGTCCTGAAAAGGGTGAGCGAGGCGCGCAAGGCGCCTGCAATATCTCGGCTTCATCACCGGGCCGGCGCGTCAGCGCCGAGACATCCCAAGTCGGATGTTTCCGACTTGGGACTTCAGATATAGAACGCAACTCGGCCCCGAGTTGCTTCGGATCCAGCCTGGCGGCGCGTCCGGCTGTACGCCGTAAGCTGGATGCGCGGGTCAAGCCCGCGCATGACGCAGAATGTGAGGTAAAGCCGGGGGCATTCATGACGCGAACCGAGGGGCGGGGATAAGGCCATGACGCATCGTATGATGCAGGCGTCTGACGATACCATGACGCTTGCGAGCGATGGCCTGCCTCATCGTTGAACATCACTCACCCCTTCAGCCCCGTGGTGGCGATGCCGTTGATCAGGAGGCGCTGGAACGCGAGGAAGAAGGCGAACACCGGCAGCAGCGTCAACGTCGACATCGCGAACAGCGCGCCCCAGTCCGATTTCCCGGTCGAGTCGACGAAGCTGCGCAGGCCGAGCTGCACGGTGTAGCCGTTCATGTCGTTGAGGTAGACGAGCGGGCCGAAGAAATCGTCCCAGGTCCAGATGAAGGTGAAGATGGCGGCGGTCGCCAGCGCCGGCAGCGACAGCGGCAGGATCACCATCCAGTAGATCCGCCAGGGTCCGCAGCCGTCGATCATCGCCGCCTCGTCCAGCTCGCGCGGGATCGAGCGGAAGAACTGCACCAGCAGGAAGATGAAGAAGGCGTCGGCGGCGAGGAATTTCGGCACGATCAGTGGCAAGAAGGTGCCGACCCAGTCGAGGTTGAGGAACAGCACGTATTGCGGGATCAGCGTGACATGGTAGGGCAGCATCAAGGTGCCGAGCATCAGCGCGAACCAGATCTTCTGCCCCCGGAACTTGAGCCGGGCGAAGGCATAAGCCGTCAGCGAGCACGACAGCACGTTGCCGATGACGCAGCTCAGCGACACGATCAGCGAGTTGATGAAGAACTGGCCAAACGACACCTGCAGGCCGGACCAGCCGCGGCGGTAGGCGTCAAGGCTGAAGCTCGACGGCCACAGCGAGGCGCTGGCGAAGATATCGCTGTCCGGCTTGAACGAGCTCGCCAGCATCCACAGCAGCGGATAGAGCATGGCGAGCGAGGCGAGGCACAGCAGCACGTGATAGACGAGGCTGCGCCCTGCGCCGCGGGGTGCGCCCTGCGCCGGGTCGTCGAGGTCGCGCTGCGGCGTTGTCACGGTGATGTCAGCCATCGTAGTGTACCCAGTAGCGCGACGACAGGAACGTGAGCGCGGTGAAGGTGGCGATGATCACCACCAGGATCCAGGCCAGCGCCGAGGCATAGCCCATGCGGAAGTAGGCGAACGCTTCCTGATAGAGATAGAGCGTGTAGAACAGCGTCGAGTCGATCGGGCCGCCGCTGCCGCCGCTGATGATGAAGGCCGGCGTGAACGCCTTGAAGGCCTCGATGGTCTGCACCACGGCGTTGAAGAACACGACGGGGGTGAGCAGTGGCAGCGTGATGCGCCAGAATTGCTGGCGGCGGCTCGCGCCGTCGATCTCTGCGGCCTCATAGACGTCTCTCGGGATCTGACGCAGGCCCGCGAGGAAGATGATCATCGGCGAGCCGAACTGCCAGATGCTGAGCGCGACCAGGGTATAGAGCGAGTAGTCGGGATCGGAGATCCAGCTCGGACCATGGATACCGAACAGGCCGAGGAACTGGTTGAGCAGGCCGTCGCCGGAAAACAGCTGCCGCCACAGCACGGCGATGGCGACACTCGCGCCGATCAGCGAGGGCAGGTAGAACAGCGCGCGGTACAGCGGCAGGCCGCGAATGCCCTTGTTCAGGATCACGGCGACGAACAGCGCGAACGCCAGCTTCAGCGGCACCGCGAGCACGACGTAGAGGAAGGTGACATGCATCGCCGAGACGAACTTGGGATCGTTGGTGGCGATCCGCACATAGTTCGCCGCGCCAATCCATTTCGGCGTTCCCAGCAGGTCAAAATCGGTGAAGGACAGATAGAGCGAGATCAGCGCCGGCCCGAGGGTGAGGCCGAAGAAGCCGAGCAGCCATGGCGTGAGAAAGAGATAGCCGGCGATACTGCCGCGCCAGTCGGCGCCTTCCGCCGTCTCGGCCTTCGCGATCGGCCGCGGCGCGGCTTCAGTCAGTGTGCTGGCCATGGTCCAATCTCAAAATGGCTCAATCTCAAGATGGTTCGATCGCAAACTCATACCGTTGTCCAACGGCGAGTTGCATCGCGCCCACCAATTCGGCGTCATCACCGGGCCGGCGCGCAGCGCCGTGACCCGGTGATCCAGCTTCGCGATGCCTCCGCATGTGGCAAGCGAGCTGGATGCGCGGGTCAAGCCCGCGCATGACGCAGAAATTGGAGCGAGGCCTGCCTTCTTCATGTTCTCGCTCGCGGGCCGGTGAACTCGAAGACCGTGGATGGGTAGGACAAAAAAGGAGGCAGGGGTGCCGAGTGCACCCCGCACCTCCAGCCTTACCCGCGCGCGAGCACCGCGGAGCTGTCGGTGACGAACTGCTTGGCGCCGTCCGCGGGCGTCAGTTTGCCGAAGCCGATCTGCTCGTTGACGCGCTGCAGGATGGTCTGGATCTCGCCGGCGCCGCGCGGCGGCGGCGGCGGCAGCGGGCCGACCTTGTCGCTGATCAGTGTGATGTAGTCGGCCATGGCGCGGCCGAGGTCGTCGAGGGTCGGCGACACCGCCTTGCGCAGGGCATCCGAGGCGGGCACGCCGCGCTCCACCCCGAGCAGCTTGCCGGCCTCGACATCGGCGACGAAGAAGCTGACGAGTTGCGCCGCCGCCTCCGGCTGCTTGGACTGCGCCGACACGCTCCACATCATCGCCGGCTTGAGGTACTGGCCGGGCTTGGCGGTCTTGCCGCCGTCCGGATAGGTCGACAGCGCGAGCTTGCTCTTGTTGAGCGCCTGGAAGCCGACGAGCTGGTTGGAATGGGCGAACGCCATCGCCGCCTTGCCGAGGGTGAGCAGGCTGGAGTCGATCTCGCCGCGGTCGAGCGCCTGCACGTCCGGGGCCGCGCAGCCGCCGCGTTTGCGCAGCTCATGCCAGAATGCGAACCACTCGGTCATGTCGGCGGCGTCGTAGCCGAGCTTGCCCTCGGGCGTGTACAGCGACTTGCCGCGCTGGGCGAGCCACACTTCGAGGCCGGGCTCCTCGCGGCCACCGTCGGCGATGCCGGTGAAGCGGTCACGCTTGGCGGCCTTGCTGATCTCGACCGCGAGTTCGCCGATCTCGGCCCAGGTCATGTCCCAGGTCGGCTCCTTGAGGCCGAGCTTCTGGATCAGCTCCTTGTCATAGACCAGCGAGGTGGAGTTGAGCCCGAGGCTGACGCCATAGATCTTGCCGTCGACCTTGCCGCTGTCGACCGCCGCCTTGCTGAAATCGCCGAGATTGAGCTGGGCGGGTACATAGCCGTCGAGCGGTTGCAGTGCGCCGCGGCGGGCGTACTCGAAGATGTAACGGTAGTCCATCTGGATGACGTCCGCGGCGTTGCGGCCGGCGGTCTGGGTGGCGAGGCGCGGCCAGTAGTCGGTCCAGCCGAGGGATTCGCCGGTGATGGTCACACCGGGATGGGTCTGTTGGTAAAGCTTGTTGACCTTGTCGGTGCGCTCCGCCCGCTCCTTGGAGCCCCACCAGAACATGCGCAGCCGCTGGTCGGCCTGGGCCAGACCGGTGCGGCCGCCAAGGGTCGTCAACGCGGCGCCGCCAAGCGCGGCTGACAGGCCGGCGCCGAGCACGGAACGGCGTGAAAGCGGGCCACCGCCCGGGGCGTTGGTCATTGTGTCATCTCCCTGTCCATTATGTGGGACCACACGAGTCCCGTCCGGCTTCGATGACCGGATCTTCGCTGACAGGTTGCGCAACTTGCCGGCCTTTGACAAGTGCCGACGCAGGGAGATCAACGGCTTGGTGGGATCGGCGGGGCAGAATCGACCGGCCGCAGCCACGGGCTCATCGGGCGCGGCCGGTGGCCGCGCGTGGTGTTCAGGAACAGGCAGACGGTGCGCGCGTGGGATTCGGCGAGCCCGTACAGCGCCGCCGTCCCGAGGGACGCGAAATCATCGCGCTCGCAGTCCCACACCACCCAGGAATCGGTGGGATCACGGAACACCTCGAACCGCGCATTGCCTTGCCCCATCATGACCTCCCGCCCCGCTATCTTAAGTGTAGCGAGCGGACCATAACCGACGGCGCTGATTTGTCATCCGCGGAAATTTGTTTGAGCTGGGGAATAAATCGGCAAGGCCGGGAAGCGGAGTGCTGTCCGGATGCATCGGCACGGCGCCATCACGGGCGTCACGCCGTCTGGTTGAGTGAGGTGCCTTTCTTCGCGCAGAGCGTTTTCCATCGCTGCCGCAGGGCCTAGCGTGTTGCATGTGACATCGCCCGGCCGTCGAGGCCGAGCGCCAGCACGGCGCCGGCAACGGACAGCAGGGTGATCTGGATGAGCCCGGCCTGGCCCCAGCCGGCGAGGCTGGCGATGAAGCCGATGAGATAGCCGGCGATCGCTGCGGCGCCATAGAGGCTGGTGACGAACACGCCGGAGGCGCGTCCCGCCAGCGCTCCATCGACCGCCTTCACATGGGAGCCGGCGAGGTTGACGTAGATCGTGCCGCTGACGATGAAGCCCCACAGGAACGACAGCGCCGCGTGCGCCGCGAAACTCTGCGCGTAGGCGAACAGCAGGAAGCCGAGCACCGCGGCGCCGAGGAAGGCGAGGCCGAACACCGCGCGCGGCGAGAAGCGGTCGCCGAACCAGCCGCCGATCAGCGAGCACAGCACGCCAAGGCCGTAGATGCTCATGATCGCGCCGGTGTCGGCGGGCGCGACATGGAGTTGCTCGCGCAGGAACGTCGGGTACATGCCGAGATAGCCATAGATGATCAGCCCGCCGATCAGGCTGAGCACCGTGAGGATCACGGTGTTGCGGTTGAGCAGCGTCGACGCGCCGCCGACCACCTGCACGCCGTCGGCGCGGCGCTGCACCTCGGTGATCGCCGGACGCACCGCAAGCGCGATCACCGCCATGGCGACGAAGCCGATCACGCCGAACACCATGATGGGGCCGTGCCAGGAGCCGTGGAAGCTCAGCACGACGCCCGCGAGCAGCGGGCCGACGATGGCGCCGACACCGAACGAAGCATTGATCGCGCCGACCGCGACGCTGCGATAGCGAGTGAAGGCGGTGGTGGCGATCGCGATCAGCGCGGTGAGCTGCATCGCTTCGCCGATGCCGGTGGCGGCGCGATAGATCAGCATGTCGGCGAAGCCGGTGGCATAGGCTGTCAGCACGGTGCCGGCGGAGAAGATCGCGATGCCGATCTGCAGCACGGCTTTCCGCGAGGCGCGCGCCAGCAGATAGCCGGTCGGCCAGCCGGCGACCGCCATGCCGAGGGTGAAGATGGTGGAGAGGAGCCCGGTATCGGCGAGCGAGAAGCCGTATTCCTTGCGCACGTCGGCGGCGAGCAGCGGGAAGATCTGCCGGTCCATGGCGTTGACGACATAGGAGGCGAGCAGCAGCCCGAACATCGCCAGCATGGCGATGCCGGGTGAGGCGTCGTCGCGCGCAGGCGCAACCGTGTCCGTGTGAATGGTCATGGGAGTCCTCCCGATCCCCGGGGGATCGTTGGTTGTTGCTTTTGTTTGGGGCACCGTGGCGGATTGCCGCCGCGGTGGAAGACGTGTCAGGCTTTGGCGGCCTGGTACCAGTCGAGGATTTCCTCACCGGTGCGGAACACGACGCCGTTCTTGCCGGCGATGTGCTGCAGCGCTTCGCGGAAGTAGCGCAGGCGGTGCGGCGCGCCCATGATGTAGGGATGCACCACCAGCGCCATGACGCGCGCGGAGGTCGCCGCGTCGGCATAGAGCTGCTCGAACTGGTCGATGGCGCGGTCGCGATACTCCGACGCCTTGTGATGCTGGATCAGCATCATCGCGACGTCGTTGCACTCCTGGGTGTAGGGCACGTTGACGATCGGTCCGCCGCGGGTCTTCAGCACCACCGGCTGGTCGTCGAGCACCCAGTCGCAGACATAGTCATAGCCTTCCTCGACCAGGATGTCCGGCGTCTCCCAGGTTTCGGTGAGGCCGGGGCCGAGCCAGCCGCGCGGCCGGCGGCCGACGTAGTCGGCGATTGCCTTCGTCGTCCTGGCGATGTCCTCGCGCTCGTTCTCGACCTTCTGCATGTTCTTCTGGGTGAAGCCGTGGCCGATGAACTCCCAGTCGCGTTCGCGCGCGGCGCGGGCGATCGGCTCGTAGGCGCCGATCGCCGAGCCGTTGATGGCGAGGGCGGCCTTGATCTTCAGCGTGTCCAGCACTTCCAGCATGCGCCAGAAGCCGACGCGGTTGCCGTACTCGTGCCAGGCCCAGTTGGGAATGTCCGGGCTCGGTGAGCCGCCGGCCGGCGGCGTCAGCACGGTGCGCGGCATCGGCTGGCGCGCGTCCCATTCTTCGACATTGACGATCACCCAGACCGCGAGGCGGGCGCCCTCCGGCAGCGTCAGCTTCGGCCGCTCGGTGATGGCGGAATACGACAGGCGCTCGGTCGGCAGCATGCTCAGAACTCCTTCGGGCCGATGGTGAAGTGGATCTCGCCGAGGCCGTCGATGGCGCCGGTCATGCGGTCGCCCGGCACCAGCGGGCCGACGCCGGCCGGCGTGCCCGTGAAGATCAGGTCGCCGCTTTCGAGCGCATAGTGCTGCGACAGGTTGGCGACGATCTCAGCGACATTCCAGATCATTTGGCCGATGTCGCCGCGCTGGCGCACCGTGCCGTTGACCGCAAGCGTGATCGCGCCGGAGGTGATGTGGCCGACCGTGCTCGCGGGATGGATCGGGCCGCACGGCGCGGAGTGATCGAACGACTTGCCGATTTCCCAGGGCTGGCCCCAGGCGCGGGCGTCGCGCTGGCGATCGCGGCGGGTCATGTCGAGGCCGACCGCATAGCCCGCGACATGGTCGAGCGCCTGTGCCAGCGGGATGCGCGCGCCGCCGCGGCCGATGGCGACGACGAGCTCGATCTCGTGCTGGTAATCCTCGGTGAGCGGCGGATAGGGCAGCGTGGCGCCGTCCTGCATGATGCTGTCGGCCGGCTTCTGGAAGAAGAACGGCGGGTCACGCTCGTCGCCTTCCTTCATCTCGCGGATGTGGTCGACATAGTTGCGGCCGACGCAATAGACGCGGCGTACCGCGAAGAAGCTGTCCGTGCCGGCGACTGGCAGGGCGATGGATGCGACCTGGTGCGTGATGCGGGATGCGAGCATCCGGCTGTCCTCCCTTGAGAGCCAAATATCTGCTGGCTGGGTGTGCCAGCTCATGCCGACATAAAATGAGTACACTTTTGCTTTGTCAATGATAAAATGTGTACACTTATGGGGCGATATGACCCCGGACGTGCGCGAGTGGGTGACAAAACTCTGATTTTGGCTCGATTTTCGAGTCAATCGACAGGCCATTCGAATCGAAATATGTACACACTTGTGCAAGGCCCCCGATGACCGAGACCGTTTCCAGCCCCGCCGGCTCCCCGCGCAGCGCCTCGACCCAGTCGCGCCTGCTGGCGGAGCGGCTGCGCCAGGCGCTGCTCGACGGCGCGTTTCCTGCCGGCAGCCGGCTCAACGAGGTGCATCTCGCGCGCACCCTCGAAGTGTCGCGCACACCGCTGCGTGCTGCGCTGCAGACGCTGGCCGGCGAGGGGCTGCTGCATCACACGCCGAACCGCGGCTTCACGGTGCCGGAGCAGTCGCTGTCGGCGATCGTCGATGCCTACGAGATGCGGGCGCTCGCCGAGGGGCTGGCGGCGCGCCTCGCCGCCGAGCGCGGTCTCTCCGACGCGCTGCGCCAGCGCATGGAGGACGCGCTCACGGATGGCGACCGCGCGCTCGCGCCGGAGACCGCCGACGACGCGCGGCGCGGCCTCTATGCCGAGGCCAACGCGGCGTTCCATGCGATGATTCACGAGGCGGCGCAGTCGCAGCTGGTGCGCGACGTGCTGCGCATCTGCCAGCGCGTGCCGCAGACCTCGGCTCACAACATCGTGGCGTTCGATCTCGACGACGTCCGCCAGCGCCACGCCGCGCACCGCCAGATCTACGAAGCGATCATCTGCCGGGAGCCGCGCGAGGCCGAGCGGCTGATGCGCCAGCATGTGCTCGCGGTGAAGCTGTCGATGGCGCGCTGGTTCGGCCAGCAGCGCGCGGTCGATCCGAACTAGGTGCGCAGGCTCTGCGGCCGCATTGACAGCGGCGCGGTTGTCGGCCCTATCTGCCGGCCGTGACAGAGAGATGCACGGCTGCGCATGGACTGGGATTATCCCGAGCGTGACGACAGGCGCATGACGGTGTCGGCTGCGCCACGCCTGTCGTTGTGGCAGGGAGTGCTTGCGGCGCTGTTGTTGCTGATCGCGATGCCAGCGCTGGCGGTGGAGCGGTCGACCGCATCGGGCGACAGCACCGTCTACGACATTCCCGCCCAGGATCTCGCGCGCGCCCTCAACGCCTATGCGACGGCGAGCGGCCTGCAGGTGCTCTACGAGACGGCGCTTGCCGCCGGCCGCAGCTCCACGGCGGTGAAGGGGCGCATGACGCCGGACGCGGCGTTGCAATTGCTGCTGTCAGGCAGCGGGCTCGTCAGCCGCCGCACTGACGTCGATGCCATCACGCTGTACGCCGAGAAGCCTCCGGACGCCGCGCCGGCGCCGGCGCGGCCCGATCCACGCTTCCTTGGCGTGCTGCAGGGCGCTGTGCTCGGCGCGCTGTGCGGCACCGAGGAGACGCGCCCGGGGACGTATCGCGCCGCGCTGCAGCTCTGGATCACGCCGGCCGGCGCGATCACCCGCGCGGCGTTGCTGGGTTCAACCGGCGACGTGAGGCGCGACGCCGCGCTGCAGCGCCTGCTGCCGGGAACGGTGGTCGGGGCGCCGCCGCCCGGGCTCGGCCAGCCTGTTACTCTTGTCATCGGCCCGCGCGCGGGCGGCGCGCGGCCGGAGTGCGGGTAGGCGGATGCCGGTGTAGTCGATCTGTTACATTTGCCCGTTACAAGCCCTTCACAATTCCGGCCCGCGTGGTGCGACAGGCGTCGCGCGGCGGCCGGATGTTGGGCGGCCGTTCGAAACGCAGTCACTCCGATGGGACCAACGAGCTGGGCGGCGCTGCGTGACCTCATCAGCGAGCGCTACGACGAGCTGAAGGCGCGGCTGACGCGCCGCCTCGGCTCCGAGGAGCTCGCCCGCGAAAGCCTCAACGAGACCTGGCTGCGGCTGCACCGGCCGAACGACGCCGGAATGGTCGACAGCCCCACCGGCTATGTGATGCGCATGGCGGTCAATGCGGCGACCGACCACCGCCGCGCGGAGAGCCGCCGCGCGCGCCGCGCCGATGTGTCCGCCGCGCTTGAGGTGGCCGATCCAGCGCCGGGGCCGGCCCGCGAGGCCGAGGCGCGGCAGGAGCTGGACATGCTGCGCCAGGCGATCGCGTCGCTGCCGCCGCGCACCCGCGACATCCTGATCGCGGCGCGGCTGGAAGGCCAGCCGCAGCAGGAGATCGCCGCGCGCTATGGCATCTCGCCGCGCATGGTGCGGATCGAGCTGCGCCGCGCACTTGACCATTGCGAAGCCCTCCTTGAAGAAAATGCGACAGAGGGCTTCCTGTCCGGGGCCGCTGAAACGTCTATAGGAGAGGCAGCTGTGGATCGGCCTTCCGATCCGCGGCGCGCCGCCAGCCCGTCCAGTGAGGACGGGGACGCATGAGATGGCGCCGGTGATGACCATGAACGACCAGCAGGGATTGTCGGGGATGACGGCGCATGGCGCTGCGTCGGCCGACGACCTGCGCCGCGAGGCCAAGGACTGGGTGGTGCACCTGGCGACCGGCGAGGTCACGACCGCGGACCTGCAGGCGCTTGCGGCGTGGCGCGGGCGCAGCGCCGCGCATGCGCAGGCCTATGCACAGGCGTGCCGGCTGTGGAGACAGCTCGAGGCGCCGCTGCGGGCGGTGGCGCCGGCAGAGGCGGCGTCGCCGATGGTGCGTCGGCCGGCGCGTGCCATTTTCGGCCGCCGTGCATTCCTCGGCGGGGCGCTTGCCGCGTCGGCGGCCGCGGTCGTCGGTGTCGCCGTGGTGAAGCCGCCGCTCGAGCTGTGGCCCTCGCTCGATGCGCTCGCCGCCGACTATCACACCGGCACGGGGGAGCAGCGCCGTGTCGCGGTGACTGACGCGGCCTCGATCGAGCTGAACACCCGCACCAGCCTGAACATCCGCGGCGCCGACAGCGTCGAACTGATCAGCGGCGAGGCGGCGGTGTCGGCGTCCACGCATCCGGTGGTGGTGCGCGCCGCATCGGGCCGCATCTCGGCGAGCGACGCCCAGTTCACCGTGCGCTGCGATGGCGCGCAGGTGCGCGTCACCGGCCTTGCAGGCGAGGTCGAGGTTGTCTGCGCGGGGCATCGCGCCATGGTCGGGCCTGGCCAGCAGATCGTCTATGCCGGCAGCAACCTCAGCCAGATCGCCGCGGTCAATCCCGAGATCGCCGCCGGCTGGCGCGACGGTCTCCTGATCTTCCAGGACGAGCCGCTGGCGCGGGTGATCGAGGAGGTCAACCGCTATCGTCCGGGCCGGATCGTGCTGATGAACACCGCGCTCGGCGACCGCCGCATCACCGCGCGCTTCAAGCTGGCGCGGCTCGATGCGGTGCTGACCCAGTTCCGCGAGGCGTTCGGCGTTCGCGTCACGCCGCTCGGCGGCGGCATTGTGGTGCTGACCTGAAGCTCTCTGTGACCGTCTGTGCGACAGTTTGACGACATTCACCGCAAAAAAGAATCCACGATTTCATTTCCTCTCGGTCGGGGGTGGGGCGTCCATAGACGGTCGGGACATGCCCGGCGCCTGGAGCAGCTATGGCTGTGCCGGGCCTTTCGCCGATCGAGAGAGTTCGTGATGTCCCGCCACCACCGTCTGTCCTCCGCCTCCCTGCGCCGCGCCACTCTGCTGGCGGGAACGAGCCTTCTGGCGCTGCTGGCGGGCGTGCATCACCCGGTGAGCGCGGCGCAGCTCGGCGGCGGCGTCGGTGTGCCGGCCACCACCTACACGATGGATGCTGCGGCGATGGCCGCGCAACAGGCGGCGGCCGCCGCCCAGCAGAGCCAGAGCGCGATGCGCCGTTCGATCGAGGCGATCCAGGCGATGCAGGGCGCCCAGGCCGCGGCGCGCGCCGCCGCCGCGGCGGCGCAGCGCTCCGCGACATTGCCGCAGATCACCGTGCCCAATGGTCTTGGCGCCGGCGGCCTGCAGGTCGCCCCCAGCGGCACGTGGAGCGGCGCCTCTGCGCCGGTGCAGAGCGCGGGCGGCAACGGCACGCTCGTCACCATCAACCAGACGGCGCAGCAGGCGATCCTGAGCTGGCAGAGCTTCAACGTCGGCGCCCAGACCACGGTCAATTTCAATCAGCCCTCGTCGACGGCGACCGCACTCAACCGCGTCATCGGCAATGCCGGCCCGAGCCAGATTCTCGGGCAGATCGCCGCACCGGGACGGGTTCTGATCATCAACCAGAACGGCATCATTTTCGGCGGCGCCAGCCAGATCAATGTCGGCTCGCTGATCGCTTCCACTGCAAACATCACCGATCAGCAGTTCCAGGCCCGCGGCATCTATTCGGTGCAGAGCGGCAGCGCGTATCTGCCGAGCTTCACGGGAGCGGGCGGCCAGATCGTCGTCGAAAAGGGCGCACTGATCACCACCAACCCGCCGGTCGACGCGACATCGGGCGGCGGGTTCGTCGCGCTGCTCGGCTCCAGCATCAGCAATGCGGGCGCGATCACCACCCCCAAGGGTCAGGCGCTGCTCGCCGCCGGCGACGACTTCATCCTGCGGCCGGGCTACGGTACCAACGCCAACCAGTACTCGACCACGAACGGCAACGAAGTCGCGCCGGTGATCTATGCCGGCAGTGCGAGCGGAGCCGTCACCAACACCGGCCTGATGTTCGCGCAGCAGGGCGACATCACGCTCGCTGGCCGCACGGTCGTCCAGGACGGCGCGCTGCTGAGCTCCACCTCGGTCAACCAGCGCGGCACCATCCATCTGCTGAACTCGGCCAGCGACCCGAGCGGCAGCATCACGCTGACCGCCAACAGCCTCACGCTGGTCCTGCCCGAGCTGAGGTCGACGGACACCGCGTTGAATTCGCGGCGCGATACCCTGATCGCAGGCTCGGGCGCCAACGCGCTCGCCACCGGTCAGTTCGACGACCTCTCCATCCTCGCCGATCGACAGGACCAGTCGCGGATCGAAATCGTGAGCGGCGGCCTTGTCAATGTCCGCAGCGGCTCGCAGACGATGGCGCAAGGCGGCCAGATCGCGGTCTCGGCCGGCAAGCGCGTGTTCACCGAGAATGGCGCCACCGTCGACGTCTCCGGCGTGCAGGGCGTCGTGCTGCCGATGAGCGCCAACTCCATCAAGGTCAACATCCAGGGCAACGAACTGCGCGACTCGCCGCAGAACCGCGACAATGGCGGGCTGTTCAGCCAGAATGTCTGGATCGATGCGCGCAGCCTCACACTGGTGCCGGCCGGCACCGGCGGTTATGCCAGCGACCGCTACTACACGTCCGGCGGGCTGTTGGAGGTGTCCGGCTATGTCAGCAACACGCCGCACACCATCGGCGAATGGAGTGCGGTCGGCGGCACCATCGCGCTCGCCGCGCCCGAGGTGGTGACGCAGCAGGGCTCGACCTTCAATATCTCCGGCGGCTCGGTCACCTACCAGGGCGGCTTCATACCGCAGAGCTACGTGCTCGGCAGCGATGGGCGCATCTACAATGTCAACAGCGCGCCGTCGAACCTCAATTACACGGCGGTGGTGACCGGCTTCGTGGTCCAGCACAACCAGGGCGGCAAGCTCGATCCGGCGCTGACGGAGATCTATGCAAGTCCCCTTGGCTTCGGCGGCAGCGCCTGGCAGGGCGGCTACACGGTTGGCCGCGATGCCGGCCGCCTGATCATCTCGGCGCCGACAGCGGTCTTCGAGGGACAGATCGTCGCCGACGTGATCAAGGGCACGCGTCAGGTCAATGCGCGTCCGGCGGGCATGACCGACGGCTACAAGCTGACGCAGGGCACCGCGCCGCTCGCCGGCACGCTGGCGCTGGGGCAGTATGGTGGCTTCGGGCTGATCGGGGCCTACGGCACCGACGTCAGGTTCGGGACCGTGACGCCGATCACGAGCGGATTCAACGCGACCGATGCGCTGCCGGCGCAGCGCCAGAACACCGCCTGGTTCGATGTTCAGCCGATCAACAACAAGCTCGGCGGTCTCAACATCGCCACCGGGACCAGCATCACGGTCGACCAGGCGCTGTCGTTGACCCCAGGCGGCCAGATCACCTTCGCTGCGCCGTCGATCGCCCTCAACGCCGACGTCACTGCGCGCGGCGGTAACGTCACGCTCGGCAATCTGATGCACGGCGTGCTGGGCGTCGGCCAGGCGACGCAATGGTGGGCGCTGACCAATGGCGCCGGTGTGCCCTCCGTGGCGGTCGCGGGCGGGGTGACCATCGACCTGCGCGGGCTGTGGAGCAACACGGCGAGTGATCCGACCGATACGGGCGATCTGGCTTTCATCAACGGCGGCAGCCTCAGCGTCTCCACCACTGGCAGCATTGCGCTGACGAAGGGCAGCCTCGTCGATGTCTCGTCCGGGGGCGGCGTGTTGATCAACGGCCAGCTCCAGGGCGGTAGCGGCGGCAGTGTCAGCCTCATCACCAACGACTACTCCCATCTCGGCGCCGCCGACTATTTCGCGATCGACCGCACTGCGCCGCTGGTGCTCGACGGCAGCTTGCGCGCCTACGGCTTCAACGGCGGCGGCAGCCTGACGCTTGCGGCAGGGCAGCAGGTCGTGATCGGCAGCGGCATCGCGCCGTCGAGCGGCACGCTGGGGATCGATCCCGTGCTGTTCTCCTCCGGCTTCACCCAGTACGGCGTCACCGGACGGAGCGTCGTTATTGCCGCCGGCACCTAGGTTGCGGCGGTTGTTCCGACCTACCGCTTCAACAGCGCCAGCGTCCTGCTGCCGAGCGGCAGTGCCCCGGCGGCGGCCGCCGATCTCGTCGTCCAGCCGCAATTTATTGCAGATGTGCTCCATGCCCGCCTGATCCAGCGCCCCGGCGCCAGCCTGACGCTGGCGAGCCTGTCGGACTTCACCCTGCAGGCGGGCGCATCGATCACCGTCGATCCCGGCAGCGCGATCACGATTCTGGCCAACGGCCAGACCACCCTCGATGGCCGTATCACCGCGCGTGGCGGCCAGATCACCCTCAACAGCCTGATCGACTTCGCGGGACGGGCGCAAGTCGCCGGCGGCAACGGCACTTTCAACCTGACGCGCTCGATCTGGATCGGCGCAGACGCAGTGCTCGATGCGTCCGGCTACGCGCAGGTGGCGCAGGATGCGCAGGGTCGCAATTTCGGCGTCGTGAAGGACGGCGGCAATATCGTCATCGGCGGCACCGCCGTGAGCGATCAGGCGACGGACGCGTTCATCGTCATCCGCCCAGGGGCTGTGGTCGATGCCTCCGGCACCTCGGCGTGGATCGATCTCGCCGCCGGGCAGTCGCCACGCATGCCGTCGCAGCCGACGCTGGTGGCGAGCAACGGTGGTGCGATCACGCTTGCGTCCAACAGCGGCATGTACCTCGATGGCGACATCCGCGCCGCGGCGGGCGGCGCCGGGGCGTCCGGCGGCAGCCTCAGCCTCGATCTCGTCAGCCGCGCCTACACGACCGGTCCCGCGGGCCCGAAGGCGCCGGACGGCATCGGCGTCGTCCCCGACGCGCTGCAGAAGGCCCGCATCGTCACCATCGTGCAGCACCGCCAGCCGAGCGGGCTCGCCGACACGCTGACGCCCGGTGCCACCGATCCGGCGCTGCAGTTCGGCACCGCGGTGATCAGTGCCGATCAGGTGGCGGCGGGCGGCTTCGGCTCGCTGACGCTGCGCTCTTCCGACCTGTTCGCGTTCCAGGGCGACGTGAGCCTCGCATTGCCGCGCAGCCTCGCTTTCTCGGGGGGCATGTTTGCGGTGGCCGCTGCGACACCGAATATCAACGTGACGCTGGCCGCGCCCTATGTCCGCTTTGATGGTTTCACCGAATCTCAAGCACAAGACGGCGGCTACAGTCCAAGCATCAACAACGTCGGCCAGGTCGGCTGGGTTCGAACCAACAGTCACCTCGCGGTGGCCGCGAACCTGATCGACTTCTACGGCCGGCTGCAGTTCAGCGGCCTTCACGCCACCGAAGGGAGTGGCAACGGGCCGTCTCATGTTCTTGATGCGTTGGGCTTCCGCGATCTCGTGCTGCAGAGCAGTGGTGACATCCGCTTCGGCACGACCGACATCATCACCGGCGGTAACCTCACCATCCAGGCCGCGCAACTCTATCCCTTGAGCGGCGCCAACGCGTTGCTCAGGGCCGGGATGATGCCCGGGTATGACCAGTATGGCACCTGGGGCGCGCCCTTTTTCGACCCTGCCGCGACGCTGACGATCCGCGGCAACCGCGCGGTGCCGGCGATGCCGGCAGCAGTGTTCGGCAAGCTGTCGCTGTTCGCGTCGGCCATCGATCAGGGCGGCATTGTACGAGCGCCGCTCGGTATCGTTGCTTTCAACACGCAGCCCGGGGGCAGTTTGCAGGCGCCCTCCGGTGCGCAGGTCATCCTGCGCGCCGGCAGCATCACCTCGGCAAGCGCCAATGGTCTCGTCATTCCGTTCGGGGGCACCACCGACGGCATCACGTATCAAGGCGCCGATGGCACGCTGTCCGATATCAGCTCGGTGCTGGTGAACGACGGCTACAATTACCTTCTGCCGACAGGCGTCAAGATCACCGCGACCTCGCTGGTGGGCGAGGCGGGATCGGTACTTGACCTCTCGGGCGGCGGCAGTCTCACCGGTTCCGGCTTCGTCCCCGGCCGTGGCGGCTCCGTCGACGTGCTGAAGACCGCGCTCATCAACGCCAATCCGGCCAACGGCTACTCTGCTGCGGGCAACAAGGTCTATGCGCTGCTGCCGGGCTACGCCTCGGCCTATGCGCCTTCGATCGCCACTAATGGCGCAGGCGATCCGGCGATCGGCCAGCAGGTGACCATCGGCAATGGCGTGCCTGGTCTTGCGGCGGGCACCTACACCATGCTGCCGTCGAGCTACGCGCTGCTGCCGGGGGCTTTCCGCGTCGAGGTCGGCAGCACCACGACGGCGCCGATCGGCACCATCGGTCTTCCCAACGGATCGTATGTCACGACCGGCATTCTTGGCATCGCCAACACTGGCATCCGCAATGCGCTGCCGACCCAGCTGCTGCTGACCTCCGGCGCGACGGTGCGGCGCTATTCGCAGTACAACGAGACGAGCTACAGCGACTTCGCCCGCAGCCAGGCCGCGCTGCTCAGCCAGGTGCGGCTGCGCCTGCCCGGGGACGGCAAGGTGCTGCAGCTCGATCTCGGCAGCGGCAACGGTCCGGCCCTGAGCTTCGCCGGCACGGCGCTGTTCGGCGCCGCCCGCGACGGCATCTCGGGCAGCCTGATGGTGACGTCGTCGGCGCCGAACGTCATTCTCGACATTGTCGGGGCAGGTGCAACGCCGGTCGCGGGGCACACCACGGTGGCTGCGGCGGATCTCGACGCGTTCAATGCCGGCGCGCTGTTCATCGGTGGTGGCGCGAACTACTATGTCGATGTCGGCAACGGCACAGGCAACCGCGTCGCGTTCACCGGCTCCGGCGTGGTCAACATCCTCGATGGCGCGGTGCTCCGAGCGGCGCAGGTCTATGCCATCGGCAACAGCGTCAACGTCTCGGGCAGCGCCGTCATCGATACGCGCGGCGCAGTTGGTACGGTTGCCGACTCGCGGCTCGGCTATCTCTACGGCAACGTGACCAGCGAAGCGACGGTGACCTCCGGGCCTGCGGTCCTCGCGGTGGCCAACGGTTGGCTCAATTTCCTGCCGGTGGTCGGCAATGCCTCGATCTCGATCGCAGGCGGGGCCTCGCTGCTCACCGATGGCAGCGTCGTGCTGGCGGCGCCCGGCACGCTCACGATGAACAATGTCAACTTCGGCGCGCGCTATCTCACGGTGTCGCAGAGCCAGATCAACATCGGCGATGCCAATTCGCTCGCGGCCGCCCAGGCCGCCGGCGTGCTGCAGCCGGGCTGGACGCTGAGCCAGGAGGCGCTCAATACATTGTTGCGTCCGTCCACGACGCCGGGCGCGCCCATACTGGAGCAACTGACGCTCACGGCGGGAAATGCACTGAGCATTTTCGGTAGCGTGTCGCTCGATGCCTCTGCCCAGAGCGGACATCCCCTGCAACTCGTGCTGAACACGCCGGCGATCTATGGTCTCGGCGGCGCCGGCGACGTCGCCTCGATCCGCGCCGACACTTTCGTCTGGAACGGCATCCGCACCGGCAACGGCGGCCTGGGTCTGAATGGCGCTCCCTACGGCAGTAAGGCGCCTGGCGCGGTGCTGCCGGGCGGCGCCGGCACCGGCGTCGGGCAGCTAGCGATCTACGCCAACCGGATCCTGTTCGGCTACGACGCCAACAGCCGGCCGACGGATGGCGCCACCCTCGACCGCATCGCGCTCGGGTTCTCGATCGTGACCTTCAACGCCACGACGCAGATCACGGCCAACAGCACCGGCACACTCTCGGTCGGCCAGTCGCAGGGCGCGGGCGGGGCGCTGACCGGCGGCAATCTCGTGCTGACGACGCCGCTGCTCACCGCAGCAAGCGGCGCGTCGATCAGCTACAAGGCCGGTGGTGCGGTCCAGGTGGCGGCGTCAGCGGGCGCGGCAGGCGCGGCGACGGCGGGTGTCAACGACCTCGGCGGCACCATCGCGCTGTCGGGTGACAGCGTGGTGCTGGACACGGCCGTGGCGCTGCCGAGCGGCAAGCTGACGCTCGCGGCCACCCATGACGTGACGCTCGGCGATCGCGCGCATGTCGATCTCGCCGGCCGCAGCATCGCCTTCAACGACGTCACCAAGTACAGCTGGGGCGGCGACCTGGCGATGACCAGCGCGGCGGGCAACATCGTCCAGAGCGCGGCCTCGGTCATCGACGTT
Source organism: Bradyrhizobium sp. 2TAF24 (assembly GCF_052115025.1). NCBI lineage: Bacteria > Pseudomonadati > Pseudomonadota > Alphaproteobacteria > Hyphomicrobiales > Nitrobacteraceae > Bradyrhizobium > Bradyrhizobium sp. 2TAF24. The sequence continues at coordinate 138,723 of NZ_JBFRFW010000004.1, read as the reverse complement.
TCCGCCGCCAACAACGACGCCGGCTCGATCACGGCCGCCGCCACCGGTGCGGGACAGGGTGTCGTCGCGCTGAACGGCACGCTCCGCGGCGTCGCCAGCGGCGGCTATCTCGGCGGCAGCGTCACCGTCGCGGCGCAAAATCTCGGCGATTTCGCCGCGCTCAACCGCAGGCTCACGGCGGCGGGCTTCCTGAAGTCGCGCAGCTTCGACCTCAAGCAGGGCGATCTCGTCGTCGGCAATGAGGTGGTGGCTCATGCGGTGACCATCGCGGTGGATGGCGGCAGCCTGACCGTCAACGGCACCATCAATGCCAGCGGCGTCACGCCGGGCAGCATCCGCCTGTCGGCGCGCGACACATTGGAGCTGGCTGCGTCGGGTGTGCTCGATGCCCATGGCACACAACTGCAGGTCGACAGTTATGGCCAGCCGATCGTGGCTTCCAATCGCGCGACGGTGGAATTGACCACCAGTCAGGGCACATTGAAGCTCGACAATGGCTCGACCATCGACGTTCGCGTGACAGATCCGAACAATTCCGTCAGCTATGGGCAGGTCGTGCTCAACGTCCCGCGCACCGGCGAGACCAGCGGCACCATCAATATCCAGGCGGGCCAGACACTCAATATCCGTGGCGCGCAGAGCGTCGCGCTCAATGCCTACTGGACCTATCAGCCGGCGGGCGCCAACGGCACCATTGTGCAGGACAATGGTGGGACGGCACCGGTATCGCCGACGGACCAGATCGGCCTCAACCAGATCGACACCCAGAACCTGGCCTTCATCAGCGCCGCCTATGATGGCAATGTCGCGGCGGGGCAGTTCAATGCGTCGCTTCAGGCCAGCCTCGGCGGGCTCATGCAGGTGACGGACGGCCGCGGCAACGGCGCGTTCCATCTGCGGCCCGGCGTCGAGATCCGTGCCAGCGGCACGCTGTCGACCTCCGGCGATCTCGATCTCGCGGGTTTCCGCTATGGCCCGCATGCGAACCGCGATCGCACCTCGCCGACGTTCGGTGCCGGCGAGGCCGGCGCGCTGGTGCTGCGCGCGGGCGGCGATCTCGATATCAAGGGCAGCATCAACGACGGCTTCGCCACGCCGCCGGCCTCGCCCGATGCACTGACGGTGCTGGTGTCGGGCGTGTTGTCGAGCAGCTACAATGTGGTGGCCAACCATGCGGTTCTCGCAGCAGGGGCGTCGATCCCCTACAGTGCCAAAATCAACATGTCGCTGACCCTGCCGGACGGAGCCAGGATCGGCATGAGTCCGACCGCCGCCGCGCCGATTCCGGTGGATGTTACCCTGAGCGGTCCGTTCACGGCCCCGCCGAACAACCCGCCCCGGGTGGTGACCGGGACGATCTACAGATCTGACGGTAGCGTGCTGCACGCCAGCGGATCGAAGATCCCGCCAAATGAGGTATGGCCCGCCGGCACCAAAATAGCCCAGGGCACTTATTTCAGCCAGCCGATGAACTCTACGGCGAAGCCGTTCTACATTAAGTCGGTGACCCTGCCTGCAAACACCAGCCTGCGCGTCTTCTTCGGGTACACGTTCACGAAGGACACGCCGATCCCGGTCGGCACGGTGCTCCCCGCCGGCATGGGCAACGTCAACCTCACCGGCCCGGGCGACCGTCAGGTATGGGCGACCGCGCCGCTGCTGGCGCCGGGCACGCAGTCGTGGTCGATGAGAATAGTCGGCGGCGCCGACCTCGCTGGCGCGGATACCCGCGCCTTGCAGGCTGCTTCGAGCCTGGCCGGTGTTGGCAACGTGGTGCTGAACGACCCGTTCTTGGTGACGATCTCCGGCACCGGCACGCCGCGTCCCGGCGTCAGCGTGGTGCGTACCGGCACCGGCAGTCTCGAGATTCTCGCCGGGGGCAATTATCAGCAGGCCTCGCCGTTTGGTGTCTACACCGCCGGCAGCGCCATCGCGGTCGATCCGGCCTATGAGGCGCCGCGCGGACACCTGGTCGACGGCACCGTGCTCGGCTCGGCCAACGCGGCGTATAGTGCGACGCTCGACCTGCAGCGCCTCCACTACAGCGATGGCGGCGGTGATGTGCTGGTGATGGCGCAGGGCGATATCGCCGGAGCACTCGTGCCTGGCGGGGCCGCGCCTGGCAACTGGCTGTGGCGCCAGGGCGGCGATGCGCTTGGCCAGGGAACCGCCTGGGGTATCAATTTCGGCAGCTATGTCGCCGACATTCCGTCGAACGGCGGCGCGCCCAAGCTGGGCTTTGCAGCTTTCTCCGGCATCGGCACGCTCGGGGGCGGCAACGTCACGCTGATCGCCGGCCGGGACATCGGCGGCGCCAATGCCGGCATCGTCGCAGCCGTCGGCAGCACGGGGCGGGTCGCCAATGGCGTGCCGATGGTGACCGGCGGCGGCACGTTGAGCGTGACGGCGGGGCGCAACATCGGCATCGGCGGCAATGCGTTCATCGACCTGCGCGGCGACACCACGGTGCTGGCCGGCAATTTCGGCACGTCCGTGGCGACGAATTTCGGCTACGATGGCTACAATGACCCGCGCCTGCTCAATCCGCTGGTGCCCTATGGCATCGCCGTGAGGATTGGCGGCCCTCCCGTGGCGGGCGGCGTCTTCGTGCCCGGCGACGGGACGGTCGCCGTGCGCACGCGCGGCAGTCTCGTCATGGACACCATCGACGACGCCGGCCGCTCCTCCCAGCGTCAGAACACCGACGCGGGCGGACAGCAGGGCTCGACCTGGTTCACGCTGTGGACGGACCGCACGGCGGTGGACCTGTTCGCCGCTGGTGGCGACCTGACGCCGCTGTCGCCGAATCAGGGAAATGGGATGAGCACCACCGTGCTGCCGGCCATCCTGGACGCGACTGCGGCGCGCGGCAACATCTATCTGGCTCCGGCGACAGGTGGCGTCAGCTTCATGATGCCGTCACCGCAGGGCCAGCTCACATTGCTGGCGGCAGGCATGGTGGTCGAGGCCCCCAACGCGGTCGCGTCGTTCGGTCCGCTGTCGACGTCGCTTTTCAGCATGGCGACGCCGGCCAATCCGGCCTGGCTGCGGTTCTCGGCCAGCAACTACAACCTCTCGAACGTATCCGCGACCAACATATGGAGCCTCGCCAGCCCCATTCCGGATGGGATGCAGGGCGTCAATCTCGCCACGGACGGTGGCAGCATGCCGCTGTTCGCATTCGGTCCCAATACCGTGACCGACACCAGCGCGGCGAGCGCAGGCGTGATCTCTCGTATCTATGCGATGGGCGGCGACATCCTGAACCTCGACTACGGCGAGGTCTACGTCGTCGGGTCGCAGGCCACCGGGGTCACCAGCTACTACCGCGCGACGAAGCCGGTCCAGATTCTTGCTTCGGGCGACATCGTCAACCTCAAGGGCATGATCATGCACCAGGCGGCGACGGATGTATCGGTGATCGCCGCGAGCGGCAGCCTGATCTATGCCGGCGTCAACAATCTCGATACCGGGACGAGTGTGGCCGGCCTGCAGATTGCCGGGCCGGGGACGCTCGAACTGACCGCAGGCAAGGACATCCTGCAGGGCTCGCGCGCGGGCGTCGAGAGCATCGGCTCGCTCATCGGCGGCGACAAGACGCCGGGCGCCGGCGTCGTGCTGCAAGCCGGTGTCGGCACCGGCGCGCCCGGCGTCGGTCAGGTGAACTGGGATGGTTTTGCCAGTCTCTACCTCGATCCGGCCAATCTCGCCGGCAATAGCTCGCTCGCGGCGCAGCCGGGCAAGGTCGCCAGGACCTACGACCAGGATCTCTACCACTGGCTGCAGTCGCGTTTCGGCTACAGTGGTGACAAGACGGGGGCGCTTGCCTACTTCCGGTCGTTGCCCGGCGACCAGCAGCGGATCTTCCTGCGTCAGGTGTACTACGCCGAACTGACCGCCGGCGCGCGCGAGTACAACGACGAAAACGGACCGCGCCACCTCAGTTATCTGCGGGGGCGCGAGGCGATCGCGGCGTTGTTCCCCACCGCTGGCGTCGGCGGCCAGCCGACGAACTTTGCCGGCAACATCACCATGTACAGCACGCTGGACAGCCTGGGAAAGACCATCGTCTCCGGCTCCGTGCACACGGACAAGGGCGGCAGCGTGCAGCTGCTGGCGCCCGGCGGCAAGGTGATCCTCGGCACTGAAGGCCTGTCGCCCGGCGCGGACGCCGGCCTCGTCACGGCCGCCGCCAACAGCGACATCGACATCTATTCGCTCGGCAGCATCCTGCTCGGCCAGAGCCGCATCATGACGATGTTCGGCGGCAACATCCTCGCCTGGTCGGCGCAGGGCGACATCAACGCCGGCCGTGGCGCCAAGACCTCGACCCTCTACACGCCGCCGCAGCGGATCTACGACAACTATGGCAACGTTTCGGTATCGCTGACAGCGCCGGCGAGCGGCGCCGGCATCGCCACGCTGAAGCTTTTGGCCGGCGTGCCGCCGGGCAACGTCGATCTGGTGGCGCCGCTCGGCACCATCGATGCGGGCGAAGCCGGCATCCGCGTGTCGGGCAACCTCAACCTCGCGGCGCTGCAGGTCATCAATGCCGCGAACATCGACGTCAAGGGCACCGCCTCCGGCATTCCCACCGTGCAAGGCCCGCCGACCGGCGCGCTGACGGCGGCCAACAACACCAGCGCCGCGACCCAGCAGGCGGCACCGCCGCCGCAATCGGGCAACGGCCAGCCGTCGATCATCATGGTCGAGGTGCTGGGCTATGGCGGCGGCGACGGCGCGGGCGAGGACACCGGCACGCGCCGCAAGCGCTCCGATCAGCAGAGCTATGATCCGCAGGGGTCGGTGCAGTATGTCGGCGCGGGCGCGCTTACCGACGAAGAGCAGAACAAGCTGACGCCGGAGGAGCGCAAGAACCTCGCCGCGCGCTAGTTCGCTGCGGGCCTGGTTCGCGAAATTGGGCCGCCGACGCCAGCCTTCCCCCTCTTCTTGAGGAGCCCGCATGGCGGGCGTCGCGAAGGATGAGGCCCGTTTGTCGCAGCTCATTGGCCTCATGGTTCGAGACGCGCGGTCTTGCCGCGCTCCTCGCCATGAGGATCGAGCGAGCCGTTGGTCGCGCGGTGCTTCGCGCAACCAGCAGCAATGGATCAGCCCGGCTTGACCGCGGTGACGATCCAGACCGCCGCCGGCAGCTTGACGTTGTCGCCGTGCTGGAAGGCCGCGAACGCCTCGCGCATCGACTGTGCGGTGGCCGCGGTCTTCTCCGGCGGCTGGCCTTCCAGCGCGCGCGCCGCGGGGCCGATCGACAGCGCCACCGTGACGGCATGGTCGAGGCCGCGCCCGCCGGCCATGTCGAGGGACGTATCGAACGGCTCCAGCGCGATGGAGGTGAAGCCCGCTGCGGTCAGGATGCGCTCGACGCGCGCCTGTGCCGCGAATGCGAACGGGCCGGGATCGTCCGGCTTCATCTCCGGCAGCTTCGGCACGTGCTTGTAGGCCTGCTGCAGCGCCAGCATGAAGTAGGGATTGTCGCGTGGCTGGCGCCAGCAGGCGAAGGCGACGCGGCCGCCCGGGCGCAGCGCCGCGGCGAGATTGCTGAACGCGGCGATGGGATCATCGAAGAACATCACGCCGAAGCGCGACGCCAGCAGGTCGAAATGGCCGGCGGGAAACCGATGCGTTGCGGCATCCGCCTGCAGATAGGTCAGCGGCGCGCCGGCAGGCATGCGCGCGCGGGCCCGCGTCAGCATCTCCTGGGAGATGTCGATGCCGAGCACCTCGCCCGTCGGGCCGACCTGGTCGGCCAGCACGACCGAGGACGCGCCGCAGCCGCAGCCGACATCGATCACCCGCTCGCCCGGCCGCACCGCGGCGCGCGCGAGCGTGTGCTGCAGGACGGGCGCGAAGGTGATGTCGAGCGTGTCCTGGAAGTCGGTCCATTGCCGGCCGGCTTCGCCGTTCCAGAATGCCTGCTGGTCGATGGGGAGGGCGAGCGGAGAGGGGGATGTCATTGGCGCTCCTTCTTGATCTTGTCGTCATCCGTGCCGCGGCTCGCTGCACATCGGCCGCATCATAGCGCCGTGCGCTGCGATCGTGAACCGCCGCGCTCAGGTCGGCTTCGTCCGGTCGCGCATCGCCTTGTCCAACGCGCGACCGGCGCGAAGTGTGAACGGCATTCGTTCTCCGATTGTCGCTGCGCCGTGAAATCGCCGATCCGGGCCGTGTTCCCGTGCGCGGTCCCCGTGCCGCCGCCGAATGTGTCCTTCCCAGAACCGGAGCGGTTGGAAACAGTCGCAGCCGACAAGGTGGGCGAATGCAATCGCCCGAACAAACCTCAGAGGGGGAAACATGGTTCATCGCATGCTGTGGGGCATCGCTGCCGTTATGATGGTGGCGGGCCTGTGGTCGGCGCCTGCGCGCGCGCAGAGCGGCACGATCTTCGGGTTCGGCGACAGTTTGATCGATATCCGGCGCGCCTGTCTGCCGTTCGGCTATCCCGGGTCGCTGGGCGGGTGCAGCAACGGCCGCAATGACGTTCAGTTCCTGCCGTCGCTGACCGGCTACTCGCTCAACCCGGCCAACATCTATGCGGTCGGCGGCGCCGGTACGGGCGCGACGTTTCCCGGGACGGTGCTGCCGATCTCGACCGCCGACCAGGTCGCAGAGCTGACGCAGAGCGGCCAGCGCATCGGCGCGCGCGACCTTGTGCTGCTCAGCGGCTTCGGCAACGATTCATTCGCGTTTCTCAATCCGGCGTTTCCGTTGTCGGGAGCGCAGTTCGGCCAGGTCGCGCTGCAGGAGCAGTCGCAGAACGTCGCTCGCCTGATCGCCGCGGGCGCGCGCAACATCGTCGCCTACAATTTCGCCGTGCCGCAGTTGCAGGTGCTTGCGAAGGGGGGGCTCTATTCCGGCGGCGCCTGGGCGCCGCTGCCGGTGGCGCCGGCGGCGGTGCCGTTCGCCGACACCGTGCAGTCGGGGCTCGCTCGCATGCTGGCAGGCTATGCAGGTCCCGGCACGCAGATCCGCGTCCTGGATTTCAGCACCATCGTGTCGCGGGCCCTGCTGACGCCGTCGATCTATGCCGCCTATGGCGTGCAGTCCAGCCAGCCTTGCCTGATGGATCCCGCCTGCGTGACCGCGCCGCGCAGTGTCCAGAACCAGCATTTCTTCTACGACGTGCATCCAACCGAAACGGGCCACCTGATCCTTGCGACCTACATCGCGAACCTGCTCGGCGCGCAGGATGCAATTCCGCTGCAGTCCGACATCGTGCGCGGAGCCGCCACCGGGTTCACCGGCGGGCTGCTCGATCGCCTCGAGGCCGGGCGGTCCTGGGCGGCGCCGTTTGACAGCCGGGCCGAGCTGCCGCGCAAGGCGCCGGCGTCCGGGCCGGCGGTCGCGCCGGCATCCGGGCTTGCGGTCTATATCCAGGGCAACGACTGGGGTGGCGGCCGCGACGGTCAGCTTTCGGCGACCGGCCTTGTCGCAGGCGGTGGCAGCTTCGAGGCCGCCGGCGGCACCGTCGGCGTCGAGCGGCGCTTCTCGCCGTCGCTGCTGGCAGGGGCCGCGTTCAACGTTGCGACGACCCATGTGGCGACCGGGCCCGGCAGCAAGACCGACGTCGACAGCTATCAGCTCGCCGGTTATGCCTCGTTCGGCGGCACCGCCTGGTTCACCGATATCGTCGCGGGATACGGCCGCCATCGCTTCGCGATCGACCGGCAGGGGGTGATCGACGTGCTGCATGCCAGCACCTCCGCCGACACCTTCGCCGCCGCGGTCCGTGCAGGCTATCTGTTCGATGTTGGCGAGCTGCGCGCAGGTCCCATCGCCGGCCTCGCCTACGCCCACGCCGCGATCGGCGGCTACACCGAGAGCGGTGACAGCGTCATCACCCAGCATGTCAACCGGCAGAGCTCGGACAGCCTGATCGGCAGCATCGGTCTACAGCTGCGCCGCTCGTTTGCGCTGGGGACGGCGCAGATCAATCCATATCTCAATGTGACTGCCGAGCACGAGTTCCTCGACCGCGACCGCTGGATCGTCACCCAGCAGACCTCGGCGATCGAGCTGCCGATCTGGACGCCGGTGGGCGGAGCCGCGGCGCGGACTTATGGTCGCGTGCTCGGCGGCATTGGTACGGCCCTCGGCGGCGGGCTCTCGACCACGCTTACCGCGTTCACTACCTTCGCGCGCAGCGGCGGCGAACTGCATGGCGTCAGCGGCGGCCTGAAGTACCAGTTCTGAGACGAGGCGCCGGGGAGCAATGGCGGGCTCGGGGATCATCCCCGAGCCCGTCGTCTCATTTGCCGCTGATCACGCTGCCGAACCGCTCCCAGCCGGCGCCGTTGAAGCGCGCGAGCTGCATCTGCTCGATCGGATAGTAGTCGGTCGCGCTCGTGGTCAGCGTGATGCCGGGCAGCAGCAGCGGCAACCGCACGCCGGCAAGGCTCGCGGCCTGATGCATGACATTGTCGCGGGTCAGGCGGTCGCCGCACTGGGTCAGGACATGGACCAGCGTCTGCGCCACGCTGTAGGCATAGGGCAGGAAGATCGAGTTGCGGTCGGTGTCCGGGATGTATTTGTCGAGGAAGGCGAGGAATTCGACCATGCCGGGATCATCGCGCCAGGCGGTATCGCCGACGTCCTTGAGATATGCGGTGGTGACGATGCCGGTGGCGTTGTCGATGCCGGCCGGCACCAGCGTCGCGGCGATCGAGCTCGACAGGTTGTTGAGGATGTGCAGCGGCTTCCAGCCGAGTTCGGCCGACTTCTTGATCGCCTGGGCGGCGAACTTCGAGGTGCTGAAGTCGACGAATACGTCGGCGCCCGCCGCCTTGATCTTCACGATATGGGTCTCGATGGTCGGCTCGGTGATCTCGTAGGTCTCCTCGATCACGATCATCGCCTTTGCCCTGTCACCGAGGCCTTCCTTGAAGCCCTTGACGATGTCGCGGCCGTAGTCGTCATTCTGGGAGAACACGCCGATCCTGGCGTCGGGGTGGGTGTCGAGGATGTATCTGGCGTAGATACGTCCCTCGATGTCGTAGTTCGGGCCCCAGCTCATGGTCCAGGGCGAGCCGGCGGGATCGGCGCCGAAGCGCGACGCGGCGCCGCCGACGAACAGCTGCGGCACCTTCTTGGTATTCATGTATTTCTGGATGGCGATGTTGTTGGAGGTGCCGAGGGTGTTGAACAGCAGCAGCACCTCGTCGCCCTCGATCAGGCGGCGGGTCTGCTCCACGGTCTTCGGCGGGCTCAGCGCATCGTCGTAGGTGATGAAATTGATGTGCCGTCCGTTGATGCCGCCGCGCTCGTTGAGCATACGGAAATAGGCCGCCTCGACCTTGCCGATGACGCCGTAGGCCGATGCCGGGCCGCTGTAGGGATTGATGTGGCCGATGCGGATTTCGCTGTCGCTGGCGCCCGGATCATAGGACTTGTCGGCGAAGGCGCGGCGGCTGCCGAGCGCGGCGGCGGCGACGCCGCCGGCCAGCACGGCGCGGCGGCTGAGAGCACGAGGGGACATGGTTTCCTCTCCTTGTTGGGGTGGTCGGGTTGCGTCCCGCGCAATCTATCGGTCGCAGCCCGGCCGGATCGAGGCGGATGCGGCATGCGCCGGCAAACTGTCCCCGTAGCCGCGCTGTTTCTGTCCTTCCCGACCGGCGGAGGCTCCGTCAGGGTTCGCGATCAGACGGCGGGCCGTCGCGCCCGGCGCGAGCGGTTCGTCGAACACGCGTTCAGGGAGAGCCCGCCATCATGAAGGAATTCACCCGCATCCGTTACGAGGCACCGGCGCCGCATGTCGCGCGCATCGTGCTCGACAGGGTCGACACCCGTAACGCCCAGGATGCGCAGCTGCTCTACGAGCTGAACGACGCGTTCGACATCGCCGCCCAGGACGATGCGGTGAAGGTGATCATCCTGGCCGCCAACGGCCCGCACTTCTCGTCCGGTCACGATCTGCGCGATGCTGGCCAGGTCGACACCGTCGAGCGCTTCAAGACGGTCGGCACCTGGAGCGGCTTTCGCGCCGAGGGCGCCGAAGGGCGCGTGGCATTCGAGAAGGAAGCGTTCTTCGGTTTCTCCGAGCGCTGGCGCAACATTCCCAAGCCGACCATCGCGCAGGTGCAGGGAAAGGCGATCGCCGGCGCGCTGCTGCTGATCTGGCCGTGCGATCTGATCGTGGCATCCGACGACGCTCAGTTCCAGGACAATACCGTCGCCATGGGGGTCAACGGCGTCGAGTTCTTCGCCCACCCCTATGAGTTCGGCGCGCGCAAGGCCAAGGAGATGCTGTTCCGCGCCAGCTGGGTTTCGGCGGCGGAGGCGCATCGGCTCGGCATGGTCAACCATGTGGTGCCGCGCGACGACCTTGCGTCGTTCACGCTCGATCTGGCGGTCGACATCGCCCGCAAGCCGATGTTTGCGCTGCGGCTTGCCAAGGAATCGGTCAACGCCGCGCAGGATGCCCAGGGGCGGCTGTCGGCGATGGCGACGGCCTTCGCGCAGCATCAGCTTGGCCATGCCCACAATCGCCTGCGCTTCCAGACCATCATCGATCCCTCGTTCTTCGATCAGGCGCCGCAGGCCATGCCCGGGCTCAAGCAGGCGATCGTGTCGTTCGGCGGCGGCGAGGGGCGCAACAATCCGTCGTCGGCCGACTGAAGCCGGCGTCACGGGGCTGTCATTTTCGCGGCGATATCGCTAACCTCACGGCAAAGGGAGAGAAGTCAGGGGAGCGCGACGCGATGATGCATCAGGGGGTGCCGCTGAGCTGGATTCGGCGCCATGGCGCCGGCGCCATGGCCGAAGGGATCTCGGAAGCGGAGATCTTTCGCAATTCGCTGATCGACCTCGACGCCGAGGACGACGACGCCGAGATCGATTCCGCGCGTTACTTTCTGTTCTGGCTCAATCTGGCGCGCGGCATCGAAGACGCCTGCCATGGCCTGTGCGACCGGCGGCTGCGGCTCGGCAGCAGCGCGCTGGCGATGCGCATCATGCTCGGCAGCGCCACGCTGGAGAATGCGTTGCAGTCGGTCGAGCGCTTCTATCGCCTGGCGCTGCCGTCGCTGCAGCTCAAGCTCGATGTCGCCGGCAACGAAGCCCGCCTGCTCGCGCGCCACGAGGGGCGCAGCGCATCGGCCGATACGGTGATGGACGATGTCGCGCTGAGCTGGCTGTTCATGTGCTGCGGCGGCTTCCTCGGCCGGCCGCTGCCTGTCGCCGATGTCGTGACGCGCGATCCGACCCATTTCAACCTCGGTCAGCGCCACTGGTCCATCCGCGCGCCGGTGAGCCATGGATCTGTCGCCGCTATCCGGTTTCCGAAGGCGCTGCTCGGCGCCCGTCGCGGCAGCCCGAGCAGCGACGCCGCCTTGTGGGACTGCACCCGCCGCTGGTTGCGTTTCGTCGACGAGGCGGAAGGCGAGCCGCTGGCGGATGTGGAGGTGCGCAAGGAGATGACGCCGGCACAGGCGCGGCGGGAGCGGCGGCGCGAGCCGGGCTACCGCCAGAGCCGGCAGCGCGCGCTGGCCGATGCCGGCGTGCGGTTGCTGCGCAGCACCGATGCCAGCGTCGATGCGGTCGCCTGCCAGCTCGGCTACGCCGATGCCCGCAGCTTCCGCCGCTTCATCAAGGGCGCCACCGGCCGGACCCCGCATCAGATCCGCAGCACCGCGACCGCAGGCGGCGAAGCCAGCACGGTGGGGCCGGCGGTTTATGCACGCATCCGCGAGACCGCCGCGCTGCTGGAGTGATGTCCGCGCGCGCCGGGCAGAGCAGGCGCGCGATCGTTTCGCCGAACGGGTCCCCGCCGCCGGCGCGGTTCGGTCCTCCCCGCCGTCGCCGGTGTCCGCCATTGTGCGCTCCGAGCCGCAGCTCCTGCCTGCGCCTGTCACGGAGATCGCCGACAAATGGCCCTGCTTCCCATGGGCGCGCTTGCGCGCCATCACGCCCTGCGCAAGCCCGGCGACGCCGTCGCGCTGTCCTATCCCGAAGGCGAGCTGAGCTGGCAGGCGCTCGATGCCCGCAGCAGCCGGCGCGCCCGGCTGTTGCAGGCGCGGGGCGTCAAGGCCGGTGATTTCGTCACGCTGGCGCTGCCGAATGGCCTCGTGCTGTATGAAAGCGTGTTCGCGATCTGGAAGCTTGGCGCCATTCCCAACGTGGTGTCGCCCAGGCTGGCGCCGGCCGAGGCCGCGGCGATCCTCGATCTCGTGCGGCCGGCAGTGCTGATCGCGGAGGCCGGCTTTGGGCCGTCCGATGCACCGCGGCTGCCGCCCGATGCGGCGCTGGACGGCTTCGACGATGCGCCGTTCGAGCCGGCGCCACCGGCGCCATACTGGAAGGCGATGACCAGCGGCGGATCGACCGGCCGGCCCAAGGTGATCGTCGATCACATGGCCGCAGTCTATGATCCCGACGAGCCGGTGTTCGGGCAACGCGTCGACGACATCATCCTCAATGCCGGCCCGCTCTATCACAATGCGCCGTTCGCGTTTGCGTTTCGCGGCCTGTTCTGTGGTGCCAGGGTCGTCGGCACAACTCACTTCGACGCCGAGGAGGCGCTGCGGCTGATCGCGCGCCATCGCGTCGCCTTCACGTTCCTGGTGCCGACCATGATGCACCGCATCCTGGCATTGCCGGACGAGTTGCGGCGATCCCTCGACGTGTCGTCGCTGCGCACGGTCGTGCATGGCGCATCCGCGGCTCCGGAGTGGCTCAAGGAGCAGTGGATCGGCTGGCTGGGGCCTGACGTCATCTGGGATATGTATGGCGGCACCGAGAGCCAGGGCTTCACCGTAATCAACGGCCGCGAGTGGCTGACGCATCGCGGCTCGGTCGGCCGCCTCGTGACGCCCGGCGAGCTGCGGGTGCTGCGGGACGACGGCAGGGTCTGCGCGCCGGGCGAGATCGGCGAAATCTACTTCATGCCGGCCGGTGGCGCGGGCTCGACCTATCACTATCTCGGCGCCGAGCCGCACCGCCGCGCCGACGGCTGGGAGACGCTCGGTGATCTCGGCTGGCTCGATCCGGAAGGCTACCTCTACCTCGCCGACCGCCGCACCGACCTGATCCTGCGCGGTGGCGCCAACATCTATCCCGCCGAGATTGAGGCGGCGCTCGACGCCCATCAGGCGGTGGCGTCCTCGCTCGTGATCGGCCTGCCGCATCGCGATCTCGGCCAGAGCGTGCATGCGATGATCGAACCGCGCCAGGGCCGCAGCATCGACCTCGTCGACCTCGAGGCATTCCTTGCCGACCGCATTGCGCAGTTCAAGCTGCCGCAGAGCTATGAGTTCTCGGCGGTGCCGCTGCGTGACCATGCCGGCAAGGCGCGGCGCCAGGCGCTGCGCACGGAGCGTGAGCAATGGCTGACGGAAGGGCGCGAGTTCAAGCTGCTGCGTCCGCGCGCGGCGGCCGCCGCAGCGCGTCCGTCGTGATGTGACGGCGAGGGATTTATTCTCGAAAATGGATGTACGGCAGTCGATCCGTTGCATTTCGCAGGCGGAACGGCAGCCGGCGCAATTAATTGCTGCATTCGGCTGAAGCGGCGCCTTAGCCACGTCTCCTCCTCACGCAGGACAAGGGGACGCTGCATGCCGACATCACCATTATCCACCGCCGCGACACCGGCCCGGCCATCCGCCGGCGCGGACGATCCGGCGCGGCTGTCGGCGCTGGAACTTGTTGAGGGCTATCGTGCCCGGCGCTTGTCCCCGGTCGAGGCGACGCAGGCGGTGATCGACCGCGTGCGGCGGCTCGATCCGAAGGTCAACGCGTTTGCGGTGTTCGATCCGGAGACCGCGCTGGAGGCGGCGCGGCAGTCGGAGCAGCGCTGGCGGCGCGGCACGCCGCTCGGTGCGCTCGACGGCGTGCCGGTGACGCTGAAGGATCTCATTCTCGCCAAGGGCTGGCCGACGCTGCGCGGCAGCCGCGCCGTCGATCCGGCGCAGGCCTGGGACGAGGATGCGCCGGCCGCCGCGCGGCTGCGCGAGGACGGCGCGGTGCTGCTCGGCAAGACCACGACCTCCGAATTCGGTTGGAAAGGGCTCGGCGACAGCCCGCTCACCGGCATCACCCGCAATCCCTGGAACACGGCGCATACGCCCGGCGGCAGCAGCGGCGGTGCCGCGGCCGCGGCGGCATTCGACTTCGGGCCGCTGCATGTCGCGACCGACGGCGGCGGCTCGACCCGCCTGCCGGCGGCGCACAGCGGCGTATTCGGCTTCAAGCCGAGCTTCGGCCGCGTGCCGGTCTATCCGCCATCGCAGAACGGCACGCTCTATCATGTCACGCCGCTGACGCGCTCGGTGCGCGATGCCGCCGTGCTGCTCAATGTCATCGCGCGGCCCGACGCGCGCGACTGGCACGCGCTGCCGCCATCGGCCACCGCGCTCGACGACGGGCTGGAGCAGGGCGTCAAGGGGCTGCGCATCGCCTTCAGCCCGGCGCTCGGCTATGCGCAGGTCGATCCGCAGGTCGAGCGGCTGGTGGCCGACGGCGCGCGGGTGTTCGCCGATCTCGGCGCCACGGTCGAGCTGGTCGATCCCGGCATCGACGATCCCTTTCCGATCTTCGACACGCTGTGGGCGGCGGGGGCGGCCAAGCTGCTCGCCTCCTTCGCGCCGGAGCGCCGTGGGCTGGTGGAAGCGGGCCTGCAGGAGGTCGCGGCACGCGGGCAGGCGATCGATGTCGTGGCGTATCTGCGCGCGGTCGACGCGCGCGAGGCGCTTGGCCGGCATTTCAACCAGTTCCACCAGACCTGGGACCTGCTGATCACGCCGACCACGGCGCACCCGGCCTCGGCCATCGACGCGACGCAGGCCGATCTCGTCCGCCGCCCGATCCGCTCGCCCTTCACCTATCCCTTCAACCTCACCCAGCAGCCGGCGGCCTCGGTGCCGGTCGGGCTGACGCCCGAGGGCCTGCCGGTTGGCCTGCAGATCGTCGGCGCCAGGTTCGCCGATGCCACCGTGCTGCGCGCGGCGCGAGCCTTCGAAATCGCGCGTCCTTTCGCCAGCCCCGGTGAGCCGCGATGACCGCGACCGTTCCGCTGCATCTCGACCTGCCGAGCCTGCGCGCGGCTTACGCCGATGGCACGCTGACGCCGACGGCAGTTGTCGAGGCGATCTTCGATGCCATCGCGCGGCGCGGCGACGACGGCGTGTGGGTCAGCCTCGCGCCGCGCGCTGCGGCGCTCGCTCGTGCCCGTGCGCTCGAAGCACTGCCGGCGCTGGCGCGCGCGAGCCTGCCGCTGTGGGGCGTGCCGTTCAGCGTCAAGGACTGCACCGACGTCGCCGGCGTGCCGACGAGTTCGGCCTGTCCCGGCTTCGCCTACGTGCCGACGGAGAACAATC
Organism: Bradyrhizobium sp. 2TAF24; assembly: GCF_052115025.1. Classification (NCBI taxonomy): domain Bacteria; kingdom Pseudomonadati; phylum Pseudomonadota; class Alphaproteobacteria; order Hyphomicrobiales; family Nitrobacteraceae; genus Bradyrhizobium; species Bradyrhizobium sp. 2TAF24. The sequence continues at coordinate 123,400 of NZ_JBFRFW010000004.1, read as the reverse complement.
CGGCGGTCGAGCGGCTGCTGGCGGCCGGCGCGATCTTCATCGGCAAGACCAACATGGACCAGTTCGCCACCGGGCTCGTCGGTGTGCGCTCGCCCCATGGCGTGGCGCGCAATCCGTTCGATGCGCGCTTTATTCCCGGCGGTTCGAGTTCGGGCGCCGCGGTTTCGGTCGCGGCCGGGCTGGTCAGTCTGGCGCTCGCCACCGACACCGGCGGCTCCGGGCGAGTGCCGGCGGCGCTCAACAACGTGGTCGGGCTGAAGCCGACCCGCGGCCTTGTCAGCGGCGTCGGCAACATCGCCGCCTGCCGCTCGATCGAGACGCTGTCGGTGTTCGCGCTCACGGTTCCCGACGCGCAGGCGGCGTTCGAGGTCATCCGCGGCTTCGACGCGCACGATCCGTTCGCGCGGCAGGCGACGCTGGCGCCGCGACGCCTCGGCGATACGTTTCGCTTCGGCGTGCCCAGGGCGGCCCAGCTCGAGTTCTTCGGCAATGGCGATGCGGCCGCGCTGTTCGATGCCGCGGTGCGCCGTCTGGAGACGCTCGGCGGCACGCGGGTCGAGGTCGACTACGGCCCGTTCCTCGAGATCAACGACCTGCTGTTCCAGGGGCCGTGGCTCGCCGAGCGCTATGGCGCGCTGCAGTCGTTCGTCGACGCGCAGCCCGAGGCGATCCTGCCGGTCACCCGCGACATCCTGCTCGGTGGTGCGCGCATCTCCGGTGCGCAGGTATTCGCCGCCCAGCGGCGCCTCAACCTGCTCAAGCGCGAGATCGAGCGGCTGTGGCTGGACATCGACGTGTTCGCCGTGCCGACCACCGGCACGGCCTACACCATCGCGGAGCTTGTGGCCGATCCCATCACGCTGAACTTCCGGCTCGGCACCTACACCAATTTCGTCAACCTCGCCGACCTCGCCGCGGTGGCTGTGCCCGCGGGCTTCCTGCCGAACGGCGTGCCGCAGGGCATCAGCCTGATCACGCCGGCGTTCGCCGATCACGATGCGGCCGCGCTCGCCGAGCGCTTCCATCGCCACCAGAACCTGCCGCTCGCAGCGCGCGCCGTCGCGGCCGCGGATCGCGTAGCGCCATCCCATCGACAAGAGGAGTTGACGACGTGACCAGCAGCAAATGGACCGCAGGCCTGCGGGCGAATGTCAGGCGGATCGGGGCCGCGCTGGCGATGGCCGTCGCGGTGGCCGGGGCGGCGACGCCATCCCGCGCGCAGGACATCACCATCGGCGAGGGCATCGCGCTCGGCTGGGCGCAGTTCTTCGTCGCCGACCATGACAAGACGTGGCAGAAGCAGGGCCTCACCCCCAAGGCCACGACGTTCGCCAGCGGCCGCCTCGTGCTCGACGCGCTGGTCGGTGGCGGCGTCGTCATCGGCACCGCGGCGGAGACGCCGGTGGTGTTCGCCGCGCTCAACGGTTTGCCGGTGCGGATCATCGGCACGCTGAACAGGCACGAGCCGTTCGACCTCGTCGCCATCAATGCGATCAAGACCGCGAAGGACATCAAGGGCCGCCGCATCGGCTACTCCCAGGGCACCAACGCCCACTACTACCTGCTCAAGCTGCTGGCCTCGGAAGGCCTGACGTTGTCGGACATCACCCCCGTCAGCCTCAACCCCGGTGACTTCGTCTCCAGCCTGTCGGGCGGCGCCATCGACGCCTTCATCTGGACCGAACCGCACCTGTCGCAGGCGCTGGCGCAGGGGCCGGACCGCTTCCACATCATCCGCTCGCCGGGGCTGTATTCGACATACTCCAGCATCATCACCCTGCAGTCGACCATCGACAGCAAGCCCGATCTGCTGGTGAAGGCGCTCAAAGCGCTGATCGAGGCCGACGACATCATTCGCAGGGATCCCGACGCCGCAGCGGCGCTGACCGCCGAACGGATCAAGCTCGATCCGGCGGTCGCCCGCGCGTTCTGGCCGCGCGCCAATTTCCGTCTTGCGCTCGACAAGCCGGAGCTGGTCGCCGAGCTCAAGCGCCAGGCGGCCTGGGCGGTCGAGAACAAGCTGGTGCGGCCCGACGCCAAGGTCCCGGACTTCGACACCGTCGTGGTGCAGGACCTGTTCGAGCGCGCGCGCGGCAACTAGGCGAGGGGCGCGACGTGCACGGCACCACCCTGCAGGCGGCCCGCGCGCCATTGGCGGCGTTCGAGCCGCCGCTGATCTCCTGCGTCGATGTCGGGCATGTCTATGCCTCGGGCCGCGGCGAGACGGCGGCGCTCGATCGCGTCTCGCTCAGCGTCGCGCGCGGCGAGTTCGTCTGTGTGCTGGGCCCCAGCGGCTGCGGCAAGACCACGCTGCTGAACATCCTTGCCGGTTTTGTCACGCCGTCCCGTGGCACGGTGCGCATCGACGGACGGGCGATCGATGGACCCAGCTCCGAGCGTGGTGTCGTATTCCAGGACTATTCGCTGTTTCCCTGGCTGACGGCTGAGGCCAATGTCGCATTCGGCCTGCGCATGGCCGGGCGGCCGGCGCGGGAGCGCCGCGAGGCCGCACAGCGCCTGCTCGACCTCGTCGGGCTGCCGGACGCGGGTGCGCGCTACCCATCGGAATTGTCCGGCGGCATGAAGCAGCGCGTCGCCATCGCCCGGGCGCTGGCGACCAAACCGGCGCTGCTGCTGATGGACGAGCCGTTCGCGGCGCTCGATGCCATGACACGCAGCTCCCTGCAGACGAAGCTGATCGACATCAGGGCGCACGAGGCCCAGACCATCCTGTTCGTGACCCACAACATCGCCGAGGCCATCAGCCTCGGCACCCGCCTCGTGGTGATGTCGGCCCATCCCGGCCGTATCGCCGAGGATATCACGGTCGATCTGCCCTATCCGCGGCGGCGGACGTCGCCGGCGTTCAACGCGCTGTATGAGCGGGTGGCGCACGCCATCGGGCTCGAGGCGGCGGAGTAGGGCGATGGTGGCACGCATCGACCGGCTGACGGTCGCCGGCATTCTCGGCACCGCGATCTTTTTTCTTGCCTGGGAAGCGCTGAGCCGCAGCGGCCTCGTCAATGCCGTGATGCTGCCGGCGCCGAGCATGATCCTCACCTCGGCCTGGGAGCTGCTCGCAAGCGGCGAGCTGCTGCGTCACTTCGGCGCCAGTCTTTTTCGCGCGGCGGTGGGCTTTGCCGCCGGCGCCGCGCTCGCGGTCGCGCTGGGCACCGCGATGGCGCGGCTGCCGCTGCTGCATGGCGCGATCAATCCGCTGGTGCAGATGTTCCGCGCGGTGCCTTCATTGGCATTCGTGCCGCTGGCGATCTTCTGGTTCGGCATCGGCGAAACCTCGAAGATCTTCCTGGTGGCGTGGGGTGTGTTCTTCCCGGTGTGGGTCAACACCTATCTGGGCGTGCGCGACGCCAGCCCGCTGCTCGGGCGCGCGGCGGCGAGCCTCGGCGCCAGGGGATGGCGCAACGTCGTGTTCGTGGTGCTGCCGGGCGCGCTGCCGTTCATCATCGCCGGCTTGCGTGTCGGCCTGTCGGTGGCGCTGGTGGTGCTGGTGGCGGCGGAGCTGGCGGGCGCCGCCTACGGTGTCGGCTATCTCATCCAGATGTCGCAGCAGGTGTTTCGGGTCGACCACATGTTCGTCGGCCTTGCGGTGCTCGGCCTCATGGGGTTCGGCGCCGATGTCCTGTTCGAGCGCGCGGTGCGCGCGCTGCTGCCCTGGTACGGCGTCGAGCGGGCGCCGCGCCGCCGCGACGGCGGCGAGGCGGCCGGCGCGCAACGCGCTGGCTGATCGGCGCACGGGGGCAATTTATTGCGCGCCTCCGCGAAGAGCGCGCCCTACAACAACGTTGCGAACGGAGAGACGCCATGGAGCCGACCGACATCACACTGGACGATCCCGGCACCACGCTGGTGCTGACCTGGCCGGACGGCACCGGCCGGCTCGACGCCGAACTGCTGCGCCGGGCGAGCCGTGCGGCGAGCGAGATCCGGCGGCAGGCCGATGGCATCGAGTTGCGGCTGCCGGCGGACCTGCGCGTCGAGGCGGCGGAGCCGATCGGCAACTATGCGCTGCGGCTGGTGTTTTCCGACGGCCATCACCGCGGCATCTATCCCTGGTCCTACTTGCGCTCGCTGGCGGGCCTCGAGGCGGCGTGAAGGAAGCCAACATGGACGAGATTCGAGACGGGGTGTCGGAGGTCGACTGCGACGTGCTGGTGATCGGCGGCGGCACCGCCGGCCCGATGGCCGCCTACAAGGCCAAGCGCCGCAATCCGGCGGCGCGCGTCGTGCTGCTGGAGAAGGCCAACGTCAAGCGCTCCGGCGCCATCGCTATGGGCATGGACGGGCTCAACAACGCCGTGGTGCCGGGCTATGCCACGCCCGAGCAGTACACCAAGGAAATCACCATCGCCAACGACGGCATCGTCGACCAGGCGGCGGTCTATAAATACGCCTCGCGCTGCTTCGACATGATCCAGGAGTTGGACAGCTTCGGCATCAAGTTCCAGAAGACCGAGAACGGCGACTTCGACGTCAAGAAGGTGCATCACCTCGGCTCCTATGTGCTGCCGATGCCGAACGGCGACACCATCAAGAAGGCGCTGTACCGCCAGTTGCGGCGCGAGCGGGTGCTGATCTCCAATCGCTTCATGGCGACGCGGCTGCTCACCGCCGCCGACGGCCGCATCGCCGGCGCCATCGCCGTCAACACCCGCACCGCGGAGCTCTTGGTGCTGCGCGCGAAGACGGTGATCCTGTGTGCAGGTGCCGCCGGCCGCCTCGGCCTGCCGCACTCCGGCTATCTCTGGGGCACCTACGAGAACGCCACCAACTCCGGCGACGGCTATGCCATGGCCTATCACGCGGGCGCGGCGCTCGCCAACCTCGAGTGCTTCCAGATCAACCCGCTGATCAAGGACTACAACGGTCCGGCCTGTGCCTATGTCGCCGGCCCCTTCGGCGCCTACACCGCCAACAGCGAAGGCCGCCGCTTCATCGAGTGCGACTACTGGTCCGGCCAAATGATGCAGGAGTTCTACAACGAGCTGCAGTCGGGCAAGGGGCCGGTGTTCCTCAAGCTCAACCATCTGCACAGCGACACCATCGGCCAGATCGAGGCGGTGCTGCACAAGGTGGAGCGGCCGAGCCGCGGCCGTTTCCACGACAACCGCGGCACGAATTACCGCGCGCAGATGATTGAGATGCACATCTCGGAGATCGGGTTGTGCTCCGGCCATAGCGCCTCCGGCGTGTTCGTCGACGATTTCGCGCGCACCACGGTGTCCGGGCTCTACGCCGCCGGCGACATGGCGAGCGTGCCGCACAACTACATGCTGGGCGCGTTCACCAACGGCGCGGTGGCCGGCGAGCACGCCGCCGACCATGCCGCCGACATCGACCTGCCGGCCTATGACCATGAGGATGTCGTGCGCGAGCAGGCGCGGGTGCTGGCGCCGACCCGGCGCGACGACGGCATTCCGCCCAACCAGCTCGAATACAAGGTGCGCCGCCTGGTCAACGACTACCTGCAGCCGCCCAAGGTGACGGCGCGGATGCAGCTCGGGCAGGCGCGCTTTGCCGAAGCGCGCGACGACCTCGACACCGCGATGGTGGCGCGCGACGCCCATGAGCTGATGCGCGCGCTGGAGGTGTCATCGATCCTCGACTGCGCTGACATGGCGGCGTTCGCCTCGCTGTACCGCACCGAGAGCCGCTGGGGGCTCTACCACCACCGCGTCGATCATCCCGACAAGAACGACGCCGAATGGTTCTGCCACAGCCTGGTGCGCAAGGCGGCAGGCAAGATGACCGCCGAGAAGCGCGCGGTCGCGCCCTACATCGTGCCGATCGACGAGGCCGAGCGCGGCGCCTACGACCGCCAGCGCATCCGCCAGACTGCCTGACACAAGGAACCGCCATGCCGCTTGTCCATGCCCCCACCACCGTGCCCGTCGTCGTCGATGACGCCAAATGCATCGCCGACAAGGGCTGCACCGTCTGCGTCGACGTCTGCCCGCTCGACGTGCTGCGGATCAGCGACCTCACCGGCAAGGCCTACATGAAGTACGACGAATGCTGGTACTGCATGCCCTGCGAGACCGACTGCCCGACCGGCGCGGTGACGGTCAACATCCCCTACCTGCTGCGCTGAGGAGACGGGGATGGCGAGCTTCGATCCCTTCGAGGCGTTCGGCGATGTCGCCGAGATTGCCGCGGATCTCGCGAGCCCGGACGCGTCGGTCCGTCGTCTTGCGGTGATCGCGTTGGCGGAGACGTCGAGCGCGGACGCGGTCGCGCACCTCGCCGTGGCCATCGGCGATGAAGCGCGGGAAGTGCGGCTGCAGGCGGCGCGCGCCCTCGGCGAATTCGACGGCCGCGAGGTCGCACAGGCCCTGGCGCATGGCCTGCTCGATGCCGACGGCGAGGTTGCCGACGCGGCGTCGGACAGTCTGGCTGAGCTGCGCGACATCGACGCCGCCGCGGCGCTGCTGCCGCTGGTGACGGTTCCGCGGGCCTTCGTCCGCGCGGCCGCCTTCCGGGCGCTCAAAGCCCTGCGTGCGCCGGCGGCGCTGGCGCCCGCTGTCACGGCGTTGGCCGATACGGACGCCGAGGTGCGCGGACAGGCGGTCAGCGTCATCGGCTATCTCAAGCCGGCCGAGGCGGTGCCGGCGCTGATCGGCGCCGTCGCCGATCCCAGTGCGCGCGTGCGGCTCGCCGCCGTCAACGCGCTGTGCTTCGCCCGGACGACGGAGGCCGCACGCGGCGCCGCGGCGGCGCTGCACGATGCCGACTGGGAGGTGCGCGCTGCGGCGGCAGAAGCGCTCGGCCGCATCGGCGTGGCGTCCGCGGCGGCGCCACTCGTGGCTGTGCTCGGCGATGCGTTCTGGCAGGTGCGCCAGAAGGCGGCGCAGAGCCTCGGCAAGCTCAGGGCGCGCGAGGCGGTTGTGGCGCTGATCGCGCTGCTCGATCACGACCTGCCGTCGCTGCGCAAGGAGGCGGCCGCAGCGCTCGGCGAGATCGGCGATCCCCGGGCGCGCACCGCGCTGGCGGCGCGGGCGCCGGACGGCGATCCCGACGTGCGCAAGACGGCGGCGTGGGCGCTTGGGCGGATCGACAGCGCGGGCGGTTAAACGACCGGCCGCGGTCAGTCCCTGAACAGGATGGCTTCGAGCTGGTCGATACGCAGGATGCGGATCGCGCCGCCCTCAATGGCGATGATGCGCTTGGCCTGGAAGCGCTTCAGCATCATCGTCACCCATTGGCGGGTCGAGCCCACCATGGCGGCGATCTGGTCGTGGGTGGTCTTGCGGCCGAGCAGCACGGTGTCGCCTTCGGCGATGCCTTCGAGCTCGGCGAGATTGAGCAGGTACTGCGCGAGGCGCTCGATCACCGAGCGGGTGCCCAGCATCTGCGCCATCGACGAGTAGCACTTGCCCTTGGCCACAAGGCCGTCGATCAGCGCCAGCGCGAACGCCGGGATCTCGCGCAGCACGCGCTGCAGCGTCGCCCCCGACAAGGCCACGAATTCACAATCGTCGATCGCGATGCCCGACCACATGTGGGTGCCGCCGCCGCTGATCTCCGGCCCGCCGATGAAATGGCCCGGCGTCCAGTACGCCAGCGTGATCTCGCGGCCGGACGGGGCGGTGTAATACACCCGCACCTGGCCGCGGGTGATGATGAAGATGCCGTCATGCGGATCGCCCTGGCTGAACACCATCTCGTTCTGGCGGGCAAGGAGCGTGCGGCCGGAGGCCAGCAATTGTTCGCGTTCCCGCGGCGCCAGCCGGTCGAGGAAATGGGCGCCGACATTGAGTCCCTCGATGCTCTCGCTCATGAACAGCGCGGAGCTGCGCGCCGGCCGCGGTGATCCACCGGCGTCATGGCTTGCCGCCGGCCGCGTGCCGCGGCGCGCGTCGGCTCCGCTCCAGCCTTCCGCCAGGACGGGTGCGGAGCGCGCGCGGTTGCGAACGGAGGTGTCGGAAGCAAGCTTGAGGGTCGTCATCGTCGCCATGTCTGCTGATGCGCGCGGCATAGGTGCGCAAAGTAAGGACGGCGGCGGCCGGAAGTCCACTGCTTTGACGCCGCGGCGATCGAGTTGGGACAGCCGCGTGGAGTTTCGCGTGGCCAGGATAAGAATTCATCTGTTATGCGCGCGCGATGAGAAAGATTCTTTTCGCGCCTGCCGTCATTGCCGCCCGCGGCCGGACGGATGCGACGCGTTTGCCACAGCGACCCCTGCAAGTAATTGCTTCAGCGCCTGCCGGCCGTCGCTACGGTGACCGTGGACGATGTGACCGTCGCGATGATGGCGACGGGGATGTGGCACGGGGGATTGAAGATGATGCGTCTTGGATTGTCGTCGATCGTCGCGCTGGCGCTCGGCCTTGCCGGCGCGGCGCAGGCGGAGACCATCCGCGTGGCGATCGGCACGCAGGACACCACGATCAACTGCGCGACCGGCGGCCTGCTGATCCGCGAGCTCAAGCTGCTGGAGAAGTACCTGCCGCATGACGGCAAGTACAAGGACGTCACCTACGACATCCAGTGGCGCAATTTCACCAGCGGCGCGCCGCTCACCAACGAGATGGTGGCGGGCAAGCTCGACTTCGGCGCGATGGCCGATTTCCCCGGCTCGCTCAACGGCGTCGCGTTCCAGAAGGCCGGCCGCCGCAGCCTGTTCATCACGACGCTGTCCGGCGGCCCGAAGGGCAGCGGCAATGGCATCGTCGTGCCGACGGCGTCGCCGATCCAGTCGGTCGCCGATCTCAAGGGCAAGACCATTTCGGTACCCTTCGCCTCGACCGCGCACGGCATGCTGCTGCGCGCGATCAAGGCGCAGGGCTGGAATCCCGAAACCGACGTCAGCATCATCACCCAGGCGCCGGAAGTTGCGGGGCCCGCGCTGCAGGCCGGCAAGATCGAGGCCCATGCCGACTTCGTGCCGTTCGCCGAGCTGTTTCCCTGGCGCGGCTTCGCGCGCAAGATCTTCGACGGTGCGCAGGCCAACGCGCCGACCTTCCATGGCGCGCTGGTCGATGGCGACTATGCCGACAAATATCCGGAGATCGTGATCGCCTACCTGCGGGCCGCGCTCGAGGCCGATCGCCTGATCGCCGCCGAACCCGAGACCTACAGCGAGCTGATCGCCCGCGTCACCGGCATCGAGGCCGAGGTCGACTACCTGTTCCACGGCCCGCTCGGGCTGCAGACGCGCGGCCTGACCTGGAAGGCGGAATACCGCCAGGCGGTGCAGACCTCGCTGGAGACGCTGAAGCTGCTCAAGCGCGCCGACAGCGATGTCGCGCTCGACAGCTTCGTCACCGACAAATTCATCCGCGCCGCGTTCGTGCAGGTGGGGCGCGATTACGACGCCGAGCTGAAGAACTATGCGCCATCGTCGCTGAAGGCCAACGACGCGGCGACCGGCGCGCCGATCACCGACGTCTCGCGCGTCGCGCAGATCTGGGTCAAGGGCGAGCCGCTGGTGCGCCACTACGCGTCGCCGGAGAATGCGCTGCGTGCGCTCGCCGCACTGGAGAAGGAGGGCAAGGCCGTCCGCGTCGTCTATGCCCAGGACCGCGAGAGCGGCATCAAGCTGTTCGCGCAACAGGCCTTCTTCGTGCGTGGTGCACGCGACGAGTTCAGCGCGTTCCTCGGCAAGGATAGCGCGGAGGCCTGGGCCAAGGCGCATGGCGGCGAGGTTCTGGACTTCGCCGGGGCCCGCGCCGCGCTGGTCGCGAGCCGCTGACCATGGCGCCGGCCACGACGCTCCCGGCGCGGCCGGCGGTGCGTCTCGCGCTGCGCGTCGGCTCGATCGCGGCGTGCCTCGTGCTGTGGCAGCTGGCGTCGTCGCTGCGGCTCAATCTCGGCATCGTCACGTTCCGCAACGTGCCGACGCCGGTCGAGGTGGCGGAGGCGCTGCTGGTGCTGCTGCGCTCGCCAAAACTGCTGTCCCATGTCGGGGCGAGCCTCGGCCGGGTATTTGCCGGCTATGCCGCGGCCGTGCTGGCCGGCGTGGCACTGGGCTTCGCCATCGGCCGTTCGCGCGTCGCCAGCGACGTGCTGCTGCCGCCGTTGGAGCTGTTGCGGCCGATCCCGGCAGTCGCCTGGATCCCGCTGGCGATCCTGATGTTCCCGTCGTCGGAATTGTCGATGGTCTTCATCACCTTCATCGGCGCGCTGTTTCCGATCATCCTCAACACCGTCCATGGCGTCGCCCATGTCGACCGGCGCCTCGTGGCGTCGGCGCGCAGCCTCGGCGGCGGCTCCCGCGCCATTCTGTGGGAGATCGTCTTGCCGGGCGCCGCGCCCAGCATCGTCACCGGCCTCGCCATCGGCATGGGCACGTCGTGGTTCTGCCTTGTCACCGCGGAGATGATCGCGGGCCAGTTCGGCATCGGCTACTACACCTGGGAGGCCTACACCTTGCAGAACTATGCCGACATCATTGTCGGCATGCTGGTGATCGGGCTGTTCGGCATGGGCAGCAGCTGGGGGCTGACGGCGCTCGGCCGCGCGCTGACGCCGTGGCAGCGGCCGGCGGTGGCGCGCTGATGGATGCGATCCTGACACGCCAGGCGGTGACGGCGGGACGCATCGTCGCCGATCGGCTGTCGATCCGGCTCGGGGAGGGCGCGGCCGCCTTTGCCGCGCTCGGCGACTTCACCGTGACCATCGAGCCGGGCGAACTCGTCTGCATCCTCGGCCCGTCCGGCTGCGGCAAGTCCACGCTGCTCGGCGTGATCGCCGGGCATCTGCCGGCGACGGCCGGCCGTCTCATCGTCGACGATCTGGATATCGTGGGGCCGAGCCCGGATCGTGGCATCGTATTCCAGCAGCACACGCTGTTTCCCTGGAAGACGGTGCGCGACAACGTCGCGTTCGGCCTGAAGATGCGCGGCGTCGGCCGCGCCGAGCGCCATGCGGCGGCCGATGCGCTGTTGCGGCGGGTCGGGCTCGCAGGTTTCGAGGCGGTCTATCCGTCCCAGCTGTCCGGCGGCATGCAGCAGCGCGTCGAGATCGCCCGCGTGCTGATCAACCATCCGCGCGTGCTGCTGATGGACGAACCGTTCGGCGCGCTCGACGCGCTGACGCGGGCGCGCATGCACGATCTGCTGCTGGAGATCTGGAGCGAGATCCCGACCACCACGGTGTTCGTGACCCACGACATCGACGAAGCGCTGTTTCTCGGCGACCGCGTGCTGATGCTCAGTCCACGCCCGGGCCGGATCATCGCCGACCTGCGGCTGGACTTTCCGCGGCCGCGCAGCCGCGACCTGCTGACCGACATGGCGTTCGTGCGCTTCAAGCGCGAGCTTATCGCATTGCTGGGCGCGCCCGATCAGGCGCCGCCGCTGCCGCGCCTCAGCCCGCTCGGGCTTCCGGCGGCCTAGCAAGGCGGCGTTGCTGGAAACATGCATCGTCGCGGTGCTGATCGCTTCGCCGCGCATGCATGACGGGTGATCAGCGCGCCGTGATTGCGAGGTGAGGCCGCCGCACGGCAAAGTGATGGCGCTGTGCCCCTTGAAAATTCAGGATAGCGTTCCTATTTTGTTCTCATTTGGTCGGGTCGCGACCAAAGACATTATATGGGAGCGTGTCGTGGACTACCCGTTGGTTTTTCCTCTGATCATTGTCGTCGTGGTGGCGCTCGTGCTGCTGGTGAAGAGCGTGCACACCGCCAACCAGTATGAGCGCAGCGTCATCTTCCAGCTCGGCAATTTCGATCGCATTGCCGGACCCGGCCTCTATTTCATCTGGCCGTGGCTGGAGTGGCAGATCAAGATCGACCTGCGCACCGTGACCGCGGATGTCGAGCAGCAGGAAGGCATCACCCGGGACAACGTGCCGATCAAGGTCGACGCGGTGATCTGGTTTCGCATCTTCGATCCCGAGCGTGCGGTGATGGAGGTCAGGACTGTCGGCAACGCGGTGGTCCAGGTGGCGATGACCACGCTGCGCACGGTGCTCGGCCAGCACACGCTGGACGAGATCCTCAAGGCGCAGGACTCGATCGCCAGCCAGATCCAGGAGACGGTCGACGGCATCACCGAGCCGTGGGGCGTCAAGGTCGAACTGGTGCAGATGAAGAACGTCGAGATCCCGCCGACCATGCAGCGTGCACTGGCGCAGGAGGCCGAGGCGCTGCGTGAGCGCCGCGCCCGGGTGATCAAGGCGGGCGCCGAGCTTGAGGCCGCCGAGCAACTGCGCCAGGCGGCGGAAGTGATCATGCAGAATCCGGCCGGCCTCGAGCTGCGCCGCATGCAGATGATCACCGAGGTCGGCGCGGAGCAGAACACCATGACGCTGGTGATGATGCCGAGCGAGTTCGTCTCCATGGCCCGCGGCATCGCCGATGCCGCCAAGGTCGTGGTCGACAAGGCGGCGTAGTTTCGTCGTAGTTTCGTCTGTCGGATGACAAGCTGTCGGGCCGGTGCGCAAGCGCCGGCCCGATGGTCATTTGTCATGGGTTTCGTTTGTGATTTTCGGCATCCTCGTTCTCCTCGTCCTGAGGCGCCCGCGCAGCGGGCGTCTCGAAGGATGAGGCCGGGGCGCAGCGCAGGACAACTTGCAGCACTGCCCGGGCCTCATGGTTCGAGACGCGCGGCGCATTCAATCGCATGGCTCTATCGCATCGCCTCGGCGCCGCGCTCCTCACCATGAGGGAAGAGGCGTAGCCCGTATGAGCGCAGCGACATGCGGGGGCTTTCGCGTCGGCAATGGCTTCGTCACGGCATTCCCGGATATCGCTGTGCTCATCCGTGCCAGCGATGCGCGCGTCACGCCTACATCACGCGGCCATCGTCGTCGCGGCCGCGTCGGCGCTTGCGCGGGCGCTCCCACACCACGCCGGGAAATCCCTTCAGCGGCACCAGCGGTTCGCCGGCATAGGTCCACTCCTGCAATTCGTCGATGCCAATGTGATAGAGCGGCTGGCGGCCGGTGCGGCTGCGGAACAGCGCACGGGGGATGTTGACCATGTGCGGCGAGCGTGCGCGCTCGTAGGCCAGCGGCGTGCCGCAGCGTTCGCAGAAGCTGCGCGTCGCACCGGTTTTCGCCTCCTGATAGCGCCGGATGTGCTCCTCGCCGGCGAGCACGCGAAAACGCTTGCGCCAGCTGCCGACATAGGTGGCATAGGCAGCGCCATGGGCGGTGCGGCTCGCCGCGGTGTGATCGTGCCAAGCCCAGCGCGCGGGCGTATCGATCGACAGCTTGACCGCGCCGCACAGGCATTCGGCGACAGCTGTGGTGGGCGTCGCGAGGGGACGTCGAGGCATCGGGGCGACCGTGAGGGTTGGAGAACAGGCCCGTTCAACCTAGCCGGACAGTTGCCGGCCCGGAAGCCTGCTGCGTCGCAACATTGACGCGGAAGCGGACGTGTTGAAATCCGCCGGCCGTTGCGCTTCACTCGCCGCCGTCCCGCAGCCCGCGAGCGGTCCATGGACGCGAAGCCGATTTTCGGAATTGAGGATACCCACCGCATCCTGCATCGATTCGAGGCCGACATCCACGGTTCGAGCGAGGGGCTCGGCTGGTCGTCTGCGTTCGCCTCGGTGCAGCGCGAACGCCCTTATGATGGCAAGCTGCATGCTCTGTCCGACAGCCTGATGGTGCTGCATCGCGGCGGTCCGGTGGACATCACCTATACGGTGGACGGCAGGTCGGTCGAGCGCCACATTCCGCGCGGCGGCGTGTTCTTCCTGCCGGCGGGGCACGAGTGCGACGTGCTGCTGCATGCCGCGCTCGACTCCACTCACATCTACCTGCGTTCCGACCTGTTCGAGGATGCCGAACAGCCGCGCAGTCTGATCGGCGGGCTCGCGCCCATGCTGGGCGAGAAGGATGCGGTGCTCGAGCATCTCGCCGCCGCGATCGGCGACACCATCACCGGCCATCTGCCGGCATCGTCGCTGTTCGCCGATCCGATCGCGCGCGCCATCGCCAACCGCTTCATCGCCCTCAATTATCACCAGCGCCCCGCCGAGGCCGGCAAGCATCCGCAGGTGCTGAATGTGCGGCAGATGCAGCGGGTCCGCGACTATGTCGAGGTGCATCTCGCGGGCGATATCCGGCTCGATGCTCTGGCTGCGCTGTGCGGCCGCAGCACCGAGTATTTCGTGCGGCTGTTCAAGGCGACCACCGGGGTCTCGCCCTATCAGTATGTGCTGAACCTGCGCATCGAGCGCGCCAAGGCGCTGCTGGCCGACGAAGCCCACAGCATCGCCGACGTCGCGCTGCAATGCGGTTTCTCCCACCAGGAACATCTCACCCGCATGTTCCGCCGCTTCACCGGCGTGACGCCGGGGCGCTACCGCCGCAGCCATTAGCGCCCGCGCGCCCGGCCGGGACCGTTCGGCGGGAAGGCCTGCCGGCGATTTTTCCAACTTTGTGCAGGATTCCTCCGGTTTCGTGCAGGCCGGTCGCGCTCGCCCGCCGCTAACCTCCTCCCCACAACAGCAGGACCGCCGGGCGACCGGCAGGGGAGAAAACGCCGATGACGACCGCGGATGTTGACGCCGCGCCTGCGCGCGCCATCGTTTCGGACATTGCGCCCGGGGGCGGGCCGGAGGCGACGCCGCGGTCGTTTTCCTACTGCTCGCAGCAATACCGCGTGCTGTTCGGCTCCGGCACCATCGCCCGCCTCGGCGAGGAGGTCGAACGCCTCGGCATCCGCCGCGCTCTCGTTCTCACCACGCCGCAGCAGCGCGACGACGGCCGCCGCCTTGGCGCCACCCTCGGCGAGCGGCTTGCCGGCCAGTTTGCCGGCGCGCGCATGCACACGCCGGTGGAGGTGACCGAGGCCGCGTTGCAGGTGGTCGAGACGTCCGAGGTCGATGGCCTCGTCGCCCTCGGCGGCGGCTCGACCGTCGGGCTCGGCAAGGCGCTGTCGCTGCGCACCGGGCTGCCGCACATCGCCGTTCCCACCACATATGCCGGCTCCGAGATGACGCCGATTCTCGGTGAGACCCATCATGGGGTGAAGACGACGCGCAAGTCGCAGGACATCATCCCGGACACCGTGATCTACGACGTCGATCTGACCCTCGGCCTGCCGCCGCAGGTGTCGGCGGCGAGCGGCCTCAATGCCATCGCCCATGCGGTCGAGACGCTGTATGCCGCTGACGCCAACCCGTTGACATCGCTGATGGCTGAAGAGGGCATTGCCGCGCTGGCGCGGGCGCTGCCGCGGATCGTCACCGATCCGGCCGATGCCGTCGGCCGCCACGATGCGCTTTATGGTGCGTGGCTGTGCGGCGTCTGTCTCGGTGCCGTCGGCATGGCGCTGCATCACAAGCTCTGCCATGTGCTCGGCGGCACCTTCGATCTGCCGCATGCCGAAACCCACGCGATCGTGCTGCCGCATGCCGCCGCCTACAACGCCGCGGCCGCGCCGGCCGCCATGGCGCGGGTCGCCCGCGCGCTCGGCGTCGCGGATGCGCCGCGCGGTCTGTTCGATCTGGCGCATGCCCTCGGTCTGCCGACGGCGCTCGGCACCATCGGGATGCCGTCGAGCGGCATCGACCGCGCAGCCGATCTCGCCGTTCACAACCCCTATCCCAACCCGCGGCCGCTCGACCGCGCCGCGCTGCGCAACCTGATCGCCGCCGCTTGGCGCGGCGACGCTCCCGTCCCGTTCGAGGAGATCCGCCGATGACGACCTTCGACGATCACGCACTCACCGCCGAGGTGCTGCAGGCATTCGCTGCCACGCCCAACCCGCGGCTCAAATACCTGCTGCAGGAGACCATCACGACGCTGCACGACCTCGTGCGCCGCACCGGCCTCACCTTCGAGGAATGGAACGAGGCGATCGACTTCCTCACCCGCACCGGGCAGACGTGCACGCCGCTGCGCCAGGAGTTCATCCTGCTGTCCGACGTGCTCGGCATTTCCATGCTGGTCGACGCGGTCAACCATCGCGAGCGCGAGGGCGCGACCGAGACCACGGTGCTCGGCCCGTTCTATGTCGGCGATCATCGCCAGACGCCCCATGGCAGCGATATTTCAAAGGGCATCGACGGCGCGCCGATGGTCGTCGAGAGCCGCGTCACGGATCTCGCCGGCAAGCCGATCGCCGGCGCCGAGGTCGATGTCTGGCACGCCGACGACGACGGCTTCTACGACTCGCAGAAACCGGAATACGCCACGACGGGACCGTCGCTGCGGGCGCGCTTCGTCACCGATGACGACGGGCGGTTCTCGTTCCGCACCATTCTGCCGTGCAGCTATCCGATCCCGACCGACGGCCCGGTCGGCGATCTCATCCGCGCCAGCGCGCGCCATCCGATGCGGCCGGCGCACGTCCACTTCCTGGTCAAGGCCGCCGGCTTCGAGCCGCTGATCACCCACGTCTTCCTCGAGGGCGACGAGTATCTGCGCTCCGACGCGGTGTTCGGCGTCAAGGACGAACTGGTGGCGAAGGTCGAGGCGCAGGACACGCCAACGCTGCCGAACGGTGAGCGCGTCGACGGCCCCTGGCACCGCATGACCTACCACTTCCAGATGAAGCCGGGCAGCGGGGCGGTGCCAAAGCCGCTGATGGCGGCGGAATGAGCGCGGACGACGATACGACACACAACAACAACCGGAGAGAGGGAATGACCAAGGCAGGACAGCCGATCGTCGAGACCGACGTGCTGGTGGTGGGCAGCGGCCCCGCCGGCGCCACCGCCGCCGCGCTGCTCGGCACCTATGGCGTCAGGCATATGCTGGTGACGAAATACGGTTGGCTTGCCGACACGCCGCGCGCCCACATCACCAACCAGCGCGCCATGGAGGTGCTGCGCGACCTCGGCCTCGAGGACCGCGCCAAGGTCTACGCCACGCCGCAGCATTTGATGGCCAACAACGTGTTCTGCGAAAGCCTCGCCGGCGAGGAGCTGGGACGGCTGTATTCCTGGGGCAACCATCCCGCGCGCAAGGCGGACTACGACCTCGCCAGCCCGACCAGCCATTGCGACCTGCCGCAGAACTTCCTCGAGCCGATCCTGATCGAGGCCGCCGGCCAGCGCGGCACTTCGTTGCGCTTCAACACCGAGTTCATTGACCTCGTGCAGGATGCCGACGGCGTCACCGCGACGGTCAGGGATCGCCTGAGCGGCGAGACCTCGCAGATCCGCGCCAAATACCTGATCGGCGCCGACGGCGGCCGCAGCCGCGTCGCCGAGGTGATCGGCCTGCCGATGGAAGGCCAGATGGGCCGCGCCGGCAGCATGAACATCGTGGCGAACGTGGATCTGACCAAATACGTCGCCCATCGCCCGAGCGTGCTCTACTGGGTGCTGCAGCCGGGCGCGCAGATCGGCGGCATCGGCGCCGGCGTCATCCGCATGGTGCGGCCGTGGAACGAGTGGCTGTTCATCTGGGGCTACGACATCTCGCAGGGCGAGCGGCGGCTGAGCGATGACGAGGCGGTGTCGATCGTGCGCAATCTCGTCGGCGACGACAGCCTCGACGTCACGATCCGCTCGACCTCGACCTGGACGGTCAACGAGATGTACGCCGGGCACTATGCCGTCGGCCGCGTGTTCTGCATGGGCGATGCCGTGCACCGCCATCCGCCGAGCAATGGCCTGGGCTCCAACACCTCGATCCAGGACGCCTACAATCTGTGCTGGAAGCTGAAGCTGGTCCTGGAGGGCAAGGCCGCGCCGTCGCTGCTCGATAGCTACAGCGCCGAACGCCAGCCGGTGGGCGCGCAGATCGTCAAGCGCGCCAACAAGAGCATCGGTGAGTTCGAGCCGATCTTCGATGCTGTCGGCCTGCTGTCGTCGAGCGATCCCGCACAGGCGCGGCGCAACATGGACGCGCGCAAGGCCAACACGGCCGATGCGCGCGAGCGCCGCCGCCGCTTCTATGACGCCGTGGCGCACAAGAGCTACGAGTTCAACTGCCACGGTGTCGAGATGAATCAGCGCTATGCCTCGGCCGCCGTGGTGCCGGATGGCACGCCGGCGCCGGCCTTCGCGCGCGACGCCGAGCTCTACTATCAGGCGACCACCTGGCCGGGCGCCCATCTGCCGCATGTCTGGGTCGAGCATCAGGCGCAGCGCAAGTCGACGCTCGATCTCGCCGGCAAGGGACGCTTCACGCTGTTCACCGGTATCGGCGGCGATGGCTGGCGCCATGCCGCCGCGGCGGTCGAGGCGGCCTATGGCGTGCCGGTCGAGGTCGTGACCATCGGGCCCGCCGGCTGCGACGCGCTCGACATCTATGCCGACTGGTTCCGCCAGAGCGAGGTCGACGAGGACGGCTGCGTGCTGGTGCGCCCGGACATGTACGTCGCCTGGCGCGCGAAGACGGCGCAGGTCGATGCGTCCACGAAGCTCGTCGAGGTATTCGGCACGATCCTGGGCCGTGGCGCCGAAGGGCGGCAACCGAAGGCGTCGGCGGCGGCATGAGATGATCGGCCGCCCGCTCATCCTCGTCTCGAAGGATGAGGGCACTGGCGGTGCGGCATCGGCCTCATGGTTCGAGACGGCGCTGCGCGCCTCCTCACCATGAAGAGGAATGCAGCGTGCGAGGCCGACCGGGACGAGAGAATTTGAGCAAGCAACGCGGCCGGCAATGCATCGGCTGCAACACAAGGAGGGAACGATGGACCACAAGCTGACGACAGCGACGCCCTGGCGGATCGACCGCCGCCGCCTGCTGCAGGGGATCGCCGGCGGCATCGCCGCGGGCACGACGACGTTCGCAAGCCCGGCGGTGCGGGCCGCCGCCAAGCCGATCCGCATCGGCTACGTGTCGCCGAAGAGCGGCCCGCTCGCCGCGTTCGCGGAGGCCGACGATTTCGTGCTCGGCGAATTCCGGAAAGTGGTGAAGGACGGCCTCAAGCTCGGCGGCCAGACCGTGCCGGTCGAGGTCGTCACCAAGGACAGCCAGTCCAATCCCAACCGCGCGGCGGAGGTCGCCAAGGAGCTGATCACCCGCGACAACGTCGCAATGATCGTGGTCGGGGCGACGCCCGAGACCAACAATCCGGTCGCCACCCAGTGCGAGCTCGAGCAGGTGCCGTGCCTGTCCAGCGTCGCGCCGTGGCAGACCAACTTCATCGGCCGCCAGGCCAACCCGGCCGACCCGAAGAGCTGGAAGCCGTTCGACTACACCTTCCATTACTTCTGGGGGCTGGAGGACGTCATCGCAGTGTTCACCGGGATGTGGAGCCAGGTCGCGACCAACAAGTCGGTCGGCGCGCTGTTCCCCAACGACGCCGACGGCAATGCCTGGGGCGACGGCGCCATCGGCTTTCCACCGGTGCTGGCCAAGGGCGGCTACAAGCTGACCGATCCCGGCCGCTTCCAGAATCTCACCGACGACTTCAGCTCGCAGATCGCCGCCTTCCGCGGCGCCGATGCGGAGATCGTCACCGGCGTCATCATCCCGCCGGACTTCACCACGTTCTGGAATCAGGCGCGCCAGAAAGGCTACAAGCCGAAGGTGGTGTCGGTCGCCAAGGCGCTGCTGTTCCCGACCACGGTGCGGGCGCTGGGCAAGGGTGGCAACAACATCTCGACCGAGGTGTGGTGGACGCCGAGCCATCCCTACAAGTCGAGTCTGACAGGCATCAGCGCCGCTGAACTCGCCAGGGGATACGAGCAGGCCTCCGGCAAGCAGTGGACGCAGCCGATCGGTTTCGTGCATTCGCTGTTCGAGGTCGCGGTCGATGCGCTCAAGCGCGCGGCCGATCCGAACGACGGCGCGGCGCTGGCGAAGGCGATCGGCGCGACCAGGCTCGACACCATTGTGGGCCCGGTGGCGTTCGGCTCCGACAAGGTGCCGCCATTCGCCGCGAAGAACATCGCCAAGACGCCGCTGGTCGGCGGCCAGTGGCGTCTCAACGGCGACAGGTACGACATGGTCATCACCGAAAACCGCACGGCGTCGCAAATCCCGCTCGGCGGCGAGATGCAGGCGCTGAGCTGAGGGTGGCGGGCGGCGGCGGTTTGCGGAGCGTGCGCCGCCCCATCCCCTCATCCTGAGGAGCCCGCACGGCGGGCGTCTCGAAGGATGAGGCCACGGATGGCGAGAGCCGGGCCTCATGGTTCGAGACGCGCGTTCCGCGCTCCTCACCATGAGGAGTTGCTTCACATCGATAGGTTGCGACGAGCTGCGAACATGGCCATGCTTCAACTCCACAGCGTCTCCAAACGCTTCGGCGCCATCGTGGTCGCCGACGGCATCGACCTCGCGCTGGCGCCGGGCGAGGCGCTCGGCGTCATCGGGCCGAATGGCGCGGGCAAGTCGACGCTGTTCAACCTGATCACCGGCATGCTGCGGCCGGATGCCGGTCGCGTCATGCTCGATGGCGCCGATATCACGGCGCTGCCGCCGGAGGCGCGCTGCCGCGCCGGCATCGGTCGCTCGTTCCAGATCCCGCAGCCGTTCGATCATCTCTCGGTCTACGAGAACCTCGCGGTCGCGGCGCTGTTCGGCGGCAGCCTGTCGGAAGCCGAGGCGGTGCAGCACTGCGGCACGACGCTCGCGCTCACCGGGCTCGAAGGCAGGGCCAACCGTCTCGCCGGCAGTTTGCCGCTGCTCGACCGCAAACGGCTGGAGCTGGCGCGGGCGCTGGCGACGCGGCCGCGCCTGCTGCTGCTCGACGAGATCGCCGGCGGCCTCACCGAAGGCGAGTGCCGCGAGCTCGTCGTCACCATCCGCGGCATCCATGCGCAGGGCGTCGGCATCGTCTGGATCGAACATGTCGTGCATGCGCTGCTCGCCGTGGTCGGCCGCCTGATGGTGCTCGACTTCGGCCGCGTGGTGGCGGAGGGCGATCCGGCGACCGTGATGCGCTCGCGCGAGGTGCAGACGATCTATATGGGCGTGCCGGCATGACCGCGTTGCTCAGCGCCAGCGCGCTCGATGCCTTCTACGGCGACTTCCAGGCGCTGTTCGGCATCGATTTCGAACTCGCCGCGGGCGAGGCCGTCGCAGTGATCGGGGCCAACGGCGCCGGCAAGTCGACGCTGCTGAAATCGCTCGCCGGCCTCGTGCGCAACCACGCCGACGCCATCCGCCTCGGCGGGCGGCCGATCGGCGACGCGCCGGCGGCGCGTGTCGTCCGGCTCGGCCTTGCCCTCGTGCCCGAGGGGCGACAACTGTTTGCCTCGCTGTCGGTGGAGGAGAACCTGCTGATCGGCGCCTATGGCGGCGAACGCGCCGCGCCGTGGGACCTCGCCGCGGTCTACCGCATGTTTCCGGTGCTGCACGAGCGGCGGCGCAGCGCGGTCACCGTGCTGTCCGGCGGTCAGCAGCAGATGGTGGCGATCGGCCGCGCGCTGATGTCCAATCCGACGGTGCTGTTGTGCGACGAGATCAGCCTCGGACTGGCGCCGATCGTGGTCGAGGACATCTACCGCATGCTGCCGCAGATCCGGGGTAACGGCACCGCGGTGGTCGTGGTCGAGCAGGATATTGCCCGCGCGCTGCGCGCCACCGACCGCTTCTACTGCCTGCAGGAGGGGCGGGTGACGCTGCAGGGCGCAAGCCATGGCGTCGATCGCGACGCCATCCACGCCGCCTATTTCGGAACATGAGGGCGTCATGAGCGGACTGGATACGGTCATCGAAGGCGTGCTGCTCGGCGGCGTCTATGCGCTGTTCGCGCTGGGGCTGTCGCTGATCTTCGGCATCATGCGGCTGGTCAACCTCGCCCATGGCGATCTCGTGCTGCTCGCCGCCTATCTCGTGCTCAGCCTGACCACGGCGTTCGGCCTGCCGCTCGCGGCGGCGACGCTGGTCGCGGTGGCGGCGATGTTCGTGCTCGGCTTCGCCCTGCAGCGCCTCGTGCTGCAGCGGGTGCTCGGCGACGACATCCTGCCGCCGCTGCTCGTCACCTTCGGCCTGTCGATCGTGATCCAGAATGGCCTGCTGCTGGGTTATGGTGCCGACAGCCGCCGGCTGCAGGCCGGGGCGTTCGACGCGGCGTCGGTGACGCTCACGCCCGGGCTCAGCGTCGGGCTCGCGCCGCTGATCGCCCTCGTCATCGCCATTGCCGCGGTGGTGCTGCTGCAGCTGGTGTTCTATCGCACATCGCTCGGTCGCGCCTTCCGCGCCACCGCCGACAATCCGGCCATCGCGCAGCTGATGGGCGTCAACGAGCGCAGCGTCTATGCCATCGCGGTGGGACTGTCGCTCGCGGTCTCGGTGATCGCTGCCATCGTGTTCGGCATCCGCGCCAATTTCGATCCCTCGATCGGGCCGGCGCGGTTGCTCTATGCGTTCGAGGCGGTGATCATCGGCGGCCTCGGCAGCCTGTGGGGCACGCTCGCCGGCGGCATCGTACTGGGGCTGGCGCAGAGCGTCGGCGCGCGGCTGAATCCGGAATGGCAGATCCTCGCCGGCCATCTCGCCTTCCTCGCGGTGCTGATGGTGCGGCCGCGCGGCCTGTTTCCCGCGAGGCGGCCATGACCGTGCACAGCGTCTCCGAGCGCGTGGCAGTGTCCGCGGATGCGGCAGAGTGCAGCGACGCGCCGCTGTGGCAGGTCCGCGTCGGCACGCGGCTGTCGCGCGTCGCCGGGATCGTCGGTGTCGTGGTCGTCGTCGGCCTCGCCGCGTTGCCGGCGGTCGCCTCGCGCAACCTCATCCAGGATCTGATCTTCGTCTTCACCATGCTGGCGCTGGCGCAGCTCTGGAATGCGCTCGCCGGCTGGGGTGGTCTCGTCTCGGTCGGCCAGCAGGCGTTCGTCGGCCTCGGCGGCTACGCGCTGTTCGGCGCGATCGTCATCGCCGGCTGCGATCCGCTGCTCGCCGTGTTGCTCGCGGGCATCGCCGCGGCGGTGGTTGCCGCCGTGCTCGGGCCGCTGCTGTTCCGCCTGGAGGGACCGTATTTCGCCATCGGCAGCTGGGTCGCGGCGGAGGCGCTGCGGCTGGTCTGCGCCCAGGTCAAGTCGCTTGGCGGCGGCACCGGCATGTCGATCGCGCCGGCGGAGCTGTCGCAGATGGCCGGCCTCAAGGCGGTGCAGGCGCTGCTCGGCCTGCGTCCGGCGGCAGCGCGCGACGTTCTGGTGTACTGGCTGGCGCTCGTGCTCGCCGTCGCGATCACGCTCGCCCTCTATGCGTTCGTGCGCTCGCGGCTCGGGCTCGCGCTCGCCGCGAGTCGCGACAATGCCGCGGCGGCGCGCAGCGTCGGCGTGCGCACCGGGCGGATCCGCTACGGCCTGTGGGTGATCGTGGCGTTCGCCACCGGTATCATCGGCGCGGTCGTCTACCTGCAGAAAGCGCGCATCTCGCCGGATGCCGCCTTCAGCGTCACCGACTGGACGGCCTATGTCATCTTCATCGTGGTGATCGGCGGCGTGCGCACCATCGAGGGGCCGATGGTCGGCGTGCTGCTGCTGTGGGGGCTGCAGACCTACCTGTCGCAGTATGGCAGTCTCTATCTCGTGGTGCTGGGCACGCTGGCGATCCTGATCATGCTGTTCATGCCGCGCGGCGTCGGCGGCGAGGCGGCGCGGCGCTGGCAACTGCGCCTGTTCCCGACGCAGCGCTGGCTAGAACGGCGCTGATTTCTCCGAGACGGGCGCCGTGATTGCCGCTAAACGGTGGCGGACGGACCACAGGAGATCTTCGACCGATGACCACGTTTCGACAGCTGGTGGCCAGCGAGCGGCCGCTGGTGCTGCCCGGCGCCCACGATGCCATCAGCGCGCGGCTGATCCAGCGCGCCGGCTTCAAGGCCTATTTCATCGGCGGCTTTCCGCTGGTCGGCGCGCGCTATGGCGTGCCGGATATCGGCCTCGTCGCGCTCGGCGAGATCGGCGCTGGCATCCGCGACACCATGGCCGGCTCCGACCTGCCGGTGCTGGTCGATGCCGACAACGGCTATGGCGACGTCAAGACGGTGGTGCACGCCATCAACTTCTACGAGCGGCTCGGCGCGCAGGCGGTGTTCTTCGAGGACCAGGTGTCGCCCAAGCGCTGCGGCCACATCGCCGGCAAACAACTGCTGTCCAGCGCGCAGATGGAGGCCAACATCCGCGCTGCGGCCGAGAACCGCATCAACCGCGACACCTACATCATCGCCCGCACCGACGCGCGCGAGGTCTATGGCCTCGACGAGGCGCTGCGCCGCGGCGAGCGCTACGCCCGCGCCGGCGCCGACGCGCTGTTCATCGAGGCGCCGACCAGCGTCGAGGAGATGGCAGTGATCGGCCGCACTTTCGACGTGCCGCAGCTCGCCAACATGCTGGAAGGCGGCCGCACGCCGCTGCTGCGCCCGGCGGAGCTCGAGGACCTCGGCTTTCGCATCGTGATCTACGGCATCTCGGCGCTGATGCATGCGGTGCGCGCCATGCAGAACGTCTATGACAGCCTCGCCCGCGGCGACATCGGCTTCGCCGGCAAGGGCGTCGGCTTCGAGGACTACAAGTCGATCGTCGGCTTCGAACGCTGGGCGGAGATCGAGGCGCGGTACCAGCCGAAGGAGGGGGAGCGAAGCTGAGGAGCAGGGCGTTGAGGCATCAGGTCTCTGCCATGTCGATGGCGTTGACTGTCGCCCTGGGAACGATGCGGCTCTCCGTTCTCGGTGTCATCACCGGGCCGACGCGAAGCGTCGAGGCCCGGTGATCCAGCTTTGAGCTTCTCGCCGTGGGGTGAGCCAGCTGGATTGCCGGATCAAGTCCGGCAATGACGCATTGGGTGTGGCTACTCGCGTGCCGCACAGCTGCATCGCAGCCGTCTCGAAGGATGAGGCCCGCGCGCCCGTTGCTGCAGGCACCGGGTGCGCAATTCCACGTAGTGACGGGGACGCCGCAAATCAGCGAAAGGAACGGTCCGTTAACCGGATGCTCACCATGATGGTCGGGCCGGGCGAGCTGTGTGAGGAAGCCACATGGACGCGCAGAAGATGGCCGTCGAGGCCGTGGTGTCGTTGACCGGATGCGACCGCAAGGCGGTATCCGACTGCATTATGAAGCTGTACCTGTCGGGCATCCATGATGCCAAGCGGCTGACGTTCCGCGCGCTGCAGATGGTGTCGGATCGCTGACGCTGGTCGTTCGATCCGGCTCGACTGTTCTCATCGTCGGCCTGGCCGCTGTGTGTTGCGTTGCACCAGCAACGGCGCCGCGTCTGGTGCGAGCGGTAATCCGCGCGCGACCATATCGCCGCCGACGGTTGCCATCTACCTTTCGCCGGCTGCGACGGACTCCGATACCAGCGGTTTGATCTGCACGCCCGCATCATGCTGCGGCATTGCCGGCTTCCGGCCGCCGATCGCATCCGCAAGCCTTGCCGGTGCACCGATGGTGGTGCTACCGGCAGAGATGCCGTCGGCGGGGTTGCCAGCTGGCGCAGCGCTTGAGACGAGGCCGGTGGTGATGATCCGCTGCGGTGGATCGTGCACGCCGGTCGAGATCGTGGGCGCAACGGGCCTTTCGATTTTTGTCTGGGGGGAAATTTCATATGTCGACTTTGGTCAATGCATCCGCGCCTGTTGAGACGACGCGGATGACGAGGGACGAGCGGCGGGTCATCATCGCTTCGAGCGTCGGTACGATCCTGGAATGGTACGATTTCTTTCTCTATGGCGCGCTCGCCATGATCCTGGGCATCAAGTTTTTCGGTCAGTTCGACGATACGATCCGCAGCATCTTCGCGCAGCTGACGATTTACGTCGGCCTCCTGGTGCGCCCGTTCGGCGCGCTGGTGTGGGGCCGATTCGGCGACCTGGTGGGCCGCAAGCCCGCCTTTTTCGCGACGGTCGTGATCGTGGGCGCGTCGACACTGATCGTCGGCCTGCTGCCGACGTCGGATAAGATCGGCATCGCCGCGCCGATCATCCTCGTCGGCTCGCGCATCCTGCAGAGCCTTGCCATCAGCGGCGGGTTCGGCGGTGCGGCGATCTATGTCGCCGAGCATGCGCCGCCGGGCCGGCGTGGCTTCTATGTCGGCTGCATCCCGGCGAGCATCACGCTCGGCCTGCTGCTCGCGCTGGCGGTGGTCATGA
Organism: Bradyrhizobium sp. 2TAF24; assembly: GCF_052115025.1. Taxonomy (NCBI): domain Bacteria; kingdom Pseudomonadati; phylum Pseudomonadota; class Alphaproteobacteria; order Hyphomicrobiales; family Nitrobacteraceae; genus Bradyrhizobium; species Bradyrhizobium sp. 2TAF24. The sequence goes on along the minus strand of NZ_JBFRFW010000004.1, from coordinate 97,488 downwards.
TCACCCAGAGTATGCTCGACGATACGCAGTTCAGGCTGTGGGGCTGGCGCATTCCGTTGCTCGCCTCGGCACCGCTGCTGGTGGTGTCGCTGTTGCTCCGGCTGGGGCTCGAGGAGAGCCCGGCGTTCCTCAAGATGAAGGCCGAGGGCCGCCAATCGCGCGCGCCGTTGCGCGAGGCGCTGGGCCGCTGGAGCAACATCCGCCTCGGGCTGATCGCGCTGTTCGGCATGAGCGCCGCGACCGCCGTGCTCGGCTCCGTCGGTACGTTCTATATTCTTGCGTTCCTGACGATCTCGCTGAAGGTCGACAGCTATTCGGCGAACCTGCTGGTTGTCACCGCGACAATCGTCGGCGTCGCCGGCTGCGTCTTCTTCGCCTGGTGGTCCGACCGTGTTGGCCGCAAGCCGATCATCCTCGCCGGTTGCGCCATTGCGGTGGTTGCCTCTTTGAGCATTTTCCACATTCTGGCTGAGCTGGCGAATCCGGCGCTCGATCACGCTCAACGCACCATTTCCGTCAGCGTCAACGCCGATCCTGCAACGTGCTCGTTCCAGTTCAATCCGGCGGGGACGGCCCGGTTCACCAGCCCCTGCGACGTCGCCAAGGCCACGCTGACACGATTGTCGGTGACCTACGCCAATGTCAGCCTGCCGGCAGGCGCCCCGACCACGGTGACGATCGGACAGGAGACGATCTCGGTCGATTCCGCGTTCACGAACAAGCTCGCCGCGCGTGTCAAGGCGGCCGGCTATCCGACGGTCGGTGATCCCTCGATCCTGCGTCTGTCGTCGGTGGGCGACCTGTTGCAGGGTCGCGCGTTGCAGGTGGTCGGCTTGCTTGTCGTTCTGGTGCTGCTGGGACAGATGGTGCAGGGGCCCGCGGCCGCCGGCATCGTCGAGCTGTTTCCGATCAGTATCCGCTATACCGCGATGTCGCTGCCTTACCAGATCGCCGCGGGCTGGATCGGCGGCCTGATGTCTGCGATGACGTCAGCGATGAACATCGCGGGCGGCAACATGTTCTTCAGCCTGTGGTACCCGGTGGCGTTTGCGGCCGGAGCCTTGGTTGTCGGACTTCTCCTGCTGCCGGAAACCCGTGACAGGGATATCGCCGCTTGACGGGCCTGCGCAGGGGACGGCGCCGCGTCGCCGGGCTCGCCGATCCCGAACGTACCGTCGACATCGCGCAGCGGGCACTGTTGTCGCGCCCGCTGCGCGGCGTCGATCTCACGCCACCGGTGGGTTGATGCGCGCAAAACCTTCCTGGCGGTAATACGGAAAATAAGGGTAGGGCGCGGTGACCGCGCTCGCCGCATCGAGCCGCGCCACCTGCTCGGCGGTCAGCTCCCAGCCCACCGCGCCGAGGTTCTGGCGCAACTGCTCCTCGTTGCGGGCGCCGATGATCACGGATGACACCGTCGGGCGGCGCAGCAGCCAGTTGATGGCGATCTGCGGCACGCTCTTTCCCGTCTCCTGCGCGATCGCTTCGAGCACGTCGATGACAGCATAGAGCCGCTCGTCGTCGACCGGCGGGCCGAACTCGGCGGTCTGGTGCAGCCGGCTGCCGGCGGGCAGCGGCTGGCCGCGGCGGATCTTGCCGGTGAGGCGGCCCCAGCCGAGCGGGCTCCATACCAGCGCGCCGACGTTCTGGTCGAGGCCGAGCGGCATCAGCTCCCACTCGTAGTCGCGGCCGACCAGCGAATAATAAACCTGATGCGCGACATAGCGCGGGGTGCCGTGGCGCTCGGCGGCCGCCAGCGACTTCATCAACTGCCAGCCGGCAAAGTTGGAGACGCCGACATAACGCAGCTTGCCGGCGCGCACGAGGGTGTCGAGGGTCGACAATACCTCCTCGACCGGGGTGTAGGCGTCGAAGGCGTGCAGCTGCAGCAGGTCGATGTGGTCGATGTTCATGCGGCGCAATGCGTTGTCGACCGCGGTGATCAGGCGCGGCCGCGACGAGCCGGCGTCGTTCGGGCCATCGCCCATCGGCAGGCTTGTCTTGGTCGAGATCAGCACCTTGTCGCGCCGGCCCTTGATGGCTTCGCCGAGCACCTCTTCCGATGCGCCGTTGGAATAGACGTCGGCGGTGTCGAACAGGTTGAGCCCGGCATCGAGGCAGATGTCGATGAGCCGCCGCGCCTCCCTGGCGTCGGTCGTGCCCCAGGCGCCGAACAGCGGGCCGGAGCCGGCGAACGTGCCGGCTCCGAATGACAGGGCGGGCACCTTGAGCCCGGATGCGCCGAGACGCCGATAGTCCATATGTCGATCTCCTGTGTCTGAGCGCTTTGATGTGGCGGTCGCCACGCCAATGGCCAGACCGGCCGGGGGAACATGATCTGTGAATTGAAGGCACGAATAAAATATGTGCGATAATCGCACATATGAGCGATAATTTGACATGGTGCATTCCCGGCGATAAGGCTTCCCCCGTCAGGCGCGCCAACGGCGCCACAGGACGGGAGGGCGGCGATGGGCGGACGCAGCACGAGGCTTGCAATGGCGGCGGCGGTGGGATGCATGATGACGGCAGGCGCGGCCGTGGCGGCCGAGGCGCCTGACATCGCCATGCTGTCGGCGCGCGACGTCGTCGCCGGGGTCGCCGCGAACACCTGGGACGCCTGCGCCGTCGCCACCGCAACGCTCGGTCGCATCGCCGCCGATGGCCACAACGCCTTCATCAGCACCCGCGCGCCGAAGGATCTGCCGGCGTGCATGGGCCGGGCGACACCGGGTGTGCTCGCGGGGCTGCCGATCGCGATCAAGGACAACGTGCTGGTGGCCGGGCAGGGCGCGACCTTCGGCACTTCGGCGACCAAGGGCTTCGTGCCGACGCAGACGGCGTCCGCCGTGCAGCGCCTGATCGACCAGGGCGCGGTCATCGTCGGCAAGCTCAATCTCCACGAACTCGCCGGGGGCGTCACCAGCAACAACGCTGTGTTCGGCCCGGTGCGCAACGCCTATGACGCCACCTGCTTCGCCGGCGGCTCGAGCGGCGGTGCGGGAGCTGCGGTCGGCGCGCGGCTGGTGTCCGTCGCGATCGGCACCGACACCGGCGGTTCGGTGCTGATCCCGGCGGCGCTCAACGGCGCGGTCGGTTATCGCCCGAGCGTCGGGCGCTATCCCATGGACGGCGTGCTGCCGGTGTCGCCGACCCGCGACACGCTCGGTCCGATCGCCCATTCGGTGGCCGACATCGTCCTGGTCGACGCGGTGCTGGCGCAGAGCCATGAGACGATTGCGCCGGCCGAGCTCAAGGGCCTGCGCATCGGCGTGCCGCGCCGCCTGTTCGTCGACGTCGCCGACACGGAGAGCCGGGCGCAGTTCGAGGATGTGCTGACGCAATTGAAGAAGGCCGGCGTCGAGGTCGTCGATGTCGAGCTGCCCGGCCTCGTCGAGGCGGAAAAGGGTTTTGGGCCGATCACGCCCTATGAGCTGAAGACGCAGGTGCCGGCATTTCTCGCGCGCTACCATGTCGGGGTGTCGTTCGAGCAACTCGTCGCAGGGATCCGCAGTCCGGATCTCATCAAGGATTACCAGACCCGGATCGTCGGACCGGCGAGCCCGACGCGCGAGGCTTATGATGTCGCGCTCACCTTCAAGCCGGTGTTGGAGAATGTGTTTCGCGACGCCTTCGCGGCCCACAAGCTGACCGCGCTCGCGTTCCCGACCACGCTCACAGACGCGCGGCCGATCGTTGGCTCCGACGATACCATCACCATGGACGGCACCACCATCCCGACCTGGAAGGCTTACATCAACAACACCAACTTCCTCACCAAGGGCTCGCTGGCGGCGCTGACGCTGCCGATGGGGCTGTCGGGCCGGCAACTGCCGCTCGGCGTATCGTTCGCGGTGCTGCCCAGGCATGACGGCGAGCTGCTGGCGCTCGGCCTCGCGGTCGAGCCGCTGCTGCCGCGGCTGCCGCCGCCCGTGGCGAAGAAGTGACATCAGACGAAGCGAGAGGGATGAGACGCGTGACGGAGCTTGCAACGGATATCGTGGTCGTCGGCGGCGGGCTTGGCGGTGTCTGCGCGGCGCTGACCGCGGCGCGCCTCGGCCGCCGCGTCGTGCTGGTCGAGGAGCTCGACTGGCTCGGTGGCCAGCTCACCGCACAGGGCGTGCCGCTCGACGAGCATCCGTGGGCGGAAAGCGTCGTCACCTCGCAGAGCTATGCCGAGCTACGCCGCCAGATCCGTGAGATCTACCGCGCGCACACTCCGCTGACCGCCGAGGCGCGGGCGCGGCTGATCCTCAATCCCGGCGGCGGCAATGTCGGCACGCTGTGCTGCGAGCCGATCGTGGCGGTGCGCGCGATCGATGCGCTGCTGGCGCCGTTCGTCGGCGCCGGCCGGCTGACGATCCTGCGGCGTCATCGCGTCACGGCGGTGCCGACCGATGGCGATCGCGTGCGGGGCGTCGAGGCGCTCGATCTCGAAAGCGGTCGTGCGGTGGTGATCTCCGCGGCCATCGTGATCGACGCCACCGAGACTGGCGAACTGCTGCCGCTTGCCGGTGTCGAGCATGTCGTCGGCGCCGAGGCGCAGGCCGACACCGGCGAGCCCAACGCCATTCAGGGGCCCGCCGATCCGCTGGACCAGCAGGCGCTGACCTGGTGCTTCGCGCTCGATTACCGGCCGGGCGAGGACCATCGCATCGACAAGCCGGCCGACTACACGCGCTTTCGCGATCTGGCGCTGCCGTTCTGGCCGGGGCCGCAGTTCGGCTGGACCGTGAGCGATCACGTCACCCATCGCCCGCTCGACCGCAAGCTGTTCACAGGCGACACCGACGAGGAATACCTGTTCGATCTCTGGCACGCCCGCCGTATCGCCTGGCGCAGGAATTTCCTGCCCGGCGCCTATGCCAGCGACATCACCATCGCCAACTGGCCGCAGATGGATTACTGGCTGAAGCCCGCGGTCGGCGTGTCGGCGGACGAGAGCGCGGCCGCGCTCGCCGAAGCCCGCCAGTTCAGCCTCGCGTTTCTCTACTGGATGCAGACCGACGCGCCACGCGCCGACGGCGGCGCCGGCTATGCCGGCCTGCGGCTGCGCGGCGACGTACTCGGCACCACTGACGGTCTCGCCAAGCAGGCCTACTACCGCGAGGGCTATCGCATCCGTGCGCAGTTCACAGTGCTGGAGCAGCACATCGGCGTCGCGGCGCGGCCTGGCCACGATCGCGCCGAGAGCTTTGCCGACAGCGTCGGTGTCGGCGCGTACCGCATCGACCTGCATCCCTCAACCACCGGCACGCGCGACACCGTCGATATCGACACTTATCCGTTCGAGATCCCGCTCGGTGCGCTGCTGCCGGTGCGTGTCCAAAATCTCATTCCGGCGTGCAAGAACATCGGCACCACCCGCATCACCAACGGCGCCTATCGCGTCCATCCCGTGGAATGGAGCATTGGCGAGGCGGCCGGTGCGCTGGCAGCGTTCGCGCTGCAGCGCGCTGTGCCGGCGGCGGCGGTGCGCGCGGTGCCCGGTCATCTCGCCGACTTTCAGGCGCTGCTCGATGGCCTCGGCGTCGTCAGGCACTGGCCGCTCTATGGCGCGCTGACGCCGCGCAGCCGGCGCGGCTACCGTCCACCGGCGACGTGACGGAGGCGGTGATGGACCGCCGGCAACTGATGCAGCTGACCGCGGCGGGCGTCGTGCTCGCGACGATGAAAGGACATGTCATGACCTCTGCTTCGGCGGCGTCCGCGAACGCCCGCGACATCGTGCTGGTGCATGGCGCCTGGCACGGCGGCTGGCGCTGGCGGCACGTCGCGCGGTTACTCGCGGCCGCGGGCCATCGTGTTTCCGCGCCGACGCTCACCGGCCTTGGCGAGCGTGCCCATCTGCAGTCGGCGGCGGTCGAGCTCGACACCCATATCGCCGACGTCACCGCGCACATCACGGCGGAAGAGCTGGACCGTGTGGTGCTGGTCGGACACAGCTATGGCGGCTTCGTGGTGCGCGGCGCCGCGGCGCGGCTGCCAGACACGATTGCGCAAGTGATCTACCTCGACGCCTTCGTGCCGGAGCATGGCGATGTTGTCGCGACCTATGCCGGCGACGCGCGGGCGCAGGAGATCCGTGACAGCGTCGCGCACGACGGCGCCGCGACCTTGCCGCCGCTGCCGGCGGCGGCGTTCGGCTTGTCTGATCCGGCACAAGCGGCCTGGGTGACACGCCGCATGACGCCGCAGCCGGCGAAGACCTATCTGCAGCCGCTCGACCTCGGCGGCCGCCACGCCCATCCGCCGCACCCGGCCTACATCGCCTGCATGGCGCCCAAGCTCGACGTCTTCGACGCCACCCGCGCCCGCATCAAGGCCGCGCCGGACTGGCGTTATGTCGAGCTGCAGCAGGGCCATGATGTCATGGTGTCGGCGCCGGAGCTGCTGGCGCGGACGTTGCAGGAGTTGATCGGTTCGTGACACGGGATGAGAGGCTGTTGTCGCCGTTCGTTCCTCTAAGCGTAGGCTACGATGATCCTCGCTCGCGCAGACGATCCTGTTCTCTCCGTCATGCCCGGCCTTGTGCCAGGCATCCACGTCCTTTTTTGACGAACGGCAGCGAAGACGTGGATGGCCGGGACGAGCCCGGCCATGACGGAATAATGCGGTGGAAGCATCGTTCTGAGCGGGCCGCGCGTACATCTACTCCTCATCCTGAGGAGCCCGCGCAGCGGGCGTCTCGAAGGATGAGGCCCGGTCAGTGCGATCAGTGTATGCGTCGCGTCCTATCTCTCGGCGTCATCACCGGGCCGACGCGCAAGCGTCGAGACCCGGTGATCCAGCTTTCGGGCGGATTGGCAGGGAAGCTGGATGGCCGGGTCAAGCCCGGCCATGACGCAGAAATGGGAGCGACGGCATTCGTTTCCGCGGGGAGCGAATATGTCGTGCAGCAGCGCGTCTTGTATCGACGTCTCCTACAGCAGCGCGCCCTACAGCAGCACGCCGGAAATCTCCTGGGCGCAGGCGCGCATGGCCGGCAGCAGGGTGTCGGTGATGCGCTTGGCGGTGACGCGGCGGGCCTGCGAATTGACGTTGAGCGAGGCGACGGTGCCGCCGGCGCGGTTGCGGATCGGCACGGACAGGCCGAACAGCTCGAGTTCGAGCTCCTGGTCGTTGGTGGCATAGCCGCGCTCGCGGGCCTTGCGCACGAGGTCGAGCACCTGCTTGCGGTCGGTGATGGTTTTGGGCGTACGGGCTTCGATTTTCGTCGCCTGCAGCAGCGCGGTGACGTCGTCGTCGCTCTTCGCCGCCAGCAGCACGCGGCCCGACGACGAGGAGAACGCCGGCAGCTTCAGCCCGGCCTTGAGAACATAGGCGATGCTGCCGCCGGGCGCTTCCGAGCGCGCGACAAACACGACCTCGTTGCCGCTAAGCACCGACACCGACACCGCTTCGCCGACCGTGGCGGACAGCCGGTCGAGATGCGGCTGCAGGCGGCTGTCGAGGCCGAGCGAGGCGAGATAGGTGTAGCCGAGGCGCAGCACGTTGCTGGTGAGCGCGAACTGCTTCTTCTCCACGGTGGCGAAGCCGAGTTCCACGAGGGTCAGCAGCAGCCGCCGCGCCACCGCGCGGTCGAGCCCGGTGATGCCGGCGACCTCGGCGACGCTGAGGCTGCGGTGCTCCGGCCCGAACGCTTCGATCACCGCGAGCCCGCGCGCGAAACCGGCGACGAATTTCTGGCCGTCGCGATCAGGTGTCGTCGGAAGAGCGTCCGCCATACGTTTCATCAACCTGTTCGGGCGCAAGGTCCGCGCCGGTTCGTCATCACTAGGCGACGCGAGCGCCACCCCAGCATGAGGAAGTAATAGCCATGAGCGATCGTCTTTTCGAGCCCTTTGTGCGCCATAATGTCGACGCCGGGGAGGCGCGCATCGCGGCCTGGACCGCCGGCGAGGGGCCGCCGCTGCTGCTGCTGCACGGCTATCCGCAGACCCATCTCGCCTGGCACCGCATCGCGCCGCAGCTTGCCGAGCGCTACACCGTGGTCGCGACCGACCTGCGCGGCTATGGCGACAGCCGCGGTCCGCAGGGCGACGCCGCCCATGTCAACCATTCGAAGCGCGCGATGGCCGCCGACCAGCTTGCGGTGATGCGGCATTTTGGTTTCGATCGCTTTGCGGTGATCGGCCACGACCGCGGCGCGCGCGTCGGCTACCGCCTCGCGCTCGATCATCCAGACGCAGTCGCCGCCTTCACCTCGCTGACCGTGATCCCCTCGATCGAGATGTGGGAACGGGTCGACAAGGCGTTCGCGCTCGGCGCCTATCACTGGTTCCTGTTCGCGCAGCCCTATGATCTGCCCGAGCGGCTGCTGGCGGGCGATCCCGACTATTTCCTGGACTGGACGCTGCGCAAGATGGCGCGCTATCGCGACCGCCTGTCGGAGACGGCGGTCGCGGCCTATCGCGACGCGTTTCGCCGGCCCGAAGTGCGCCACGCCATGATGGAAGATTACCGTGCCGGCGCCGGCATCGACCTCGATCATGACATCGCCGACCGGGCCGCCGGCCGCAGGCTCGCCTGCCCGGTGCAGGTGTTGTGGGAGGAAGGGCGGCTGATGTTCGACAAGGATCCGGTCGCTGTGTGGCGCGGCTGGGCCGACGCGGTCGAGGGGCACACCATCGCCGCGGGCCATCTCCTCGCCGAGGAGACGCCCGCGGAGGTGCTCAGCGCGGTTCTGCCATTCCTGGCGCGAACGTGGCCGGCGTGACGTCGGCCTTTGCTTTCGCGTCTGGTCCGATGCGGCCGACCACGAACAGGTAGTTGAGCGCGCCGAGCAGCGCACAGGCAGCGACCGCCAGCGTCGGCGCGACATAGGAGCCGTGGTTGATCTCGACGACGACGCCGATCAGCCAGCTCGAGATGATGCCGGCCAGCGTGCCGCCGACGGTCTGGATCGCCGCCACGGTGCCGACGCGGTCGGCGCTCTCAGCCACCTCCGGCGGCAGCGCCTGCAGGTTGGAGCTGGTGAAGGCGATGCCGGCATAGGCGATGCAGAACAGGCCGATGGCGAGCGGGATGTCCGCCGTCATCGCCGCCGGGCCGATCAGCGAGGAAGCGATGAGGCCGCCGACGAGACAGGTCTTGCGCGCCGCGGTCAGCGACCAGCCGCGCCTGTAGAGCGCGTCCGCCACGACGCCGCCGAGCAGGCCGCCGACGATCGCCGACACCGACGGCAGGGCGCCGACGGTCGCGATCTGCTTCAGCGAGAAGCCGCGCGCGTCGCTGAGGTAGAGCGGAAACCACAGCAGGAAAAACGAGTTGATGACGTTGACGAAGAAGAAGCCGATGGCGAGGCCAAGCACCGTCTTCTGCCGCAGCAGCGTCCACCACGGCGCGTGCTGGCGTGATGCCGCGGGCTGCGCGGCGGTCGGCGGTGGCGCGGCATCCTGCGCCACCCTGGGATCGCGGTAGGCGACGATCCAGATCAGGCCGAACACCACGCCCATGAAGCCGGTGATGACGAACGAGGCGCGCCAGCCGAACGAGGCGATGAGGTAGGCGACGAACGGATAGGACACCGCCGAGCCGATGCCGATGCCGGCGTGCCACAGCGAGGTCGCGGTGCCGCGTTGCGGCCGCGGAAACCAGCGGCTGACCACCTTGGCGTTGGCCGGCCACGACGCCGACTCGCCGCCGCCCATCAGCAGGCGCGCAGTGAAGATCGAGGCGACGCCCTGGCCGAGCGCGGTGGCCGCCGAGGCCAGCGACCAGAAGATCATCGCCGCAGGATAGATGGTGCGCACGCCGAAGCGGTCCATCAGCGCGCCGACCGGCAGCAGCGCCAGCGTGTACAGCCAGTAGAACGCGCCGAGCAGCAGGCCCATGGTGGCCGGGCTGAAGCCGAGCTCGCGCGCCATCAGCGGCGCGCCGAGGCTGAAATTGGTGCGGTCGATGTAGTTGATGAGCACGCCGACAAAGCACAGCGTCAGCATCGTCCATTTGGTTCGCATGGGTCCTCCGGTGCGAAGAGTATCAGGGGCTGGCTGCGCTGCGCGTCAGCGCAACAGCGACCACGCGGTGGGCCGCAGCACAAGCCCGGTGTGGGTGATGGTTTGGGCCCGCACACGCTCCAGGAAGGCGGCATAGGCCGGAAAATCCGCCGGCCGGCGCTCGGCGCGGGTCAGTGTCGTCATGTCGGGAAAGCGCCACAGCAGCATCACCTCGGTGCCGTGGCGGAATGCCGTGCGGTAGCCGCCGATGACGCCGAACGGGCAGCTCGCCTCGATCGCAGCCTTGGCGTCGCCGAGGCGGGCGAGATAGTCGTCGGCGCCGCCGGCGCGCAAGCTCACGATTTCCTGCAGCACCACCGGCGCGCGCAGCGCTTGTGCTTCGATCTCTGCACGGCTCGGGCTGAAGTCGGTGCCTTCGAGCACACGGTCGAAGCCGCCGGTGCGCTCGCCGTACCAGCGCTCCAGCGGCTTGTGGAAGAGATCGTCATGGCCGTCGAAATGGCGGCCGAAGCCGTCCCAGCCGCCGGGCATTTCCCAGAAGGTGATGATGCGCGGCCAGTCGCCCGTCAGGAACACCGGCGCCCAGGCGGCGATGCACTCGCCGCCGGCGGAGCCCTCCGCGTTGCCTTCCCTGCGGACGACCTCGCCGAGCTCATCGAGATAGCGCGTGTGCGCGCCGGCGGCGCGCACCGGATCGAGCGTCTCGTGCAGAAACAGGTGTCCCATCGGTGGTCGTCCTCCCGTTTGGTTTGTGCGATATTCGCACATTTGAGCGATTATTGTTTACAGCAGCGGTGGCCCCTGTCAATATCGCGGGGTCGGCAGCGGCGTTCCGCCGCGTGCGTGGCCGTCTTGCGGCCGATGCCGGCGACAACATCCATCTTGATCTCGCGCGGCGGCTTGCCGATGGTCACGATCCTGCCGTGACGCGTCCTGCATCGCGCGGAAGGAGAACGGTTTTGCGAAATCTCTCCCTGGCGCATCTGACGCTGATGACGGCCGACGCGCTCGCGCTGATCGATGCCGCGGCGGCGGCGCGCTTCAGTCATGTCGGCCTGCGCACCGTGCCGCCGACGCCGGATGCGCCGATGCGGCCGGTGATCGGCGACAAGCCATACCAGCGCGACATCCGCGCGCGCCTTGCGGACACAGGGCTTACGGTGCTGGATATCGAAGCGTTCTGGCTGACGCCGGAGACCCATGTCGCTGACATCGCCCCCGCCTTCGCGTTCGGCGCCGAGCTCGGCGCGACCTATGTCGTGGTGGTCGGCAACGACCCGGAGCGCGCGCGCCTCGTCGAGCGCTTTGCGCATCTGAGCGAGCTGGCGCGGCAGCATGCCCTGAAGACTTCGCTCGAGTTCATTCCCTACAGCGCGGTGCGCTGCCTTGACGAGGCCGTGGATATTGTGCGCGCCGCGGCGCAGCCCAATGCCGGGCTGCTGGTCGATGCACTGCATCTCAGCCGCTCCGGCGGCGTGCCGGCACAGCTCGCGCAGCTGCCGCGCGAGATGCTGCACTACCTGCATCTGTGCGATGCGCCGGCCGTGCCGCCGGCGGACGTCGCCGGGATGAAGCGTGAGGCGCGCGGCGAGCGCTGTTATCCTGGCGAGGGCGGCCTGCCGCTCGCGGCGTTCCTTGGCGCGGTCGCCGCCGACGTGCCTGTCGGCATCGAGGCGCCGGACAGCCGCCGCGCCGCGCTGCCCTTCGCCGAGCAGGCGCGCCAGGCGCGCACGGCGGCGCGCGACCTCTTGGCTTCCCTTGGAGACCCGCAATGACCGTTCAGCTCGACGGCGCCAGCCGCCTCATTCCGATTCTCGGCGATCCCATCGCCCAGGTGAAGGCGCCTGCCGGACTGTCGGCGGAGTTCACGCGGCGCGGCCACAACATCCTGGTGGTGCCCTGGCATGTCGCGCCGCCGCAGTTCGACGGCGCGATCGCGGCGCTCGCGACGGTGCAGAACGTCGCCGGCTTCATCGCTACCGTGCCGCACAAGTTCGCGGCCGCGGCGCGCTGCACAACGCTGTCGGACCGCGCGCGCTTTCTCGGCGCGGTCAATGTCGTGCGACGCGGGCCCGAGGGCTGGCATGGCGACATGGTCGACGGCCTCGGCTATGTCCGCGGCCTTGCCGCATCCGGCTGCACGCTGCCGGGGGCGCGGGCGCTGTTGGTCGGCGCCGGCGGCGCGGGCAGCGCCATCGCGCTCGCCGTGCTCGATGCCGGCGCGGCATCGCTCGCGGTGCACGATACGGATGTGGCCAAGCGCGACGCGCTGATCGCGCGGCTGTCGCAGGTCCATGCCGGCAAGGTCGTCGCCGGCTCGGCCGATCCCGCGCCGTTCGATCTGGTGATCAACGCCACCCCGCGCGGCATGCGCGCCGACGATCCGCTGCCGTTTGCGGCGGACGCGCTGCGGCCGCAGACCTTCGTCGGCGACGTCATCACCATGCCGGAGATCACGCCGCAGCTTGCGCAGGCGCAAGCGAAGGGCTGCCGCATCTTCACCGGCGTCGGCATGTTCGAGAACTCGCTGGCGCTGATGGCCGAGTTCTATCTCGGCGGCTGAACCTCAGCCCAGCCCGCGCCACAGCGCGGCGCGCGGCGGGGCGGCGCGGCCGCCGGATGAGCGCTGCGGCGCCGTGCGGTTCGGCGGCGTCGGCGAGCGGTCGGTGGCCGTCGCCGGCTCGATGTCGACGGCGGCGGCGAAGGCGCGGCGCAGGCGCAGGTCGGCGATGCGGCCGATGTGCCGCCGCAGGATGTCGCGGCGATCGGGCCGCGCGGTGTCGACGATCGCGGCGCACAGCGTGGTGCTGAGATCGGCGAAGAAGCGGAACGACGACGCTGCGCCATTCGGCGCGCGGAGGCGGTCGAGCCCGCGCGCGGCGGTGAGCACCTCGGCACGATCCATGTCGTCATGGGTCACCGCGAGGCGCAGCAGCGCCAGCAGCCAGCCGCGCAGCGCGGCTGCGTGGGCGCCATCGCCTTCGTCCGCGGCGGACGCTGCGGCCTCGTTCGGTGAGAGTGACGACATCGCCGCGCGGGTCATGCGGGGACCGTCGGCGTCATCCACCGCGCGGGTCGCGTCAGAAGAAGCCGTCGCGATAAGCGGCGGCCTCGTCGGAGATGCCGTCGATCTTGTTGGTGGCCTGGCGATAGAACTTGAAGTTCAGCTCGGTCTGCGGCCCGCCGTCGTCCCAGTCGGCGTAGGGCTTGAGCTCGTTGCGGCCGCGCCGCCGGCGCGCCGTCGCGGATCGGAGGTCCGATCAGGGCGGGAGCGCCGGCGGCGTCGCGGATGGTCTCTTCATACCGCGCGCGGATCAAGACGGAGCCGCGGTGCGCGGTCATGTCGGCATTCTCGGCATGTCTGGAAAATGGCGGCGCCCGGCGGGATGCGGGACGGGGAGCCCCGTGGCATTCGTCGCTGGCGGGGATGGAGCGTCCGCTAGGCCGCGCGGCGCGCGAGGGCGGGGGGCGGCGTGTGATCGAGGGCGACGCCGGAGAGGTCGAGCTCGAGGACGTCGGGCGCGGTGACGATGGCTTCGGGATGGTGGCCGTTTTCGAACAGGGCGTAACGCACGGCTTCCGTGCGGTTGATGAAGAGGCCGCCATAGAGGCCGTTCTGCGCCTGCGCGACCCACTGGCCGCGGCGGTTACGGCCGATCAGGAAGAGCGACGCGCTGCACGAGGGAGGTTTGTTCGAGTCCATGATGGCAGATCCGATCACGTTAACGCCGCCCTGGATGAGTCCGGAGCGGCGCGGAAAACGTGGCATTGCGGCCATAGGAATTCGAGACGGACGGCACTGCCGTCGCATAGGGACGGCATAAGGACCGTCACAGCGGACGGCAGGATGATGACCGAATCGTTAACGCTCCCGCGAGGTCAGATGTTGTCGAGGAAGCCGGTCGGGCGCAGGTCGAGCGTCGCCGGGCGTGAACGCAGGTGGCAGGCGCCGGAAGCCGGCGTCCGGGCGGTGATGACCGGCTCGCCGGCCTGCAGGTCGACGGTAATAGCGTCCTCGAAGGCGAGCCAGGCGAGGGTCAGGACGGCGAAGGCGGCGCCGGTGACCAGCAGGGCGCGGACCAGGCGAAACAGCAGCCGGCGCGGGGCCGGGCGATGGAGTGGGGCGGACGGATCGGGCACGGGCGTGCTCCCGGACATTATCCCCTTGCAATCATTCAAAGATTGACGATGATGGCAAGGAGCGGTAATTTTGGAAACTTGATATTTTCCAAAATAGTCACCACATGCCGACTGTCAATGGAATGACAGGCACGAACGAAAGGCATGGCTCGGCGGGAGGGTCTGACATGAAGGCGACACACGAGAGTCGGGAGAGCGCGCTCGACGTCGACGACCGCCGCTGCCGCGGCCGGCCGCAGCTGCGCTCGGACGACGACACGCGCGCCATCATCTTCGAGGCCGCCCGCCACCAGTTCATCGAGAAGGGCTTTGCCGCCACCAGCATGGAGACCATTGCGCGTAGCGCCGGTGTCTCCACCCGCACGCTCTACCGTCTCGTGCCCAACAAGAATGCGCTGTTCGAGGCGATGTTGACCGCGCGCCTCGATCGTTTCCTGGAGAAGGTCAACCTGCAGACCTGCGAGCACCAGGACATCGAGCTCGCGCTGCGCGCCGCGCTGACCGTGTGCGCCGAGATGATGTTCGACGACGAGGTCATCGCCATGCAGCGCGTGATGCTGGCGGAAGGCGACCGTGTGCCGGAGATGGCGGAGACCTTCTACCAGAAGGCGATGCGGCGGTCGGTGGCGGCGCTCGCCGATTGGCTGCGGGCGCGGCGCCAGCGCAGCCTGCTCGAGTTCGACGACGCCGAGGAAGCCGCCGGCATTCTGATCGGCATGCTGGCGTTCGCGCCGCAGCGCGCCGCGCTGTTCGGCCACCAGCCGCTGCCGAGCCGCGAGGCGACGGAGGCGCGGGTGCGGACCTGCGCGGCGCTGTTCCTGCACGGCTGCGCGGTCTGACGCCAAAGGCATGTGACCTTGCCTTTCGCGCCGCGGTGATCGCGCGGCTCAGGCGTGCAGGCGTCGGGGCGCAGCCCGCGACTGGCGCAGTGCTCTGAGGTTGGCGGCGCACAGCGCATCGAAATGCGCCAGGATCCGGCCGCTCCGTGTGAGGTCGGGATTGCTCACCGCCGCATGCGCCAGCAAGGTGGCGCTGCGATGCTGCAGCGTCGCCGTCAGCCGCACCTCGTCAGCGCCCGCCTCGGGGCATTCGTCGGCCAGCGCCAGCGCGATCTCGTCCACCATCCGCGCGATCAGCTGCTGCAGCTCGCCCGACGGCTGGGTGATGTCCGCAAGGCCGATCAGGTTGAGATGCAGCATCCGCGCGTCGCAATGCTCGCGCAGGATCTCGAGGAAGGGCAGGCGCAGCCGCGCCCTCGCCGAACAGCCCTTCGACGCGAGGCGCGTGTCGCGCAGCAGCGCCACGGTGTCGTCGAGGTGGCGGCGCAGCAGCGACGCGGCGATCGCCTCCTTGCCGCCGAAATACTGATACAGCGAACCGATGCTGACGCCGGCGACCTCGGCGATGCGGTTGGTGGTGGCTTCCGCCAATGGCACGGTGTTCAAAACGCGAGTTGCGCCGGCGAGGATGCAGTCGATCATCTGCTCCGAACGCGCCTGTTTCGGGGCTTTCCTGAGCATCTATGCCTCCCTTGCGACGCGTGGAAACGCGAGTTGCCGGCCTCGTTCGCGCTGCGGAGGATGTGGCGCGCGACCATGAGAGCACGCGCCATCATCCACCGCGATGGGAACCGCCGATGTTTCGACGATGCTTGCACTCCGCAACCCTTCTGACAACAGGATTTGTCTTGGCCATGACAGCTGCGACCACACCCACGATCGCCGCCGAACCTGTGAAGACACAGGTCCCCGGCATGATCATCGAGCACAACGTTGCCGTCACCATGAGCGATGGCCTGGCGCTGCGCGTCAACATCTACCGTCCCGATAAGCCGGGGCGCTTTCCAGTGGTGATGCTGCATGGTCCCTATGGCAAGGACACGCCCGATGCGGAAGCACCGGCCTATCAGGATGCCTGGAAGAAGCTGCTGATCAAGAATCCAGAGCTGTGCAAGACCTCGTCGTGCCGCTTCATCCGCTGGGAGGCGCCGGATCCCGAGCGCTGGGTGCCCGATGGCTACGTCATCCTGCATGCCGACTCGCGCGGCAGCAACGCTTCGCCCGGCCTGCTCGATCCGTTCGCGCCGCGCCACACCGAGGACTATGCGACGCTGATCAGCTGGGCCGCGCACCAGCCCTGGAGCAGCGGCAAGGTCGGCCTGCTCGGCATCTCCTACTATGCCATCAACCAGTGGCAGGTCGCAGCGCGCCGGCCGGAAGGCCTTGCCGCGATCATTCCGTGGGAGGGCGCGTTCGATCACTATCGCGACGTCTCCCATCATGGCGGCATCCCCAGCACCGCATTCCAGACCATGTGGTTCGCGCGCCAGGTCGCGATCAACCAGCATGGCAATGGCGAGACGCCCTATCGTGATGCGCTGACCGGTGCGGTCGCCACCGGCACGCCGCTGCCGGCCTCGCTGCTGCGCGTCAACCGCATCGAGCCGGCGGAGGCGTCGCTGCGCCAGCCGTTCGACGGCGCGTATTATCACGAGCGCACGCCCGACGGCGCGCGCATCGAGGTGCCGGTGCTGTCGGTCGGCAACTGGGGCGGGCAGGGCCTGCACGGCCGCGGCAACATCGAGGGCTATCTTGCCGCCGGCAGCGCCCAGAAATGGCTGCGCATCCACACCGGCGATCATCACGCGCCGTTCTATGCCGAGGATTCGCTCAGCCTGCAGAAACGTTTCTTCGATCGTTTCCTGAAGGGTGAGCAGAATGGCTTCGACAGCGAGCCGCCGATCACGCTCGCGATCCGCCGGCCCGACGGCGTCATCTGGCGCAGCGAGAGCGAATGGCCGCTGCGGGGCACGCAGTGGGAGCACTACTATCTCGACACGGCGGGCGGCGGTCTCGCCGCCGGCAAGGCGCCGGCGGCGGCGGAGCGCAGCTATGCCGCGCAGGGCGAGGGCCTCTCCTTCACCACCGCGCCGTTCACCGCAGACACCGAGTTCACGGGGCCGGTGAAGCTCAAGCTGTGGGTGAAGTCCTCGACCGCCGACATGGACCTGTTCGCGACACTGCGCCTGATCGATCCCAAGGGACATGATGTCACCTTCGACGGCGCGTCGGAGCCGCATGCGCCGGTGTCGCAGGGCTGGCTGCGCGTGTCGCATCGTCGGCTCGATGCCGAGCGCTCGACCGAGGCGCGGCCCTATCATCCGCATCTCGTCGCCGAGCCGATGACGCCCGGGCAGGCGTATGAAGTCGACATCGAGATCTGGGCGACCAGCATCGTGGTGCCCAGGGACTATCGCCTCGCGCTCACGGTGCAGGGCAGGGATTGGGAGCTGCCCGGCCTCGAAGGGCCGTTCAAGGGATCGGGGCCGTTCCTGCATGTCGGCCGCGATGCCGCGCTCTATGGCGGCACCAACACCATCGCCTCCGGCGAAGGACAAGAGTCCTATCTGCTGCTGCCGCGAATCCCCACCAGCCGGTGACGGACAGGGCGGAGTGACTTCGTCGCGTCACTCCGCCCCTTCATTGGTTGCGCGTGAGATCATTCGTCAGCCCTGCACCGGGCGCAGATCCCGCGATCGTACGATGTGGCGGCATGTGAGCGATTGTACGTAGATCTGCGGAGATCATCACGCGCGGATTGACGGACGAGCGTCCGTTCGTAGCAAGACAATCTCCTGTTGCCTGCGATTGCCTGTCGATCGAGCAGGAGTGCTGTCGTAGATGGAGCGAAAACCATTGCGGCACAGGCATAACTATCATCGCGCAAAACCTGACGGAACTTGTCGAGTGTTGCTGCAGCCACACAGAATTCCGTGCACGCCTGGCATAGGATGACTCCAGTCATTTTGCGAATGTTGGTCGTCATCAGGGGGAATTGCAGATGAAAAAGGTTTTGCTCTCCACCGCGGTCGCCCTGGTTGGCATCGCAACTGTCGCGGGCTCGGCGTCGGCCGCTGACCTCGCCGCGCGCCCCTACACCAAGGCGCCGCCGATCGTCGAACCGATCTTCACCTGGACCGGCTGGTACATCGGCGTCAACGGTGGTGGTTCCTTCGGCGGCTCTTCGACCGGCAAGCTCGCTGCGTTCTCGACAGCTCCCGCCGGCAACGACTTCACCCCGGCTGTGGCCGCGGGCGGCACGCCGCGTGCGCTCGGCGTCAAGCACAACGGCGGCTTCGGCGGCGGCCAGATCGGCTACAACTGGCAGACAGGACCGTGGGTCTGGGGCCTCGAGACCGACATCCAGGGCGCCAGCATCGGCAGCGCCTCGACGGTGGTCTTCCCCGGCGGCGGCGGCATCGTCCCGAGCGTCTCCACCGGCCGCGATCGCATCGACTGGTTCGGCACCTTCCGTGGCCGCGTCGGCTATGCCGCCGACCGTGTGCTGTTCTACGCCACCGGCGGTCTCGCCTATGGCGAAGCCAAGAGCAGCATCAGCAATATCTACACGCCCAATACCGCCGGCGTGTTCGTCGGCAGCAAGAGCGATACGCGGGTCGGCTGGGCCGCAGGTGCCGGCATCGAGTGGGCCTTCCTGCCGGGCTGGAGCCTGAAGGGCGAATATCTCCATGTCGACCTCGGCCGTACCAGTGTGAACGCCACCGACCCCATCAACTTCCCGGGCGGCGCGTTCGCGACCTACCGCTTCAAGCACGACTTCGACAGCGCGCGTGTCGGCATCAACTATCACTTCAACAGCCTTGGCCCGATCCTCGCCAAGTACTGAGTGGGGTGCAGGACTTCGTTTCGACTGGACTTCACTTCGATCGTCTCCTCCCAATCCCAGCAAACTGGCCCGGCCTCGTGCCGGGCTTTTTGTTGGGGTCTCGCGAAGCCGCGGCGCCACGCGCCGTGGGCAAGCGCGCCACCCCAGAGGGCCGACCGCATTTGTGGTTGGCGCGCGTGTGTGTCACAAGGGCGGCGTCGCCGGCACCGGCCGGCGACGTCTGACGGAGATGCACGAGCGACCATGGGCTACCCCATCGCGATGACAGGGCCTGCCGCGGCCACGACAATCTGGCCATGACCCGTCCGCGTCTGCCGCCCCTGATTGCCCTCCGTGCATTCGAAGCGGTGGGCCGCACCGGCAGCGTGCGCGCCGCCGGCGATGAGCTCGCGGTCAGCCATACGGTGGTGTCCCGTCACGTCCAGAACCTGCAGAAGAGCCTCGGCATCGTGCTGGTGCGCGGCGAGGGCCGCGGCCTCACCCTGACCGAGGCCGGGGCCGCCTACCACGCCCAGATCGCGCAGGCCTTCGACATCATCGCCCGCGCCACCGTCGCGGTGCGCCCGGCGACGCGGCCGGCGCTGAACATCTGGTGCATACCCGGCCTTGCCAACCGCCGTCTGCTGCCGCGCCTGCCGGAACTGACGGGGCCGCCGCGCAACTGGGAAGTCAATCTGCAGCCGACGCTGTCGCATCCGGACCTTGCGCGCGGCGAGGCGGATGCGGAGATCGTCTATGCCGACGTCACCGAGGCGCGCGGCGCGCTGATGGCCGAGGCGCTGGTGCGGCCGCGGGTGTTTCCGGTGGCGAGCCCGGCCTATCTT
Source organism: Bradyrhizobium sp. 2TAF24 (assembly GCF_052115025.1). Classification (NCBI taxonomy): domain Bacteria; kingdom Pseudomonadati; phylum Pseudomonadota; class Alphaproteobacteria; order Hyphomicrobiales; family Nitrobacteraceae; genus Bradyrhizobium; species Bradyrhizobium sp. 2TAF24. The sequence continues at coordinate 77,876 of NZ_JBFRFW010000004.1, read as the reverse complement.
GCGCGCTATCCCGCGTTGTCGCGCCTGAGCGACCTCGCGGCCATCGCGCTGATCCACGAGGAATCCACCGAGCAGTGGGAGCGCTGGTTCGCGCTCGCCGACGTCGCCGACCTGCCGCCGCTGCGCGGCCAGCGGCTGTGGCATGCCCACCTCGCCATCGAGGCGGCGCGGCTCGGCCAGGGCGTCGCGCTCGCCAACGACGTGCTGGTCGCCGACGACCTCCGCGGCGGCGCGCTGGTCGAGGTGATGACGTCGGAGGTGCACATGGGCACCTACCAGCTCGTCGCGCTGAAAGAACGCTGGAGCGAGCCGGTCATCGCCGCGCTGCGCGACTGGCTCAAGCAGGCGCTCGCGGTGTAGGCGCGGCGCCGTCCGGCGAGGTCGGTGGTGTGTTGCGATGGCCCCGGATACGGGGCGATCGCCCACACGCATTCTGCCTCATCCCGAGGAGCCTGCGCAGCAGGCGTCTCGAGGGATGGTGGTCTGGCGATGCCGTGGCCTCATGGTTCGAGACGGCGCTTTGCGCCTCCTCACCATGAGGGGCAGGCGCCAGTGCCCTCGGTGCATTTTTCCGAAAGCCTGAACCCGTGACCCGGATGAGTGCTGCGACATCCGGGACCGATGGCGCCCGCATTGGTGCATTCAGGTCACCAGAGCCGACGGAGAAGCTGATTGTCCGCCGGCCAGCGGTGCTTACGTTTCCTGTCGCGGATGACAGGGAGACGTGGATGGCGGCGAATGCGGAGTTGCTGGCGCGGCGGCAGGCGGCGGTGGTGCGCGGGGTCGGCCATGCGACGCCGGTGTTCGCGGCCAGGGCGCTCAACAGCGAGGTGTGGGACGTCGAGGGACGCCGCTACATCGATTTCGCCGGCGGCATCGCGGTGCTCAACACCGGCCACTGCCACCCTCACGTCATGCAGGCGGTGCGCGACCAGCTCGAGCACTTCACCCACACCTGCTTCCAGGTGCTGCCGTATGAGCCCTATGTCGCGCTCGCCGAGCGCCTCAACGCGCTGGCGCCGATCAATGGCCCGCTGAAGTCGATTTTCCTCTCCACCGGCGCGGAGGCGACCGAGAACGCGGTCAAGATCGCCCGCGCCGCCACCGGCCGCAGCGGCGTCATCGCCTTCACGGGCGGCTTCCATGGCCGCACCGCGCTGGCCTCGGCGCTGACCGGCAAGGTCGTTCCCTACAAGATGGGCCTCGGCCCGGCGCTGCCGGATGTCTGGCATGTGCCGTTCCCCGTCGGCGACGTTTCGGTCGAGGACGCGCTGCGCCACATCGGCTTCATCTTCAAGGCTGATATCGACGCCTCGCGCGTCGCCGCCATCATCATCGAGCCGGTACAGGGCGAGGGCGGCTTCCACCAGGCGCCGGTCGAACTGATGCGCGGCCTGCGCCGCATCTGCGACGAACACGGCATCGTGCTGATCGCCGACGAAGTGCAGACCGGCTTCGGCCGCACCGGCACCATGTTCGCCATGGAGCACTACGATGTCCAGGCGGACCTGATCTGCGTCGCCAAGAGCCTCGCCGGCGGTCTGCCGCTGTCGGGCGTCATCGGCCGCGCGGTGATCATGGACGCCGCCGAACCCGGCGGCCTTGGCGGCACCTATGCCGGCAATCCGCTGGCGTGTGCTGCAGCGCTCGCGGTGCTCGACGTGTTCGAGCGCGAGAATCTCGTGGCCCGCGCCAACGCCATCGGCGCGCGGCTGCGCGCGGCGATCGCGCGCTTCGCCCGCGCCAACGCCCTGTTGCCGATGTCGCCGCCGCGTGGCCCGGGCGCGATGATCGCGTTCGATCTTGTCAAGCACCGTGGCGGCGACGATCCCGACGCCGCTGCGACAAAGCTCGTCACCCGGCGCGCCCATGAGAACGGCCTCATCCTGCTGTCGTGCGGCACCAACGCCAACACCATCCGTTTGCTGGTGCCGCTCACCGCCTCCGACGACATCATCGACGAAGGCCTCGCCATCCTGGAGCGCTGCCTCTCTGTGTGAGGCACGCTCGTAACTGAAGGACCGATGACCATGCTGACCTTGAAGGATCCCTCCCTGCTGACCGACCGCTGCCTGATCGGCGGTGAATGGACGGGCACGCCGGTCGACGATGTGCTCAATCCGGCGACCGGCGCGCGCGTCGGCGGAGTGCCGCGGTTCGGCGCTGGCGAGGCGCTCGCCGCCGTGCGCGCCGCGGGCGCGGCGTTTCCGAAGTGGTCGAAGCTGCTCGCCAAGGAGCGCGCCACGCTGCTGCGCCGCTGGAACGACCTGATCCTCGCCAACCGCGACGACCTCGCACTGATCCTGACATCCGAGCAGGGCAAGCCGCTGAGCGAAGCCAAGGGCGAGATCGACTACGCCGCCTCCTTCATCGAGTTCTACGCCGAGGAGGCGCGGCGCATCTATGGCGAGACCATTCCCTCGCACCGCGCCGATTCCCGCACCCTCGTCATCAAGCAGCCGGTCGGCGTCGTCGCCGCGATCACGCCGTGGAATTTCCCGGCGGCGATGATCACCCGCAAGGTGGCGCCGGCGCTCGCCGCCGGCTGCACCGTGGTGGTCAAGCCGGCGCCGGAGACGCCGTTGACCGCGCTCGCGCTCGGCGTGCTGGCGCAGCGCGCCGGCATCGACGGCGGCATCCTCAACATCATCACCGGCGACGCGCCAGCGATCGGCGAGGTGCTGACCGAGAATCCGCTGGTGCGCGCCATCAGCTTCACCGGCTCGACCGAGGTCGGCAAGATCCTGATGCGCCAGGCGGCGTCCACGGTGAAGAAGGTCGGCCTCGAACTCGGCGGCAACGCGCCGTTCATCGTGTTCGACGACGCCGATCTCGATGCGGCGGTCGAGGGCACGCTGGTGTCCAAGTTCCGCAACATGGGCCAGACCTGCGTGTGCGCCAACCGCATCTATGCCCAGGACAGCATCTACGATGCGTTCGTCGCCAAGCTCGCGGAGAAGGTCGCCGCGCTCAAGGTCGGCAACGGCATCGACGACGGCGTGACGCAGGGCCCGCTGATCACCACCGAAGCGATCGACAAGGTCGAGCGCCATGTCGCTGATGCCACCGCCAAGGGCGCCAAGGTCGTGCTCGGCGGCAAGCGCCATGCGCTGGGACGCACCTTCTTCGAGCCGACGGTGCTGTCGGGCGTCACCACCGACATGATCGTCACGCAGGAGGAGACGTTCGGCCCGGTCGCGCCGATCTATCGCTTCAAGGACGAAGCCGACGTGATCGCGCAGGCCAACGCCTCGCCCTATGGTCTTGCGGCGTACTTCTACGCCCGCGATCTCGGCCGCGTGTTCCGCGTCGCCGAGGCGCTGGAGTCCGGGATGGTCGGCGTCAACTCGGCGCTGCTCGGCGCCGATGTCGTGCCGTTCGGCGGCGTCAAGGAGTCGGGCCTCGGCCGTGAAGGCTCGCGCCACGGCATCGAGGAGTATGTCGACATCAAGTACATCCTGCTCGGCGGCCTCGACACGTAACGCCACAACGCTGCGACGACATGAAAAATGCCCGGCCTTGTGCCGGGCATTTGCGTTTGCTGGATCGGGCGCGGCGCGCGATCAATCGGGCATGTGGCCGGTCAGCGCCTTGTTGAGCGCGCGGACGCGATCGTTGAGATCGACGATCTGCTCGACCGAAAGGCCCGAGCGCTGCAGCAGCGTTTCCGTCAGGCAGCTGCTCTCGGCGCGCAGCGCCTTGCCCTGCGCGGTGAGGCTGACCACCACCTGGCGTTCGTCGGCGGGGTTGCGCTGGCGGGCGATGAAGCCGGCCTGCTCCAGCCGCTTGACCAGCGGCGTGATGGTGCTTGGCTCGAGCGCGAGGCGCTCGCCGATGGCGGAGATGGTCTGGCCGTCGTTCTCCCACAGCGCGCTCAGCACGAGGTATTGCGGGTAGGTGACGCCGAGGCCGTCGAGCAGCGGCTTGTAGGTGCGGTTGATCGCGATGGTCGTCGCGTACAGCGAAAAACACAGCTGCTGGTCGAGGGGAATCACGGGGGCGGGCATGGCGGCGGCTCCTGAAGTTCCGATTTGTCAGGACGTTATCACAAAAATGGTTATCGCGATAATATTTATCTAGACAATCGTCGAGGGCTGCGCTATCAATTGATTATCGCGATAAAGATTATCGTGAACTAAACAAGCAGGAGCTGACCATGTCCGTTGTCCGCAAGGCTTTCGCAACCGCCGTTTCGCTCGCCCTCACCGCCGCCATGATGCCGCAGGCTCACGCCCAGGCCGCCCCCACCGAGACCGCCCCGATCAAGTCGGTGGTCCTGGTCCATGGCGCCTTCGTCGACGGCTCGGGCTGGGAAGGCGTCTACAGGATCCTGAAGAAGGACGGTTACAAGGTCACCATCGTGCAGAACACGACCGCCACGTTCGTCGACGACGTCGCGGCGACCAGGCAGGCGATCGCCAACGCCGATGGCCAGGTCATCCTGGTTGGCCACTCCTATGGCGGCGCGGTGGTGTCGGAGGCCGGCAACGATCCGAAGGTGGCAGGCCTTGTGTATGTGGCCGCGTTCGCGCCGGACCAGGGCGAGTCGGTCGGTTCGCTGATCGCCCATCCCGCGCCGGGCGCGCCGGTGCCGCCGGTCCTGCCGCCGCAGAACGGCAATCTGCTCCTCGACAAGGCGAAGTTCGCGGCTGCCTTCGCCGCCGACGTCAAGCCGGAGCTCGCTGCGTTCATGGCCGATGCGCAGGTGCCGTGGGGTGTCGCCGCGCTGAACGGTGCCGTGACGCAACCCGCGTGGAAGACGCACAAGAGCTGGTATCTGGTCGCGACCGGCGATCACATGATCCCGCCCGCGGCGCAGCGCGCGATGGCCGCCCGCGCCAAGGCGACGGTCAGCGAAGTCGCCGGCAGCCACGCGATCTATGTGTCGCAGCCCAAGACCGTCGCCGCCGTGATCGAGCAGGCCGCGCGCGGCTCCGCGGTGACCGCAAGGTAGGACGGCCGCTCCAGAGGCAGGGTTTACGACTGCTGTCGGCACCAAGGCTTCCGGGCAACGGCCCGGGAGCCTTTGCCGTGTCGCGCGATCGCCATCGCAGGCAACGGGACCAGGTTGAGCGAAGGTGCGAGACCATGCGCGCGGGCCGCGATCCGCGCCGCGGTGAACTCAGTGCTTCTTGTCGGCCTTCTTCTTCGGCGCGCGGCCGATGGCGCACTGGGCGTCGATGATGGCGCGGATCTTGTTGCCGTCGAGCAGGTCGGGCGCGCGGCGATAGCCCTTTTCCACGAGCCTGGCCTGGACGCTGCGCCAGTCGGCATGGTCGCCCGAGGCGGCGAGGGCGACGGCCTCGCGAAACACCTCAACATCGTGCTTCTTCATCGACATGCTCTCATCACTGGTACGCAACGGCCTGGACGATCGATCCGCGTCCGGACGGACGCAGGGCGGTCGGCTGCCCGGGTGACATAGCCGTTTTTGCGCTGCATTCAAAGGCTCCGAAGGTCGGGGTAGTCGGGAACCCGATTGCCGCGGCGGGCCTGAGCTCTACGGCTTCTTAACCGTTGGCGGCCAGTGTCGGCGATGTGGCATGCGTGCGAGCGTGTCCGGGTGGACCGACCGCGCGCGACGCCGGTCGAGCTGTCGGCCCGCAGTATGATATGATGTGTTGTCACAGATGAGTCTCCCGGCCGGTCGATCCGACCCGGAGGATGGCGATGCGCTGGATGCTGGTTCCGCTCGTTGTCGTGGTGATGCTCGGGCTCGCGGCGTGCGAACCCGAGACCGAGACGACGAATTCAATCAAGCAATGCACCGCCGGCCTGACCGGCAGCGTGGCGCCGCGCAACCTCGATCAGTGCGTCGAGACCTGCAAGATCTGCGAGCACGGCAACACCATGAGCTGCACCACGGCCTGCAGGCTCAAGGGCGCGATGTGACCGCGGCCGGTGCCATCTGACGGCGTGTGCCGCGGCCGGCGATCACTGCGGCCAGCGTGAAGCCGAGGCCGACCCAGCACACGCCGGCCCAGCCCTGCCAGCTCCAGGCGAGACCGGCGAGCGCGGCTCCCGCCGCGCCGCCGATGAAGAACAGCCCGGTGTAGAGCGCGTTGAGACGGCCGCGCGCCTCCGGCCGCACGGTGTTGATGGCGATGCGTCCGAGCGTCTGGTCGGCGAACAGGCCGAGATCGAGCAGCACCGCCGCCCCCGTCAGCGCTGCGAGCGAGGCGGCGGGCCAGGCGGTGGAGGCGTGCAGGGCCCAGGGACCGTCGGCGGCAAGGCCGGCGACGACGATGCCTGCCACCGCGACGACATGGGCGAGCGTGGTGGCGCGATCGGACCAGCCGCGGTCGGCGATGCGGCCGGCGAGCGGCGCGATCAAGGCGCCGGACACGCCGGCGAGTGCGAACAGCGCGATGCCGCGCTGCCCGAAGTCGAACGGCGGCGCGGCGAGCCGCAGCGCCACCGCGGTCCAGAATGCGCCGAAGGCGCCCATCAGCAGCACCTGGTTCAGCGCGCGCTGCCGCAGGATGGGCTCGCTCACGATCAACGTGCCGAGCGAGCGGACCAGCGCCGGATAGCTCGCGCGCTGCGCCGGCCGCCGCGCTTCCACCATGCGGGCGAGAACGACGGCGATAATGGCGATCAGCACCGCGGTCAGGCCATAGAACGCGCGCCAGCCGCAGAACTCGGCGACGAGGCTCGCTGCCGGCCGCGACAGCAGCACGCCGATGACGATGCCGCTCTGCGCGGTGCCGACCACGCGGCCGCGCTCGGTGGCCGATGCGAGGTTGGCGGCGACGGTCAGCAGCATCTGCACGGCGGTGGTGGTGACGCCGACGGCGGCGGATGCGATCAGGAACAGCGCCGGCGTTGGCGCGACGATGCTGAGCAGCAGCGCGGCGACCGCGCAGGCCAGCGTGCCGACGATCAGCGGGCGGTGCGGGACGAGATCGATCAGCGGCACCAGGAAGACGAGGCCCGCGGCATAGCCGAGCAGCGTCACCGTGGTGGTGAGGCTCGCCGCCGCCGGGCCGAGGCCGAGCGCCGGGGCGATCAGGCCGATCAGCGGCTGCGATGCATAGAGGTTGGAGACGATGACGGCGATCGCAGCGGCGAGAAACAGCACGCGTGCGGTCGGCGTCGCCGGCGGCGCCGGCACGGCAGAAGACGAGGACATGTGACAAGAAGACATGGGGGAACCTGTGCGGCGGCAAGCGCCGGAATGAGGGGCGACGGTGGGACGCGGGCGCGGCGGCGCGCCCGTGCTGCGGATCACGCGGCGGAGGCGGCGTCGGTGCGGGCGAGATGCGCGACATAGTCGCGCAGGGTGCGCGGCGGCCGCTTCAGGATCGCGGTCAGCGTCAGGCTGTTGCCGCGCGAGCCGTAGCGGGAATAGGACTGGAACACGCGCTCGAGCTGCGCGAGCTGGCGCGCGTCGTAGGGCGGGCGCGCCATCTCCACCCATTCGCGGAAGCCGAGTTCGGCGGCCTCGATCCGCCGTCCCAGCACGTCGCCGATCAGCGCCGCGATCTGGTGGCGGTTGAGCGCGTCGTCGGCGCACAGCTCGAACGCGCCGCCGCTGAGGCGGTCGCCGGTCAGGGCCTCGGCGGCGACCTCGGCGACGTCGCGGTAGTCGACGCGCGCCAGCGCCGCGTTCGCGGCGAACGCCTCGACGAACACGCCGGTCGCGAGGATCGCCGGCCATGCGGCGGCGAGGTTCTGGAACACGGTTGCCGGGTACAGCAGGGTGTAGTCGAGCCCCGAAGTGAAGATCGCCTGCTCGACCGGCAGCTTGCTGCGGTGGTTGGCGAGATCGCCATTGGTCGGATGGATCACCGACGAGAACACGATCTTGCGCACGCCGCTGAGCTTGGCGACGTCGACCAGCGCGACGCCGAGCTCGGCCTCGTCAGCGACGAAGGCCGGGCCGAGATGGAAGACGGCGTCGATGCCGTCGAGCGCGGCCGGCAGGCGGTCGGGCCGGCGCAGGTCGCCGATGACGATCTCGCTGGCGCCGTTGGCGCGCGCGGCCGCCTCCGACGCCGGATTGCGCAGCAGCGCGCGGACCGTGGCGCCGCGGCGGGCGAGCTCGGTCGTGACAAGGCCGCCGAACCGGCCGGCGGCGCCGACGACCAGGATTTTGGCAGGGGGGATGGACATGGGCAGGTCTCCGTTGAAGTCCCGCACAGATGTCATTCCCGAAATTGTTGAGTAGGCGGTCATTATTTGAGATGGTCTCCCGAAAATCGGGAGATGTGGCATGACCTCGCCGAAGACCCCCGCCGGGGCAAAACGGCTGGACGATATCGCGATCTTCCTGGCGGTGGTCGAGCAGGGCAACCTGACCGCCGCGGCGCGGCATCTTGGCCGCCCGCTGCAATCGGTGAGCCGCCAGCTCGGCGCGCTGGAACGTGCGCTCGGCGTCGAGCTGGTGCGGCGGACCACCCACCATTCGCAGCCGACCGAGGCGGGCCTTGCGTTCTACCGGCGGGTGAAGCCCGCGCTGGCGGAGATCGCCGACGCCGGCCTCGAGGCGGCGAACCGCGGCGCCGAGCCGTCGGGCACGCTGCGCCTTGGTGCCTCCGTGCTGTTCGCGCCGGTCTTCGTCGTGCCGCTGATCGCGCGCTTCATGGCGCGCCATCCGAAGGTGATGGTCGATCTGCGGCTGTCGGACCGCTTCGTCGACATGATCGAGGACGGGCTCGATCTCGCCATCCGTATCGGCGAGCCCGGCGACACCGACCTCAAGGCGCGCCGCCTTGGCGCGTTGCGCCGCGTGGTGTTCGCCGCGCCGTCCTATCTCGCGGCGCGCGGCCGCCCCCGCCATCCCCATGACCTCGCCGAGCATGCCTGCGTCATCCGCAGTACCGATCCCGATTCGCAGCGCTGGGCCTTCATGATCGACGGCAGGCTCGCCCATGTGCGGGTCGACGGTGCGTTCCGCTCCGACAACACCATGGCTGTGCAGGCCGCGGTGGCCGAGGGGCTCGGGCTCGGCACCGCGCCGCTGTGGCAGCTGCGCGCGCTGCTGCAGGCGGGCGCGGTCGAGATCGTGCTCGCCGACTACGAGCTGCCGCCGGTGCCGATCCATGTGGTGTGGCCGCCGAGCAAGCTGCTTGCGGCGCGAACGCGGCTTTTCATCGACCATCTTGCGGCGGGCCTCGCGCGGCAGCTCGATTGTCCGGATTGAATCCGTGCCATGCCGCCGCCGTATCATGCTGATGCAAGGTCCGGCGGCGACGGTGCGGCCATGATCCCGGCCGATCCGTCGTGCCGCGCGCCGGTCGTCGGCGTGCGCGGGCCGGCCGCAGCAGGAGCGACAAGGCCGTGCTTGATGTTCATTCCGTGATCCCGATCGCCACCGCCACCGCGTGTGCCGGCTGGCTGGGATTGATCGTCGCGCTGTTTGCGCGGCCCGCGCTGCCGATCGCGCGCACGGTGGCCACCGTGATCATCCCCGGCCTGCTGGCGGTGGCTTATGTGGTGCTGTTCATCCGCGGGTGGGACGCCCTGCACGGCGTCGTCGGCGCGCTCGCGCAGTTGCAGGCGTTGCTCGCCGACGATGCGACGTTCGCCGCCGGCTGGCTGCACTATCTCGCCTTCGATCTGTTCGTCGGCGCGTGGATCGTGCACGAGAGCGATCAGTTCGATCTGCCGCGATGGCTGATCGTGCCGTGCCTTGTGCTGACAGCGCTCGCCGGGCCCGCGGGCCTGCTCGCGTTCATCGTCGTGCGCGCCGTGGTGCCACGGCTGATCGCCACGGCGCCGTGAGCATTGTGCTGCGCGTGCAGTGCGTGCGGCGCTGCTGCACCCGCGAACGCGCATAAGCGATTTCGATCGGGTCTTTGAGTGTTTCGCATTGTCGCGGCGCGTGGCCGCGGCGAATGCTTTCGCAGGATGTGCGGTTACCCTACGGTGCCGCCGCTTCGCGGCCAGAAGCGTGACGACGAACGTCACGCCGGTCGCACGACCTGCGGAGACGACCCTTGACCCACGCCCATCCGACCGCCGCCGAGCTCTACGCCATCGACCCCGCGCGCTGCGCGCTGCTGATCGTCGACATGCAGAACGATTTCGTCCGCGAGGGCGCGATCATGGAGGTCGCGATGGCGCGCCGCTTCCTGCCGGCGATGCAGGCGGTCCAGGCACACTGCCGCGCGCTTGGCATCCCCGTGCTCTACACCGCCCACGTGCTGTCCGACGCCTTCGACGTTTCGCCGCTCGAAGTCGCGCTGCAGCCGCGGCTGCGCGTCGGCGGCATGCGGCCGGGCACCGACGGCATCGAGGTGGTGGCGGAGCTGACGCCGCAGCCGGACGAAGTGGTGATCCACAAGCACCGCTTCGACGCGTTCTACAACACGCGGCTCGACACCGTGCTGCGCAACATCCGCGGCCCCGGCGTCGTCGACACCCTGATCATCATCGGCACCGTCACCAACATCTGCTGCGAGTCGACGGCGCGCAGCGCCTTCATGCGCGACTACAAGGTGCTGTTCATCAGCGACGCCAATGGCGGCCTCGACGACGCCTCGCAGCAGGCGACGCTGCGCATCATCGGCAGCGTGTTCGGCCGCGTGCTGAGCACGGCGGACTTCATCAAACAAGCAACACAGGAGGAACGTGATGGCGACAACAGGCGGGACTGATCGTGGATACGAATGGAAGGCGGTGACGCTGCTCGGGCTGGGCTTCGGCCTGCTCGGCTTCGACCGCTGGCTGATCACCCCGCTGTTTCCGGCGATCATCGCCGATCTCGGCCTGACCTATCAGCATCTCGGCATCATCGTCGGCGTGCTGGGCATGGCCTGGGGGCTGTTCTGCATCATCATGGGCAACGTCTCCGACCGGATCGGCCGCCGCAAGGTGCTGATCCCCTCCATCATCATCTTCTCGGTGCTGTCGGCGCTGTCCGGCTTCACCGCCGGGTTCGTCAGCCTGCTGGTGGTGCGCGTGGCGATGGGCGTTGCCGAGGGCTCGTTCGGCGTCACCAGCGTGGCGGCGGCGGGCGAGGCGTCGCATCCGCGCCGGCGCGGCCTCAATCTCGGGCTGCAGCAGAGCCTGTTCGCGCTGTTCGGGTTCGGCCTCGCGCCGATCGTGGCGACCCAGCTGCTCGGCGTCCTGCCGTCCTGGCGCTGGGTGTTCGTGGTCTCGGCGCTGCCGGGCCTCGTGCTCGCGGTGTTGCTGGTGCGGGTCATCCGCGAGCCGGCGCCTGTCGCGGCGACCGCCGGTGACGTGCGCTGGCGCGACCTGCTGCGCACCCGCAACGTGCTGGTAGCGATGCTCGGCCTGCTCTGCGCCATGAGCGGGGTGTTCGTGATGGGGGCGATGATCCCGAATTACCTCGTCGACTATCTCAAGCTGTCGACGCCGCAGATGGGCTTCGTGATGTCGGCGATCGGGTTCGGCGGCTTCCTCGGCGAGTTCGGCGTCTCCGGCGCCTCCGACCTCGTCGGCCGCCGGCCGGCGATGCTGCTGGCGTTCATCGGCGCGGCGGCGTTCCTGTTCGGCTTCATGCATGCGGGCGCCAGCCCCGTGCTGCTGTTCGTCTGCCTGTTCGGCTCGGCGTTCTTCTGCCTCGGCATCCTGGCGCTGCTCACCGGGCCGGTGTCGACGGAGGCGGTGCCGGCCTCGCTCGCGGCGTCCGCGATCGGGCTTGTCGCCGGCGCCGGCGAGATCTTTGGCGGCGGCGTCGCGCCGTTCGTCGCCGGCTTCATCGGCGATCGTTTCGGCATCCAGTACACGCTGGACCTCGCCCTCGGCGGCCTCGTCGCCGGCATGGCGGCGAGCCTGTTCCTGCGCGAGACGGCGCCCCGCCGCACGGCCGTGACCGACGCTGCGCCGGTGCTGCCGGCGGCCGAGACCGCATCCCCCCGATAAGCAGTTTCGATCAGGGTATTTTGCATTTCGCCTTGTCTCGCCGGCGGGGGCCGGCAGACTGCATCCTGAACGTCTTCAACGTTCCGGCCGAGGCGGCGCCTGCCGCTTCGGCCTTCAAAGCTGATCAAGATATGGCTGATCAAGATATGCGCACTCAGGTTGGAATCATCGGCGCCGGCCCGGCCGGACTGTTTCTCTCGCATCTGCTGCACCGCGCGGGCATCGACTGCGTCGTGCTCGAGGCGCGCAGCCGCGCCTATGTCGAGGGGCGGGTGCGGGCCGGCGTGCTCGAGCCCGGCACCATCGAGACGCTGGAGGCACTCGGGCTCGGCGATCGCATGCACCGCGAGGGCATGATCGACGAAGGGCTCGACATGCGGTTTCGGGGCAAGAATATCCACCTCGACCTGCCGGAGCTGACCGGCAAGCGCGTCATCATCTATGGCCAGCAGGAGGTGGTGAAGGATCTCATCGCCGCGCGCGTCGCTTCCGGCCAGCCGCTGGTGTTCGACGCCAAGGTCACCGAGCTCGCCGACCTCGACGGCGAGCGGCCGCGCATCCGCTACCTGCACGACGGCGAGGAGAAGACGCTGGAGTGCGATTTCATCGCCGGCTGCGACGGCTTCCACGGCGTCAGCCGCGCCGCGGTGCCGCAGGACAAGATCACCACCTACGACCGTGTCTATGATTTCGCCTGGCTCGGCGTGCTGTCGCGGTCGCGGCCGATCGCCGACATGACCTACACCAACAGTGACCGCGGCTTCGCGCTGTGCAGCCGCCGCTCGATGCAGGTGTCGCGCCTGTATCTCCAGGTCGGCGCCGACGAGGATCCGGACAACTGGTCGGACGCGCGGTTCTGGGATGAGCTGCATGCCCGCATGTTCGACGAGGGCCGCACCGAGATCGTCGAGGGCGAGATCTTCCAGCGCGACCTCGCGCGGCTGCGCTCGTTCATCGCTTCACCCATGCAATACGGCCGCCTGTTCCTCGCCGGCGACGCCGTGCACATCACCCCGCCCGCCGGCGCCAAGGGCCTCAATCTCGCGGTCGCCGACGTCCGCGCGCTCGCCGGCGCGGTGACCCATTTCTACAAGAGCGGCCGGCGCGACAAGCTCGACCGCTATTCCGAGCACTGCCTCAAGCGGGTGTGGAAAGCGGTCGGCTTCTCGACGCGCCTCACGGGCCTCTTGCACAAGTTCCCGTCGCACACCCCGTTCGAGCGCGAGCTGCAGCTCACCGAACTCGAACACCTCCACGGCTCCCGCGCGGCCCAGACGGCGATCGCCGAGCAGTATGTCGGGCTGCCGTTCGAGCCGATCTGACAGGGGGCGTACAGCTTCTCTCGCGGGATGTTGCTTCCTTCCTCATGGTGAGGAGCGCGGCCTCGGCCGCGCGTCTCGACCATGAGGCCGAGGCCGTGCGCGCACGTCGCTGACAACCGGCGTCGTCGCACCGGGCCTCTCCTTCGAGACGCCCGCTGCGCGGGCTCCTCAGGATGAGGAGTTGACGGTTCAGGCACGACGAAGACGGTCACGAGCTCCGCTCGCGTGAGAGGGGGCGTATCGACATATTCTGCGTCATCACCGGGCTTGACCCGGTGATCCAGCTTCAAAAAGCTCTCATCGCGTTGCGCGGATCTGGATTGCCGGGTCGAGCCCGGCAATGACGCGTTGGGTGGGACCGGCACCGAGCGTCACATGCCGCGTTATGCGGAGGCATATGCAGCGCCATGGCCAGCCTGCGCCCTACAGCTTCCCGATCGCGTGCAGTTCGTCCATCAGCAGCCGGGCCGCCAGCGACGGGCTGGAGGACGGGCGTTGCAGGATGCCGATCGGGCGGCGCGTCTCCGGCAGCGCGGCGGGCAGGACCGCCAGCAGCTTTGCGGCGATCTCGTGGTGGTAGAGGTGCGCCGACACCGCGGTCATGAGGTCGCTGCCGAGCAGCAGGCCGCGGGTGATGGCGAGGTCGGCGGTCTCGACCGCGACGCGGGCCTTGCCGAGGCCGCGCGCGGCGAGCGCGCGCTCCAGCAGTTCGCGCGTCGGCGTGCCGCGCTGCGGCAGCACCCAGCTCACGGCGGAGAGATCGGCGGGTGTGATCTGCCGCTTGCGCGCCAGCGGATGATCCTTGCGCACCACCAGTGACAGCAGGTCATGGGTCACCACTTCGCGCGACAGCCCGATGGTGTGCTCCGGCTCGCGCAGCGCGCCCAGCATGAAATCGATGTCGCCGGCGCGCAGCCGCATCGCCAGATGCTCGAACGAGGCTTCGACCGTCGACACCGTCAGCTTGGGGTACTGCTTCATCAGGCGGATGATCGCGGTCGGCAGCAGCCGGGCGCGCCCCAGCGACAGCGTGCCGACGATGACGCTGCCGGCCATCGCGCCCTGCAGCGAGGCGATCTCGAGCTCGCCGGCACGGATTTCCGCCAGCGCGCGGCGGATGTGCATGCCGAGCAGGGCGCCGAGCGGGGTCGGCTGCAGGCCGCCAGCGCTGCGGCTGAACAGCCGCACGCCGAGCCCGCTCTCGATCTCGCGCAGCGCCTGGCTCGCCGCGGGCTGCGAGATGCCGAGGCTGTCGGCGACCGCGCCCATGTGATGCTGCTCGACCAGCTCGACGAACACCAGAAGGCGCTGGCGCCCGATCGCGAGCGCAAAGATCGGCGCCTGCGCCACCGACTTGACGGCAGGGCAGGCGGCGGTGAACGCGGCGCGGGCGGCGTCCATTTCGGCGAAGGCGCGCTCGACGCGGACCTGCAGCGCGCGGCCGAACTCGGTGAGCAGCATGCCCTGTGCGCGCCGCTCGAACAGCGGCACGCCGACGTCCTTCTCCAGCTCCTTGATGGTGCGCGTCACTGCGGACTGTGCCCGGCGGATCAGTTCGCTGGAGCGGATCACGCTGCCGGATTGCGCCACCGTCAGGAATGCCCGCAGATGCCTGGTGTTGAGCACGGTTCGTTTCGTCCCCCTGCGCCGGTTGCGTCGAGGAACCGGTGCGCCCGGTTCTCGCGATAAGCTTTTTAGATAGCGCCGCGCTTGATTTGCGCCTAGGCAGCGCCGCGCCGCAAGACAATTCTAGGGGTAGTTTCGCGTGGCTGCCTTTCGTGCCGCGCAGACCCGTCAGTGCCAACCATGGAATCCGCGATGCAGCCACCGGCCCCCTATGTCATGCCGTCCTATGTGATCGACCGCGTCATGAAGAAGCGTGGGCGGCTGCGGGTGTTCGACCGCTTCGAGCCGCGCGAGACCGCGCTGGTGGTGGTCGACATGCAGACCTTCTACGTCTCCGACGTGCCCCCCGCGATTGCGATCATCCCCAACATCAATCGCCTGGCGCGCGTATTCCGTGAGCGCGGCGCCCATGTCGCCTGGGTCAAGATGACCGCGGGCGAGGGCGGCCGCAGCCTGTGGCCGCTGTACCACGACTATTTCTTCAGCAAGGAGAACGGCGAGCGCCATCGCGACAACCTCACGGAAGGCGCGCCGGGCCACGCGCTGCATCCCGACCTCGATCCCAGGGACGGCGACATCGTCGCCACCAAAAGCCGCTTCAGCGCGTTTCTGCCGGGCGTGTCCGACCTGCCGGAGAAACTCGCGGCCAAGGGCATCCGCAATGTCGTGATCACCGGCATGCTGACCAATTTCTGCTGCGAGACCTCGGCGCGCGACGCCATGATGCTCGACTACCGCGTCGCCATGGTCTCCGACGCCAACGCCGCGCGCTTCGCCGAGGACCACAATGTCGGCTTCACCACCGTGTTCCAGAGTTTTGGCGACGTGGTCACGGTGGCCGAGACGATCGACGATCTCGTGGTCAGTGCAGAGGACAAGGCGCGAACGGGGGCGTGAGCGCTGCGATCGCGGGCATCGCGGCTGCGCAATGCCCGCGGACCGTGCAAGTCCTCATAAGCGTTTTAGATGCCATTTTTCCGTTTTGCGGCTATCGCTGCCGCAGGGGTGGATCAGAATCGCCGCGGCGGATCACATGCGGCGCTCGGCGGATGCTCCGCCACGGTGGTTGAACATACAGCGTGGCTGCACGGCAGTTGTGAACGGGTGAAGGAAGGACAAGGCGAATGGCAAGGATCATCGGCGGCATCGGCTCCTCCCACGTGCCGACCATCGGGGTCGCTTACGACAAGAACAAGCAGGAGCAGCCGGCGTGGGCGCCGCTGTTCAAGGGCTTCGAGCCGGCGTTCGACTGGCTGAAGGAGAAGAAGCCCGATGTACTGCTGTTCTTCTACAACGACCATCTCAACGCCTTCTTCTACGACCTCTATCCGACCTTCGCGCTCGGCGTCGCGCCGAGCTACGATGTGGCTGACGAGGGCGCCGGCCGCCGGCCGCTGCCGACGCTCGCCGGCCATCCCGGGCTTGCGACCCACATCGCCGAGAGCCTCGTCAACGACGAGTTCGACCTCTCGGTGTTCCAGGATCGCCCCCTCGATCACGGCGTGTTCTCGCCGCTGCCGCTGCTGTGGCCGCACAACGACGGCTGGCCGGGCGCGGTGATCCCGATCGAGGTCAATGTCGTGCAGTATCCGCTGCCGACGGCGATGCGCTGCTTCAAGCTGGGGCAGGCGCTGCGCCGCGCGGTCGAATCGTATCCCGAGGACCTCTCGGTGGTGGTGGTCGGCACCGGCGGGCTGTCGCACCAGATCCATGGCGAGCGCACCGGCTACAACGACACCGATTGGGACATGCGCTTCATCGACCTCATCGAGAAGGACCCGATGACGCTCGCGAACATGCGCCATGTCGACTACATCCGCCTCGGCGGCGCCGAGAGCGTCGAGGTGATCATGTGGCTGGCGATGCGCGGCGCGCTCAGCGACGACATCACCAAGGTGCACCAGAACTACTATCTCGCCACCACCACCGCGATGACCGTGCTGGTGTTCGAGGAGAACAATCCGGGCGCGCCGGCGAAGACACAGGCCCGCAGCGGCAATCCGCAGCTCGCCGGTGTCGAGGATATCGCCGGCACGTACGCCTTCGACATCAAGACCGGCACCGAGCGAATCCGCCTCAACCGCTTTTTCTGGAACATGAAGGAGCCGGCGTTCCGCGATGCGTTCGAGCAGGACGAGGCGGCCGCCTGCGACAAGGCCGGCCTGACCGCGGAGGAGACCAGGCTGGTGCGTGAGCGCGACTGGATCGGTCTCGTGCGCTACGGCGCCAACTTCTTCGTGCTGGAGAAGTTCGCCCGTCTCGTCGGCAAGACCAATCTCGAGGTCTATGCCTCGATGCGCAACGAAAGCTTCGAGGAATTCCTGGCGACCCGCCAGGTGCCCGACGCGCGCTGAGACCGCTGACACTTTCACGTCCGGGCGCGCCGCGCCCGGACCAATGACGACAAGGGGCCCGCGAGGCCCTGCCAATCAGGAGACATGTCGATGCCAGGCTTGCGCGGTGGGTGGGGTTTCAGGGGGAGGGCGGCCGCTGGCCTCGCGGCGCTGCTCGCGGTGCTGGCGCCGGCGGCGTCCCGCGCCGCGGACGGCAAGCTGACCATCGGCGTGGTGCTGCCGATGTCCGGCGCCTTCGCCGACCAGGGCCAGCATTACGAGAACGGCATCAAGCTGTACCAGAAGCTGCACGGCACCACGGTCGCCGGGCTCACCGTCGAGACGGTGGTGCGTGACGACCAGGGCCCCGGCTCCGGCGATCTCGCCCGGAGGCTGACCCAGGAGCTGATCGTCCGCAACAAGGCCGATGTCATCCTCGGCTACAGCTTCACGCCCAACGCCATGGCGGCGGCGTCGCTGCTGACGGAGGCGAAGAAGCCGGCGGTGATCGTCAACGCCGCGACGTCAGTCATCACCGAGAAGTCGCCGTACTTCGTGCGCGCGTCCTTCACCCTGCCGCAGCTCGCGGCCTCGCTCGGCCGCTGGGCGGCGCGCAACGGCATCAAGACCGCCTACACCATCGTCTCCGACTACGCGCCGGGCATCGACGCCGAGACCTGGTTCAAGCAGAGTTTCGAGGCGCGCGGCGGCAAGGTGATCGGCGATGCCCGCACGCCGGTCAGCGCCATGGAGTATGCGCCATTCCTGCAGCGCGCCATGGAGGCCAAGCCCGACGCGGTGTTTGCCTTCAATCCCGGCGGTGACGTCTCGGTGGCATTCATGAAGTCTGCCAGGGAGCGCGGATTGACCAAGGCCGGCATCAAGCTGCTGGTCACTGGCGACGTCGTCGACGACAACCTGCTGCCGGCGATGGGCGACGCGGTCGACGGCGTGATCTCGACGCTGCACTACCAGGTCGATATCGAGAACCGCGCCAATGCCGAGTTCCTCAAGGGCTTTCGCGAGATGTTCGGCCCGGCCGCGGTCCCGAGCTACCGCGTGGTGCAGGGCTATGACGCCACCGCGATGATCTACAAAGCGGTTGAGAAGACCAAGGGCAACCTCGACGCCGCTGCGCTGATGGAGGCGTTCAAGGGCATGACCGTCGACAGCCCACGCGGCCCGATGACCATCGATCCCGCCACCCGCGACGTCGTCCAGAACATCTACATCCGCCAGGGCCAGCTGAAGGACGGCGCCTGGCGCAACCTCGCCATCGACACCATCGAGGACGTCAAGGACCCCGCGAAGTAATGAGCGGCCTGATCTCCGTCATCGCCGATGGCGTCGCCTACGGCATGCTGCTGCTGTTGTTCTCGGTCGGCCTGTCGGTGACGCTGGGGCTGATGCGCTTCAT
The DNA here is from genome assembly GCF_052115025.1 of Bradyrhizobium sp. 2TAF24. Taxonomy (NCBI): domain Bacteria; kingdom Pseudomonadati; phylum Pseudomonadota; class Alphaproteobacteria; order Hyphomicrobiales; family Nitrobacteraceae; genus Bradyrhizobium; species Bradyrhizobium sp. 2TAF24. The sequence goes on along the minus strand of NZ_JBFRFW010000004.1, from coordinate 59,346 downwards.
CAACCTCGCCCATGGCGCGTTCGCCATGTGCGGGGGCTATGTCGCTGCTCTGGCGCTGGGCCGCGGTGGCGTGCCGTTCCTCCTGACCTTGCCGCTGGCGTTTGCTGTCACCGCGCTGATCGGCATCGCCGCCGAGCGCACGGTGATCCGGCATGTCTACGCCATGCCGGCGCTGCAGCAGGTGCTGTTCTCGATCGGGCTCGCCTTCGCTGCGAGCGCCGTCGCCACCATCCTGTTCGGTCCGCAGCAGCAGGCGATGCTGCTGCCGGACTGGCTGACGCAGCCGGTTGACCTGTTCGGCCTGCACATCGGCGGCTATCGCGTGTTCCTGGTGCTGGCGGGCCTGCTCGCGACCGCCGCGTTGTTCCTGCTGTTCAACCGCACGCTGTTCGGCGCGCGCATCCGCGCCGCCGTCGACAGCCGCCGCACGGCCGAGGGCATCGGCATCAATGTCGACCGCCTGTTCGCGGTGGCGTTCGGCCTCGGCGCCGGGCTCGCCGGCCTCGGCGGCGCGCTGTCGGTCGGCTTCCTCGGCCTCGATCCGACGTTTCCGTTCAAGTACCTCACCATCGTGCTGATGGTGGTGGCGATCGGCGGCCCCGGCTCGATCGGCGGCTCGGTGCTCGCCGCCCTTGGCCTTGGCGTCATCGATGCGGTGTTCAAGTATCTCTGGCCGGAGGTCGGCTCGTTCGTGATCTATGGGCTTCTGGTGATCATGATGATCGCATTCCCGACCGGCCTTGCGGGGCGACGCGCATGAAGACGCTGCCCTCCGCCGGCCTCGGCTGGCTGCTGCTCGCCGCCGCCGTGATCGCCTATCTCCTGCTGCCGGATTACCTGCTGCTGCTCGGCAATCTCTGCATTCTCGCCATCTTCGCGCTGTCCTACGACCTGCTGCAGGGCCATGCCGGCATCGTGTCGCTGGGCCACGCGGCATTCTTCGGCATCGGCGCCTTCACCGCCGCGCTCATGGCCCATGCCGGCATCGCCGAGCCGCTGCTCGGGCTTGCGGGTGCGACCTTGCTCAGCGCGGTGGTGGCGCTTGTCCTGACACCCGTCGTGGTGCGCGGCAACGACTTCACCCGCCTGCTGGTGACGCTCGGCATCGGCTTCCTGTTCTACGAGGCCGCCAACAGCGCGCGCTGGCTCACCGGCGGCGCCGACGGCATGCCGGATTTCGAGGTCGGCCCGGTGCTGGGGCTGTTTTCGTTCGATTTCCTCGGCCGCACCGCGTTCTTCTATGCGCTCGCCGTGCTGGTCGCGGTGTTCGTGCTGCTGCGGCGGGTGACGCAGTCGCCGTTCGGCCTCGCGCTCAGGGGCCTTCGCGAGAACAGCCGCCGCATGCCGGCGATCGGCGCGCCGGTCGCGCGCCATCTCGCCATGGCCTACACGCTGTCCGGCGCCATTGCCGGGCTCGCGGGGGCGGTGCTGGCGCAGACCACGCGCTTTGCTTCCATCGACATGCTCGGCTTCGACCGTTCCGCCGAGGTGATGATGATGACCACCATCGGCGGCTCCGGCAGCATTCCCGGCGTCGTGCTCGGTGCCGCGGCGTTCGGCTTCCTCAAGGATTATCTGTCCGCGGTGTCGCCGAAATACTGGCACCTCGGTCTCGGCCTGGTGCTGATGGTTTCGGTGTTCGTGATCCGCGGCGGCATTGCCGGCGCGCTCGCCGTCGGCGTCAGTGCACTGCGGCGGCGGTTCGGAGGCGCGCGATGACGACGGATACGACGAACGCCATCGCCGCCAGCGGCCTCACCGTGCGCTTCGGCAACTTCACCGCCGTCGGCGGCGTTGATCTCGGCATCGCCGCCGGCAGCCGCCACGCCCTGATCGGCCCCAACGGCGCCGGCAAGACCACGCTGGTGCATGCGCTCACTGGCGGCCTGCGGCCGACCGCGGGCAGTGTCCATCTCGGCGGCCGCGACGTCACGCGGCTGCGCGAGGCAGGTCGCGTCCGCCTTGGGCTGGCGCGCACCTACCAGATCAACCAGCTGTTCCGCGGCCTGAGCGTGCTCGACAACGTCATGCTCGCGATCTTCGAGCGCGACCGCAAGACGTTCGCGTTCTGGCGCCGCGCGGCGCGCGACAGCGCCGTAATCGAGGAGGCGCGCGGCCATCTCGCCTTCGTCAACCTCGCTGACCATGCCGAGCGCATCGTCGCGACGCTGCCCTACGGCCTGCAGCGTCTGTTGGAGATCGCGGTGGCGCTGGCAACGAAGCCGCGGGTGCTGGTGCTGGACGAGCCCGCCGCCGGCGTGCCGGCGGCGCAGAGCGAGGCGATCTTCGAGCGCATCCATGCGCTGCCGCGTGAGCTGACGCTGGTGTTCGTCGAACACGACATGAATCTGGTCTTTCGCTTCGCCGAGCGCATCACCGTGCTGGTCGCCGGCCGCGTCCTGACCGAGGGCACGCCGGCGGAGATTTCGGCCGACGAGCGCGTGCGCGAGGTCTATCTCGGCCGCAGGGGGCACCATGCCGCTGCTTGAGATCGAACACCTCACCGCGGGCTATGGCGAGGCCGTGGTGCTCGACGACATGAGTCTTGCGGTCGACGAGGGCGAGTGCCTCGCGGTGCTCGGCCGCAACGGCGTCGGCAAGACCACGTTGATGCTGGCGGTGATGGCCCATGCCCGGCGCTTCGGCGGCGCGCTACGTTTCGCCGGCGAGGATATCGTTCGCCTGCCGGCCAACGAGCGGGTGCGGCGCGGGCTCGGCTGGGTGCCGCAGGAGCGCGACATCTTTCCGTCGCTGACCGTGGAGGAGAACCTGCTGGTCGCCCACAGGCGCGGCGGTCGCTTCGACCTCGCGGCGATCTATCGCCTGTTCCCGCGGCTGCGGGAGCGGCGGCGCAATGGCGGCGACCGCCTGTCCGGCGGCGAACAGCAGATGCTGGCGATCGGCCGCACGCTGATGACGGATCCGCGCCTGCTGCTGCTCGACGAGCCGTTCGAGGGCCTCGCGCCGGTGATCGTCGACGAGCTCGAAGACACGCTCAAGCGCCTGCGCAGCGAGTTCGGCTTTGCGGTGGTGCTGGTCGAGCAGCGCGCCGAGGACGTGCTGCGGCTGTCCGACCGCGCCATCGTCCTCGACCGCGGCCGCATCGTGCTGCAGGGCGCCTCGGCGGCACTGCTCGCGGACTTCGGCAAGGTGCATGAATGGATCGCGGTGTGAGCGATGGCGATACGAACTACTTCCTCATCCTGAGGAGCCGCGAAGCGGCGTCTCGAAGGATGAGGCCGAGGCGTCACTGGCCTCATGGTTCGAGACGCGCGGCAAGCCGCGCTCCTCACCATGAGGAGACCGCGAAGCGCGAGGAGACGTATTCATGAGCGACAACCTGCTGGCCGGCACCATGGCCGAGATGACGGCGACTGCGGTCGCGGCGGCGGCGCGGCGCAAGGCGGCGGTGCTGCTGCCGGTCGGCGTGATCGAGGCCCATGGCCCGCACCTGCCGGTCGGCACCGACGCCTTCATCGCGCTGGCGCTGTGCAAGGCGACGCAGCGCTATGCGGCGGAGGCCGGCCGCGAGACCATCATCGCGCCGCCCAACTACTGGGGCATCAACGCGGTGCTCGGCGAATTCACGGGCTCGTTCCGCATCCGCGCCGAGACCGCGAAAGCGCTGCTCGCCGACGTCATCGCGTCGCTGATCGCCAACGGCTTCCCCGAGATCCACATCGTCAGCCATCACGGCGACCGCGCCCACAACGAGATGATCCTCGCGGTGCTGCGCGAAGTCCATGCGCAGGGCCATGCCGGCGTGCGGCTGCTCTATACGCCGGTGCGCTGGAAGATGATCGAGCGCCTCGGCGACACCGGCAGGGAGCCGTGGTGGGTGCCGTGGGACTACGATCCGCGGCTGGAGGCCTTTCGTGTCACCGGCATTCTCGGCGTCCATGCCGACGAGTACGAGACGGCGGCGATCATGCGCTACCATCCCGAGACCGTCGATATCGAGGCGCTGCGTCAGCTCGCGCCGACACAACTGACGCTGGAAGATCTCGCGGCCTGGCGCACCGGCGGCGAGGCCGCGCGGCGCCTGACGCCCGACGGCTATTTCGGTGCGCCCAATCCGATCGATCCCGAACTGTGGCGCCACTACGACGAGACCGCGCGCATCATGGCCGCGGCGATCAGCGCCCCGCATTGAGGCCGCCGCGCGGCGTGCCCGTCATTCGTCGGCGTAGGCTGCGCCCTGGCGCTGCGAGGACTTTTTCTTCTTGCCGGCCATCTGCTTGAGGAAGCGCACCTCGAGCTGGTCGCCGTTGAGGCGCTCGAGCTCGCAGCGGCGATAGACCAGACCAGTGGACGAGAGAAGAAGAAAAAACTCCTTGAGGTTGAGTCCTTCGACGGAACCTTCGACGATCAGCGATGCATTGGTGTCCGAGATGCTCTCGACGACACAGTTGCGCCGCCAGGTCCCGTCGATTCCCATGAGATGCGCGGTAATGCCACGTGAAAACGTGACTCGATCGATCTCGGCTCGCTCTGCAGGCATTTCCCACGTCTCGGTTCGCACGGCCGCCCGGGAGGACAGCAGGGCGCTCTTGATCAAGATTAGGCGTGACCGGCTAACAAGCCGTTAGAGCGAGCAGGCGAGGCAGCGGCGATCGAGGTCGCCGCGCCAGCGAATTTTTACCGCATTGGTTCGGAAATTCACCTAGGCATTTACGCGGGGTTCAGTCCTCTGGCGCATTGTTCCCGCCATGGCGAAGCTCATTAAACGTTTCTTGATCGATGAAAAGGGCGCGACTGCGATCGAGTACGCCTTGATCGCCTCCGGCATCGCGCTCGTGATCATTGTGTCGGTCACCAACATCGGCGCGGCGGTGAAAGCGAAGTTCGTCAGCCTCGGCGCCGCGTTCTGATCGGCGGCGTGCGACGATGTGTCGCGCGCGGTCCTGGGAGCGGATCGCGATCCTGATAGCCCGGCATCACAGTGGTACCGGAGCGCGAAGCGCGTCGAAGCCGGGCCCCGTCAGCCTGATCTCTGCGGGCGCAACGGAGTCACGCCGCTCGATCCAGCCCTTGTTCAACAGCGACAGCAGCAAGCGCTTGCCGGCCGGAACAGGCAGCTTGTGAAGCGACGCCCAGCGGCCGGATCGCAGATGATGCAGCAACTGGCGCTCGCGATGGTTGGCGAAGGACATCATTCCGGAATGTCGCTGTCGCGATGACGTTCAGTGCGTGCGCGTTGCGGCGGAGCGCATGCGGGCGCGCTGCCGTGAGGTGTTGTCCGCGCTCATGGCCTCTGCCAGCAGGATCAGCTCCATGCGCCTGGCTTGATCGGGGATCGCCAGGAAGGCCTGCACCAGCCGAAGGGCGAACAGCGCGTCTTCGTCGCATGACGTCACGGCAGGGCCGAAACCGTCCTGCACAGCATCTGCATTTTTGGGCGTCTTCTTCATGCTCGCATCCATTCATTGAGGCTGAAGGGGCGTGGTGGCGGTCAGGCCGGAACCGGCTCGTCGTCGAACTCCATCACGGTGCGGTTGCGTCCGGTCGTCTTGGCGCGGTAGAGCGCGCGGTCACAGCGCTCGATTGTCTGCTCGATCGCCTCTCCGGGCCTGAACCTGGCGACGCCGATCGAGACGGTGATGCCCGGAAGCACTTCGCCGGTCGAGCGCCGCGTGATGCGGCAATCCGCGATCGCGCAGCGCAGCCGCTCCGCCCGCTTCATGCAGTCCTCGATCGCGGTATCGGTAAACACCGCAATCAGTTCTTCGCCGCCGTAGCGAGCCGCGAGGTCGGTGATCCCCGTAAAGCGGCCGAGCAGCTCCGCCGTCAGGCGCAGCACCTGATCGCCGACCTGATGCCCGAAACGGTCGTTGAAGGATTTGAAGCGGTCGATATCCAGCAGCAGAATGCTGAGATCCTGCCCGTATTCCATCGCCGCGATTTGCGCGCTGCGGAGAAAATCGTCGAGCGTTCGGCGATTGGCGAGGCCTGTCAGTCCGTCGGTGCTTGCCCGCTCCTCGGCGTGCTGCAGCGAGGCGCGGATCTGCTCGATCTCCTGGGAGCTGCGGGTGAGATCCTCTTCCAGCGCGGCGGCCCTGGTGGCCGCGCGCGACAGCGCGTTGATCAGGCTGGCGATGATGGCCCGCGTGTCTTCGCTGCGCTCGATCTGCGTCGCGACATCGCCGAGCGCATGGATCTGGCTGCGGTTGTCGGTGATCGCGGTGCCGAGCAGCGTCCGCGCCGTGTCGAGGGCAGCCTGCAACTGCGCGGAGACTTCGCCGGTGACCGCATCGCCGTGCGACCGGATGTAGGTCTGAAACAGGTCGCGGTTGGTCGAGGCGTCGAAGCGCTTCCTGGAATTGATCAGGATGTCGATGGTCTTGTTGAGATCCGGCACGCTGCCGGTCGAATAGTTGAACCAGACCTCGAAATTATGAGGGATCGGCGGCACGGCCTGCTTCGACATCCACTTCAGTGAACGGTCGGCCGCCGCGATCGCATAGTCGTAGTCGATATGATCGAGAACTTCGCTCATCAACAGTCCCCCCCGTTTGGTCGGCCGCGGCTTTCCGGCAAACCACCCGACGGAATAAACAGCAGATTCTGAGATGAAATTGGCACGGCGCGCGCGCGGAAGATGTCAGGATGTTCCTGACATCTTCACGGTTCGTTAACCACGTTCAGAGCTCGCTCAGCCAGCCCTGGCGGGCCGCATAGCGCACGATCTCGGCGCGGGTGCGCAGGCCGAGCTTGTCCGTGCCGCGGGTCTTGTAGGTTTCGACCGATTTGATGCCGATGCCGAGCTGGGCTGAAATCTCCTTGTTGGAGAGCCCGAACGCGATGAATTTGAGAACCTCGGCCTCGCGGTCGGTCAGCTGCGGCATCGCGGTGCCGAGCTGGCCCGCTGCTCCCGGCTTCAGCACCGGACTGAGCACGCGGTCGGCGATCGCGGTATCGAGATACAATCCGCCCACCGCCACCGCGCGGATTGCGCCGGTGAGCTTTTCCGCAGCCGATCGCTTGAGGACATAGCCGCGGACCCCGATCTCGAGCGCCTGCCTGGCATGTGCCTGGTCCTCGTGCGACGTCAGGACGATGACGCGGACCGACGGCAGTTCGCCGATCACGCGCCGGCTCAATGCGATGCCGTTGAGCTCCGGCATGGAGATGTCGACGACTGCGATATCCGGCTCGGTCTCCCTGATCAGCTTCAGCGCGGCAAGGCCGCTCTTCGCTTCGCCGACGAGATCGAGATCGCGTTCGGCGCGGATCAGGTTTCTCAGCCCCTCCAGCACGATCGGGTGGTCGTCGGACAGAACGATGCGGACCTTCCTGTTCACGCGGTCACCTTTCCTGGCTCGACCGGAATGCGCACGAAAATGGTCGTGCCCGCTCCCGGCGCGGACTCGATCTCGATGTCGCCGCCGAGCAGGATGACCCGCTCGCGCATGCCGGCGATGCCGAGGCCTCCGGTGAACTGCTCGCGCGCGCGCTTTCCGGCGGTCGCGGTGTCGAAGCCGCAGCCATTGTCCTCGATGGTCAGGCGCAGCAGTCCGCCCGCCCGGCTGACGATGACGCTGACAGCATCGGCATAAGCGTGCTTGGCAATGTTGGACAGCGCTTCCTGGATGATCCGATAGATCGCATTCCTGATTTCTTCGCCGATCTCGTCGAGCGTGCCGTCGGTGCAATGGAAGTCGGCTGCAACCCCGGCCTGTCCGCCCCATTCCGAAACATAGCCGGCGAGCGCGATCGCGGGGTCGATATCGTCGATCAGGATGGGACGCAGGTCCCGGGCGACGCGATGCAGCGCCGTTCCGATCCGGCCGAGCAGGTCCTGGAGCTGGCCGATGCGCGGCAGTCCGGACCGGCTGACCGACGGCTCGAGCCCCTTCAGCGCCAGCATCGCTGCGGTCAACTCCTGGCCGGTCTGGTCGTGCAGCTCGCGGGCGAGGCGCAGGCGCTCCTGTTCCTCAGCCTGGATCAGCCGTCGGCGCAGGCTGTCCTGTTCGGCGAGCACGGCGGCGAGGCGCTCTTCGGCATGCCGCCGGGCGGTGATGTCGACGATGGTGGCGATGACGAGGTCCCCGGCCTGGGTCCTGATCGGGTTGAGGCTGATTTCCACCGGAAACTCGCTGCCGCTCTTGTGACGGCCGCTCAGCGGGCGGCCCACTCCCATCAGGCGCGGCCGTGATGCGCGAATGAAGGCGGCGCGCTGCTCGGCATGGACTGTGCGATGACGCTCCGGAATCAGCATCTCGATCGGCTGTCCGACGAGCTCGTCCTGGTCATAGCCGAACATGACCCGCATCTGGGCGTTCTTGAGCACGATGAGCCCATTGCCGTCGATCACCACGACGCCGTTCGGGGCGAGCTCGAACAGCGAGCTGAACTCTTCCCGCGTCGGCTGGCGGTCGATGCCGAGGGTGCCGAACGATTGCAGCAGGCGCCCCGCGAGCAGGCGGGCGAGCAACACACTGATCAGCAGCAGGGCGCCGCCGACGAGGCCGAGGCTGATGGTCGCTTCGCGCAGCGGCGCCCTGATGGCCTGGTCGGGGACACCGATCGAGATGCGCCAGCCGGAGACCTGCGATCGGCGGTTGAACCAGTGGAACGGGATGCCTTCCAGATTCCTGCCGACCGCGACGCTCTGCGTCTCGTTCACGGCGATCTCGGAATAGAGCGGCACCCGCTTGCCGCCATACTCCTCCTGCTTTTTCGAGCGCGCGACGATGTTGCCCGTCTGGTCGGTGACGGTGACGATCCAGTCGTCCTCCAGCTGCAGCAGCTGCAGCAGGCTGGCGAACCGCTCGATCGGCAGTCCGACGCACAGCGCATAGGCGGCCTTGCTGTCCGGCACGGGGACGACGACCACGACCTGGTAGCGCCGTGTCAGCGGATCGAACATCACGCCGGATATTTCGGGGCGGCCGGCGGCGAGCGGAAGCGGGTCCGCGGGCACCTCGATCGGCTGCAGCCGCAGCGCCGTGGCGGGCAGGGCGGTGTTGATCAGCTGCTGTCCGGTCCGCGCGTCGCGCAGCGCGATCTGGATGTCGAGCTGCTGTGCGATCTTCGTTGCCTGACGGTGGAACGGCTCGAGATCGCCGCTCTGCAGCGAACGGGACGTCGACAGCGCAATCAGGACATTCTGCGTGCTGATGATCTCGCGCTCGATGGTGGCGACGATCTCGCGGCCCTTCTGCTCGAGGTCCTTCCTGAACTGCTCCTGGGCACTGGTCACCGACTGGGACGCGAGCCAGCCGGCGAGGGCCATCGCGGACACAAAAAATGCCGCCGTGAAGGCCCCGACATAAATGCGGATCGAGTAGCGTTTGCCGAACAGGCGTGGGGGTGATGCCATCCTCTATCACCGACCTCGGATCGGGTGCCGCTCCCGGCAGGATCATGATTCGCCAGCCTACCACGCCCGCCGCGCGGACGATCCTTGCCGGGGGCCGTGCGCATCGGCGGCGGCGTCGCGGGCCGTGGCGTGGAGGTCGGCGGCCTCGGGGCAGGTCCGGCCGGGCTCGGTTCCCCGGGGCGCATCGCGGATCCGCGGCGGCCGGGGCCGCCGAAGCCGGTCCTGTTCATGTCCGCTCGCGCATGGGGGGGGCGGCGCCATGGAATGGCTCGCGCCCGCAGCGCGTCATAAGGCGCCGGGGGGCGGTGGCGCGTGCCGGGAAAAATCCTCTCCGGACACAGGGGTTACGCCGCCGGCGCATGGTGGCCGGGGATCGCGGCGCCCGGATTGCGGAAAGCCGGCGCGGCGGCCGGCATGACAGGGATGCGCCGGTAGCCGGAGACGGCAGCGAAAATTCGCGGGAGAGGTTTGCGGCATGGCTGCCGGGGACGTGCCGCCCGCCGCCGGAGCGCAACGCTCCCGCCGGCAGATTTTGTCTGGACCACTTCATAGGACCTGGGACCTTCCGCGATGGACGATGCCGAGCTGCAGAAGATCGCCGCCGACAACGAGAACCTGATCCTGAGCGCCGAGAATCCGGGCGAGGCGCTGCGGGCGATCCTGCGTTCGGCGGATGTGGTGTACGGGGTCTATCCGGTCGACGGCGGCTGCGCCAAGCTGCTGATCAAGGGCCAGCGGCTGCTCGACGGCAGGCATGTGCCGCGCAAGCTCACCGCGGTGCCGTGCCGGAGCGCCGAAGAGGCACGGGCGCTGCAGGGCAGCCTGGGCGACGGCTGCGCACGCTCGTCCTGACAGGCTGGCGGCCGGACGCAGGTCCTGCGAGTCGCAGCCCTCAGGTTTCCGTTAAGGCCAATCATGTCGACGCGGCGGCGCGCCCTGCGCGCGCATCCGCTTTTGCGGCGGATTCCTGCCTTGCCGTCGGCGCAATTGATCATCGTTCGTTGCAGGAATGTCGCACTGCCGTCGTGAAATCTGCAGCGCTGCGCGGCGGTCGTTGACTGTGCAGGCTCCCGTGCCGTTACGTGCTTGCCATGCAGGCGCAAGGTTCGATCCGCCGACGCGCGGTGGCCTTGCGAAAGTGGACTTCAGTAGCCGGGGCGGGCGTAAGGACGTAAGTGATGCTGCAGATCGTTGCCATGTGTGGTGGTTTCCTTAGCGCCGGAATCTTCCTCGCCCACGCCTACGACATGTTCCAGAACTCGGCCCCGCGCCGCGGCTGATCCTCTCCTTCATCCCCCCATTCCGAACCGACCCGCTGCCCGTCAGGGGCCGATAGCGGCCCGATCCGATGTGACCCATCCCGTCCGGCGCCGCATCCTGATCCCTGCGACGGCCTGACCGGCCTTTGCCGTCTTCCTCCGCAGGTCCGGACCCTGGTGCGCCCCCTGCGGCCAGCGGGGCAAAAAAATCCCCGCCACGAGGGCGGGGACACGCGGTCCGCAGATCCCGGCGGGCTACACCAGCCCGAGGTCGGTCGGCTGAACCGACGCGAAAATCCGTTCCAGGCTCGGCTTCTCCAGGCCGTACATGCGCTGGAACAGGCCGCAGAAGAAGCTGCGGTAGTCGGTCAGCACCGGGTAGTCGCGGTTCTGGAACAGCTTGGGCTGCTCGACCTTGATCTGCTCGCCGAGAATGCGCCCGCCATTGATGCCGCCGCCCAGCACCCAGTAGACGCTGCCATGGCCATGGTCGGTGCCATGGTCGCCGTTCTCGCGGAAGGTGCGACCGAACTCGGAGATCACCACCACCACCGTGTCGCGCCAGCCGGCCGGGCCGATCTCCTCGGAGAAGCCGGCGAGCGCGCGGCCGAGCTCGCCGAGGCGGTCGGCGAGGTAGCCGTTGGCGGCGCCCTGGTTGACATGGGTGTCCCAGCCGCCGACGTCGACGAAGCCCAAATTGAACTGCTCGCGCATCAGGCGGCCGATGCGCCGCGCCGACAGCTCGAAGCCCCGCGGCGACACCGCGCCGCGGTTGGCGGCGGTCATCTCCTCGGACACCGCGCGGTAGACGTCGTCGCGCACCCGAAACCCTTCCGACACCGAGCTCGACAGGTCGCTGTGCTCATACATGTTCTTGATCAGCCGCGCCTGGCGGTCGTCGATACCGGGCTTGCCGACGCCGTTGATGCCGATGTTGGGGATCTGCGCCTTGCCGCGGAAGGTCAGCGGCAGCTGGTCGGTGAAGGCGATCGGTTTGACCCGCGTCAGCTCGGTGGCGAGGCGGCTCATGAAGCCGGAGCGGTAGTCGCGCGAATGGCCCACCGCCTGGCCCAGCTCGATGGTGTCCTGGGTCTCGAAATGGCTGCGGCTGAGATCGTCGGCGGTGCCGGCGAACGGGATGAAGGCGATCTCGCGTTTGCCCCACATCGGGTACAGCGTGTCGCGCAGGATCGGGTGCAGGCCCCAGTCGGCGTCGAGCGCCAGCGCCGCGTTGGGGTTGCCGACATCGGGCTTGGCGATCGCCAGCGTCGGCCGCGAGGCGCGGTAGAAGTCGCTGGAGATCGGGATCACGACATTGGCGGCGTCATAGGCGCCGCGTAGGAACACCACCAGCAGGCGGGCGTCGGTGACAGGCGCGGCCCAAACCCGCCCGGCGACGGTCATCGGCGCCATCGCCGCGAAGGCCTTGATGAGATCACGACGGTTCATGGTCGGCTCCTCGTGTTGTTGTCTTGTCGTCGTTCGTCACTCCTCATGGTGAGGAGGCGCAAAGCGCCGTCTCGAACCATGAGGCCGAGGCGGTGCCTCGGGCTTTGGTGTTCGGGCCTCATCCTTCGAGACGCCCGCTGCGCGGGCTCCTCAGGATGAGGAGATGGTTCGTGCCGGGACGCACCTTGTCCTGACGTCTTGCCAAGTTGTTTCGCCCTTCCTCATGGTGAGGAGCGCGTCAGCGCGTCTCGAACCATGAGGCCGAGGTGGCTCGTCATCGCACGAACGCTCATCGCATGAACTCCGGCGACGACAGGAACAGCGTATTCCAGTCCTGCGGCGACACCGCCTGGTCGAGCGCGGCCATGGTGGTGGCGCTGAGCGTGTGGCGCAGCGTGGTGAAGTAGAGCGCGTTCTGCAGCAGCGGGAAGCCCGGCTGGTCGGTGGTGTTCGGCCCCTCCGGCTTGAACAGGCCGGCGGAGCCGGAGCCGATCTGGCGGGCGACCTCGAAGCGCAGCATCATCTGTCCCGGGCCGTTCCAGGCTGCCGCGGTCAGCGGATAGCCGTCCGGGGTCTGGTGGTTGAACAGGCCTTCCGACAGGCGGTTGAGCCAGTTCTGGACCGGGCCGGTATTGAGGATCGGCTTGCGGTCATAGGCGAGGCGCACCGCCGACATCACATAGAGCACCGGATCCTTGAACTTGGCGCCGGGCTGCAGCGAGGCGATGAACTCGGGCGCGTGCACCATGGTGGCGAGCACCGCGGCGATGTCGCCGTCGGTCTTCTGGAAGGTCTGCGCCATGCGCTGCACCAGCGCCGGCGGCGGGGCGTCGCCGACGAAGTAGGTCGCGATCTTCTGCGACACCCGTGTCGCGGTCGCCGGATGATGGCAGAGGATGTCGAGGGCCTCATCGACCTCGGCGAGGCCGCGGCCCTTGATGGCGTGGCCGAGCAGCGTTTTGTCGCCGTAGTCATGGCGCATCGGGTTGAACTCGAACAGGCCCTGGCGCACCAGCTGCGAGCGCAGCTCCGGCTTGATGTTGGGATCCTCCTGCTTCGGGTCGATGCCGACGCCGGTGAGAATGTGCGCGAGCTGCTCGACATCGGCCTGGCTGTAGCCGGAGCCGACCCCCATGGTGTGCAGCTCCATGATCTCGCGGGCATAGTTCTCGTTGATGTGGCCGACGGCGTTGTCGGCGTTGTCGAGATAGCGCAGCATCGCCGGATGGTGCAGCGTGGCGCTGAGCAGGTCGCGGAAGCGGCCGAGCGCATGCGGGCGGATGGCGTTGTCGACATAGTCGCCGACCATGACGCGCAGGTTGGCCTTGTACTGGTGGACGTTGAAGTGGTTGAACCAGAACCAGGTCATGCGCTCGCGCAGCTGGTCCGGCGCATAAAGCCCGCGCAAGATGGTGCGCGCTGCCGCCTGGCGGGCGCGGTCGCTCATCGCCTGCTGGAGCGCCTGCTGCGCCGCCTTCTTCTGGTCGGGATCGGTCATCTGGTTGGCGGTGCGGCCCTGCTGGTCGAACGCCAGCACGATGTCGAACGGCAGCGTGTGGACGTCCGGCATCGCCTCGATCTGGGCCTTCACCGCGTCCGGCAGTGCCGGCTGCAGGTTGGCCGGTGGATGCAGCTGCTGGTCGAGCCACTGCTCGCTGCCCATCGACTGGAATTGCGCCGCGCTCGACGGCGTGACGCCGAAAGTCAGGCGGTCGAGCAGCGCCAGATCGCGCGCGCTGAGATCGGCGGCGCGAGCTGGCAGGGCAACCGTCAGCGCGACGGTGACGAGGAGGCCGAGGCGGAGGGGAAGAGCGCGACGCGGTGTCGTCATGAACAGGCCTCGAGCAGGGCGGTTGACGGGCAGCTCGCGACCGGGCGTGGCATTGGTGCGGGATTGCGGATGATCGCCGGATGTTCCGGACCACGCGGCTTTGTGCCCTCGACGATCCCTGCGATCAGCCGCGTCGACCGTCACAACCGATGATCGTCGAAGCTGCACCATTCAACGCGCGGTCCGCTGAACAGTCTCTGAACGAAACCGGCGAGAAGTGTGGCGATGTCGGATTTAATGAAATTGTAATGTCGCGGGACGTTCGCGGTCGTCGCGCAAAATGCCGCCCGCAGCCGCAGCCACACGCCATCACGAAGCACGGTCGTCAGCCGGGCGGCAGGCGATCTGTCATCGGCCGTGCGGGCGAACGCCGTGAGCCGTGTCGCCCGCGCGCCGCGTCGTCACTCGATGACGACGGCGAGGCGTCCGATCAGCAGGGCGATCTCCGCCAGCTTGTTGTCGTCATGCTCGGCGATCGCCTGTGCGAGGCAGGCAATGCATTCATCGTCGCTGATCGAAGGCACAAGGCGCGGATCGATGAAGGCCGGTACGGGCGTCGGGAGAGACAGCTGAATGTCCATGCGCAAGCTCCGTGAACGAATCACCCGATCACAATGATAGCGCGATCTTAATGAAGGGTTGGCGACTTCGATTCATCACAAGTGCGCGCGATCGCTGGCATGCCAGCACAAACATGCAGCACGTGTTGCGCGGTCGCCGTGCAACCACTGCATGTGGATGCAGCGGTATGACCGGCCCTCGCGAAGCTCCGCCGCATTGCAACGGTCCTGGTTATATAATATAGGGGGGTATCCTATATTAGTGATGGGTCGATGAGGAAAGCCGGTCTGTTCGATGCGCGACGCCTGGCGGCGATCGCGGTCGCGCTGTTTGTCAGCGCCACCGCGGCGCATGCCCATGGCATTGCCGGCAACCGCTTCTTTCCAGGCACATTGACGTTCGACGATCCGGCGGTGGCCGACGAGGCGGTGCTCCCGCTCATCTCCAGCATCAAGCGTCCCGGCGAAGGCGGAGACGTCATCGACAACCGCATCAACTGGTCGTTCTTGCGCCTGCTGACGCCGACGGTTGCGTTCGCCGTCGACAGCGGCGCGGCGGCCCGCAACTGGGGCGTTAGCCGTCGTTCCGGCTTCGACACCACCAGCCTCACGATCAAGAGCGAAATCTATCGCAACGATCCCCATGAGATGTTGATCGCGGCGTCGCTGGGCTGGGGCATCGGCCGCTCCGGGGCGCTGGGGATCGGCGCCGGCGCCACCGACACCATCAAGCCCGGCATCTTCTTCGGCAAGGGGTTCGGCGATCTGCCGGACCAGCTCGGCTGGCTGCGGCCGTTCGGCATCGCCGGCGGTGTCGTGCTGGAGCACCCGCTGTCGTCGACCTCGCCGGCGCTCGGCCTCGATCCGACGACCGGCGCCCTCGGGCCGACCATTGTCGGCAACGTCGACATTCTGCATTGGGGCTTCGCCGTCGAATTCAGCACGCTCTACCTGACCAGCCGCTTTACCGGCGGGCCACCGAAAGAGGAGCCGCTCAACCAGTGGGTGCCGCTGGTGGAGTTCGCGTTCGACAGTCCGCGCGGGCAGAAGACGGCGGCCACCGTCAATCCCGGCATCTCCTATGTCGCGGTGACCTGGCAGGCGGCAGTGGAGGCGGTGATCCCGCTCAATACCCAGGCCGGCCGCACCGTCGGCGCTCGGGCGCAGATGCTGTTCTTCCTCGACGATCTCATCCCGTCGCTGTTCGGCAAGCCGCTGCTGACGGGCCGCTGAGCCGCGGGGTCAGCGGCGGTCGTAGCCGGGCGCGGCCATGTTCTTCACCTGCACCAGCAGCGTGAAGACCCAGGCGAGCGCATAGAGGCCGGACAGGCCCAGCGCGACGCGGCGGTCCATGATCGAGAGCGTGCCCCAGTACCAGATGAGATAGATCCACAGCCCCGAGGTGGCGACGCCGAGCAGGCAGATCAGCAGCTTCAGGCCGCGGGTGTTGGCGACCCCGAGCGCGCCAAACAGCAGCGTGGTCGGGACAAGAAACATCTGGCAGGCAGCAATCAGCGTCGCGTTCATGGTGGTCTCGAGGGTTCGAATCGCGCGGGAGTATAGCCGGCTTTGCCGCCCCGGCAGGGGACGCGGCCGGCGGCCCGGTTCCATGATGCGATGCAAAGCGTGCCAGTCGGATGTTGACGAACCGGGCGGGCGATCGCACTTAATTCATCAGGGAGGCAGGTGACGTGCCTGCAGGCGAATGACCGAGCCGATACCTTTTGACGGGTCAGTGGCGTTGCGTCTCAAGGCCGTCGATGCCGCGCGCCGCGCGCGGGCGCTGCCGGTCGGCCCGGAGCGCAACGAGTACCGCCAGCTCGCGCTCGCCTACAAGGCGCTGTCGGAGAACGAGGCCTGGCTCGCCGGCGCGCGCGCCGTCATCCGCCGGCCGCAGGTCGCGAGCGGCCCGCCCCGCGACTGGCCGCCGCGCAGAGACAGCTAATCTACCAGCCGTATTTCAGCTCGATGCCGAGATAGTCGCTGTCATGGCCGCCGGCCTGGCGGAGGGTGTCGCCGATGCGGAAGTCGACGAACTCGACCGCGCCGGTCAGGTTGGCGTTGAAGGCGTAGTCGGCGCGCAGCTGGGTGTAGACACCGGACCACGCGCTGCCGCGCCCCGCGGTGCCGGCGACCGGCACATTGGGCTGGATGTAGACCGCGTCCGCGGTGGTCTGGCGCCACTGCAGGCCGACCGCGCCCATCAGCGTCAGCCGCGCGAGCGGCTTCACCGTCAGCGACGGCTTGAGATGGATCAGGTTGGCGTAGCCAGTGAAGCCGGCGAGGGTGAAATAGTAGCCGTTGGGAAACAGCGGATTGAAGGTGCCGAGCTTGCCGTCACCGGGATGGCCGTCGCCGGAGGCGGCGTCGGCCTGCAGGCCGAGCCGCGGCGTCCAGGTGACGTCGGAGAAGGTATAGCCGGTGCGGGCGCCGAGCGCCCAGGCGCGGATGTCGCTGGCGCCGACCGCGCCGGTCTGGCCCATCGCCTCGAGATCCCAGTCGATATTGGCGGACTTGCCGGCGAAGCGGATGTCGAAGGCATGGCGGCGCTCGTTGCCGCGGGCGTCGAGGTAGCTGACATTGTCGCGCTGGTAGAGCGCATAATAGGCCGACAGCTCGTTGGTGCCGAGGACATGGCGCTCGAGACGGATGGTCGAGAAGCGGAAGTGGTCGTTGGAGACGTCGTCGAACGGCGCGGCATCATTGTACTGCACCGGACGGCTGACGAAGCCGAGCAGACGCCACGGACCGCTCTCCCAGTCGGCCCACACCGCATCGAACGACTGCCGCACATTGGGCCCGTCGCGCGACGACACGAAGCGCTGCAGGTCGAACGCGAAGTCCTGGCGGCCGACGCGCGCCTTGAAGGTGCCGGCGTCGAAAGTCTGCGTGTAGGCGACGAAGGCGAGCCGCAGGTCGAGCGGGTTCTGGTCCACCGGCGTGATGACATTCTTGCCGAACGCGCGGACGTCCTCGATCTGGGTGAAGATCTGCCAGTTGTCGTTGAGATGGATGTCGGCGTGAAACTGCAGCCGCTGCAGCAGATAGGCGTCCGCCGTCCCCCTGGTGCCGAAGCCCGCCGCGTTGACGCTCTCGAAGCGCTCGCGCAGGTTCATGCCGAACGACACGTAGCTGTGCGGATCGCCCGGGATCAGCGGGATGTATTTGAGGCCGTCGAACGGCTCGCTGCGCAGCGACGGATCGGCGAGCACCGACCAGTCCTCCTCCCAGCGGTTGCTCTGGATCGCGGGGCGCTGCGGTGTGGCGGTGGCGGCATCGTTGGCGCGGGCGGAAGGCGGCGCGAGCGCAACGAGTGCGCCTGCCGCGGCGGCGAGAGCAACAGCGCCGAACCGCGCGGCGGATGATCGCCGCAGCGTGTGACGCGATTGTCTGTTTGTCCCGCTGCCCATCGTGATCATTCTACTACAATGCCGACCGTGCTGCTGTGTCTGCCGCGCCACGATCCTCCTCATCCTGAGGAGGCGCATCGCGCCGTCTCGAAGGATGAGGGCCGGGCAGCGCTCGATCATCGCGGCGTCCGGGCCTCATGGTTCGAGACGCGCAGCGGTGCTGCGCTCCTCACCATGAGGAGCGCAGGGCACGTCGCGGAGGCTCACTTCACCGCCGCATGGATCTCGGCGATGTAGCCGCCGGGAAACTGCACCACGGCGGCCTGGCGATGGTCGGCCGTGTAGGGCTCGACCAGCACGGTGACGCCGGCGGCCCGGGCCTTGTCGAGGGTGTCGGAGAGGTTCGTCACCTCGTAGCCGGTCATCTCACGGCCGTAGGGGTAGGGCAGATGGCCGTCGGTTGAGAGCACCGTGAACTTGCCGAACGCCGCTTCGAGGCGGATGCGGCGATACGTGTCCTTGGGACGGCCGATCTCGGCACCCGGCGCGCGGGCGTCGTCGGACACCACCTTGGCGTGGGCGAAGCGCTGGAAGCTGCGCACGAAGGCGTCGGCGCGCTCGCGCGACACGTAGATGCGGTTCTCCGGCACGGTCTGGAATGCGGCGTAGTTCGGCTTGGTCGTGTGCCAGTACAACTGCATGTTGACCCCGCCCGGCCACTGCACCACGACGTCGCGGCCGATCGGATCGGGGAAGGTCTCGACGATGACGTCGGCGCCGGCGGCGCGCGCCGATTTCACCGCGGCGTCGATGTCGCTGACGAGATAGCCGTTGCGCTCGGCGCCGAACGGGGTGGGGATCGGCGTCTTGAAGCCGAACAGCGACACGGTGCCGACCGGCGTCTGCAGCAGCTGCGACGTCGTGCTGCTCGGCGTCGGCGTCACGGTGGCGACGACCTGCTTGGTGCTCTGGCCGCCGAAGGTGGCGAGGAAGCTCGCGACGAAGCGGTCGAGGTCGCTTGGGGCGACATAGACATGGGTCGTGCCGTATTGCGGCGCGACGGCAACGGCCGGCGCTGCGGCCGGGCGGGCCTGCGCGGTGGTGAGGCTGCCGGCGACGACGGCGGCGGCGAGGACGGGAATCAGGCGCATGATGCAAACGCTCCGGCTGGGGGTGGTCAGGATGAACGGGAGGGGGAAGCTGTCCGGCAGGCCAGCACCGCCACGAGGACGAAGCCGCCGATCAGGCCGAGGTGTTCGAAGAAGGCGTTGAAGGCGGCGAAGCGGGCCGCGCCCTCCAGCGCCCAGAAACGGTTGGCTGTGAGCATCGCGACGGCGGTCAGGACGCCGAGCCCGCCGGCGCCGAGCCACACCAGGCGGCCGGAGATCACGAGCGCCGAGCCAACAAGCTCGACCGCGATGGCGAGTGAGGCCCACAACCAGCCCGGGGTGAGGCCGAAGTGTTCCTGCTCAGCCACCGCGGCCGAGAAGTCCGCGAGCTTGGTGATGCCGCCGATCAGGTACGCCGAGGCCAGCGCGACGCGCGCCACCACCGGCGTGCCGCGCCAGCGCAGGATCGCATCGACGAACCGCGGGGTCATGTCGGAGGCCTGCGGCATCTCACACCGCCCAGCAGGCGCAGCCGAGCGCGCCCCAGAACGACTTGAGATCGGCGACCGGCAGCTTGCTCGACCACGCGGTGGCGTGGGCGTGGCCGTGCACGTTGCAGGAATTGGCACAGCCGCACATCTGCGCCGCCTTCATCTGCAACGTGTTGCCCTGCTTCGTCTCGCCCCATGCGGCATAGCCGCCGAAGGTGCGCACCGGCGACCAGTCCGGCATCGCCGGCGGCACCGGATTGTCGTCGAGCTTGACGAACGGGCCCGCGCCATACACGACGCGGCCGCCGACCACGGTGAGGTCCGCGGCGATGTCGGCGATCTCGGCTTCCGCACACGAGAAGTAGTCGCGGTCGGGCACGACGAGGTCGGCGAACTGGCCGACCTGGATGCGGCCCTTCTTGCCTTCTTCGTTGGAGAACCAGGTGACGTTCTCGGTCCACATCCGCAGCGCGGTCTCGCGGTCGAGGCAGTTGTGCTGCGGCGTGATGCGCAGGCCGCCGACCGTCTTGCCGGTGACCAGCCACGCCAGCGCCACCCAGGGATTGTAGGAGGCGACACGGGTGGCGTCGGTGCCGGCGGAGGTCTTGACGCCCTTGTCGAGGATCTTCTTCACCGGCGGCGTCGCTTCCGCGGCGCCAAAGCCGTAGCGCTCCACGAAGTATTCGCCCTGGTAGGCCATGCGGTGCTGCACGGCGATGCCGCCGCCGAGCGCGGCGATGCGGTCGATCGACTGGTCCGAGATGGTTTCGGCATGGTCGAAGAACCAGTTGAGGCCTTCCAGCGGGGTGTCCTGGTTGACCTTCTCGAACACGTCGAGTGCCCGCGAGATGGTCTCGTCATAGGTGGCGTGCATCCGCCACGGCCAGCGGTTCTGCACCAGCACGCGCACGACGTCCTCGAGCTCGCCCTCCATCTCCGGCGGCATGTCGGGGCGGGCGACGCGGAAATCCTCGAAGTCGGCGGCGGAGAACACCAGCATTTCGCCGGCGCCGTTGTGGCGGAAGTAGTCGGTGCCCTGCTTGTACTTCGAGGTCTTCGTCCAGTTCAGGAAGTCCTCTTTCTCGCCCTTGGGCTTCTGGGTGAAGAGATTGTAGGCGAGGCGGATGGTGAGCTGGCCCTCGTCGGACAGCTTCTGGATCACCGCATAGTCGTCGGGGTAGTTCTGGAAGCCGCCGCCGGCGTCGATCGCGCCGGTGACGCCGAGGCGGTTGAGCTCGCGCATGAAGTGCCGCGTCGAGTTGACCTGATAGTCGAACGGCAGTTTCGGGCCCTTGGCCAGCGTCGCGTAGAGAATGTTGGCGTTGGGTTTGGCGAGCAAAAGGCCCGTCGGGTTGCCGTTGGCATCGCGGGTGATCTCGCCGCCGGGAGGCTCCGGCGTATCCTTGGTGTAACCCACCGCGCGCAGCGCCGCGCCATTGAGGATGGCGCGGTCGTAGAGATGCAGCAGGAACACCGGTGTGTCCGGCGCCACCGCATTGAGTTCGTCGATGGTCGGCAGGCGCTTCTCGGCGAACTGATGCTCGGTGAAGCCGCCGACGACGCGCACCCACTGCGGCGGCGGCGTCACGGCGACCTGGCGCTTGAGCATGTTCATGGCGTCGGCGAGCGAGCGCACGCCGTCCCAGCGCAGCTCCATGTTGAAGTTGAGGCCGCCGCGGATGATGTGCAGGTGGTTGTCGATCAGCCCCGGCAGCACGCGCTTGCCCTTGAGGTCGATGATTTTCGTCGAGGGACCGGCTGTCGGCATCACCTCGTGATCGGTGCCGACGGCGGTGAACACGCCGTCGGTGATGGCGACCGCGCTGGCGGTCGGGTTGCTGCGGTCGAGGGTGGTGAACAGGCCGCGGTGCAGGATGAGGTCGGGCGCGCGGGTGGTCATGAGCGGGTCTCCACGGAACGGGTGGACGAAGCGGTGGTGGTGTCGGTGTGGCGTCCGGGCAGGTGTCCGAACAGGTGGCTCGAGCATTTGGCCTGCTGCCAGGCCGCGGCGAGCGCCTCGCCGCCGATCATCTGCTTGGCGACGGGGATGACCTGTTCGCCGATCAGGATGCCGGCGAGGCCGACAAGCGCGATCAGCGGCGGCGCCGGCGAACGCACATTGATGAGGCTGTAGATGACGCCGACCAGGAGGCCGGCGCCGAGCGAGAGCAGGTAGGGTTTCATCGGGGCCGTTCTCCGGTCAGACGATATGGAGGGGCGCGTCTGCTATTCTCTGCGTCATGGCCGGGCTTGTCCCGGCCATCCACGTCTTGGCGTGTCTACGAGGCTGTGAAGACGTGGATGCCCGTGACAAGCACGGGCATGACGCCTTGTGTGGGGGAGCGCCTCGACCGATCCATGCGCTGCCCGTTGTCGGTTTGGGCGCTCAGTGCCCTTCCGACGCGCCGAACATCGACTTGGCGTAGATGATGCCGAGGCCGTAGGCGCCGCCGTACTGCTTGGCGATGCCGGTGGTCATGTCGTAGGTGTTGGTGCGCGCCCAGTCGCGCTGCAGCTCGAGCAGGTACTGCAGCGAGGTCATCGGCCGAGCGCCGGCCTGGATCATGCGCTCCACCGCGCGCTCGTGCGCTTCCTCGGAAACGTCGCCGCAGGCGTCGGTGATGACGTAGACCTCGAAGCCCTGGTCGAGCGCCGACAGCGTCGGGCCGACGATGCACACCGAGGTCCACAGGCCCGCGAACACCAGGCGCGTCTTGCCGATGCGGTTGACCTCCTTGATCACGGCCTCGTCCTCCCAGGTGTTCATGGAGGTGCGGTCGAGCAGCTTCTGACCCGGAAACGCCTCGGTGATCTCGCCGAACATCGGGCCGGAGAAGCTCTTCTCCGCGACGGTGGTGAGGATGGTCGGCACCTTGAAGCCGGCGGCGGCACGCGAGATCAGCGCGGCGTTGTTGCGCAGCGCGACCGCGTCGATCGACTTGGTGGCGAACGACATCTGTGACTGGAAGTCGATGAGGATCAGGGCGTGGTCGGTCGGGGTCAGCAGCTTCGAGCCCGGGGTCGCAGTGGCGGTGATCGGCATGGTCTTCATCCTCTTGGGTGGTGGCGACGTCGTGTCAGTGCGTCGGTGGACTAGGTATCTCAGATGACTAAATTGAAGACAATTCAGCCATTTATGGCATTACTGTTTACAAAATGGCGACAATCATGACGGGGTTCCGCCTGATAGCCACCCCCGTCCGCCGGCCCAGGACGGGCGGCGGACGGTCCTGCGGCGGTGGCTCAGCCCTTGATGAAGGCGAGGAGGTCGGCGTTGATGGTCTCGTGCTCGGTGGTCGGCATGCCGTGCGGAAAGCCCTTGTAGGTCTTCAGCGTGCCGTTCTTCAGAAGCTTGGCCGACAGCGGGCCGGAATCGGCGTAGGGCACGATCTGGTCGTCGTCGCCATGCATCACCAGCACCGGGACATTGATCTTCTTGAGATCCTCGGTGAAGTCGGTCTGCGAGAATGCGACGATGCCGTCATAGTGCGCCTTGGCGCCGCCCATCATGCCCTGGCGCCACCAGTTCCAGACGATCGCCTCGGACTTCTTGGCGCCGGGCCGGTTGAAGCCGTAGAACGGCCCTGCCGGCAGGTCGTAGTAGAACTGGCTGCGGTTGGTGGCGACCTGCGCCTGCAGGCCGTCGAACACCTCCTTGGGGAGGCCGCCCGGATTGGCTTCGGTCTTGACCATCAGCGGCGGCACCGCGGCGATGATCGCGGCCTTGGCGACACGGCTGTCGCCGTGGCGGGCGATGTAGTGCACGACCTCGCCGCCGCCGGTCGAGTGGCCGACATGCACGGCGTTCTTGAGGTCGAGGTGCGCGGTCAGCGCCGCGAGATCGTCGGCGTAGTGGTCCATGTCGTGGCCGTCGGCGACCTGGCTCGAGCGGCCATGGCCGCGGCGGTCATGGGCGATGACGCGAAAGCCCTTGCCGAGGAAGAACATCATCTGGGCGTCCCAGTCGTCGGACGACAGCGGCCAGCCATGGCTGAACACAATCGGCTGTCCAGCGCCCCAATCCTTGTAGAAGATTTCGACGCCGTCTTTGGTCTTGATGCTGGACATGTCACTCTCTCCCGAAGCCGCCCACCGTTGGGCGGAATCCCTCGCGGGCGTCACCTTAGGTGCGGGACGCGACCGCTTCTTGAACAAAAGACAACCGATTTTAACGTTTGACGCGTCGCAGCGCACACACAGATGGTCAGCGCCGTTGACCCGCCGCAAGCGGCGCCGCGATGCCGGAGGCGGTCATGGCGGCGGTCGTTCCGTCCTGCTGCCAGGCGGGGCGTCTTTTATTCAAGCCGTTTCGCCGCCTGCACTGCTAGGCTGGGTCCGCGACAGGCCGCACCGCGGCCCGACCATCGGGGGTGATGACCATGCTTCTCCAGATTCATGTGGGCTTGAGCCTGATCGGGATCGTGACCGGTCTCGTGGTGCTTGTCGACCTTCTTCAGGGGCGGATGCGCAGCGGCTGGACCGCGGCGTTTCTTGCCACCACCGTGCTGACCAGCGTCACCGGCTTTCCGCTGCCGCCGTTCGGCTTCGATCCGCCGCGCGCGGTCGGCGTGCTGTCATTGGTGCTGCTGGCGCTGGCGATCGCCGCTCTCTACCTCTTCCATCTCTCAGGTCTGTGGCGGCGCGTCTATGTGATCACGGCGATCGCCGCGCTCTATCTCAACGTGTTCGTCGCCGTGGTGCAGGCGTTCCAGAAAGTGCCGGCGCTGCACGCCCTGGCGCCGACCCAGTCGGAGCCGCCGTTCGCGGTCGCGCAACTCGTGGTGCTGGTGCTGTTCGCCGTGCTCGGCTGGCGTGCGGTGCGGACCTTCCATCCCGCCGCGACGCCAGAGCTCGCGACGCGCTGAGCCGCCGGCGGCGCGCTTACGCGGCGGGCCGTGCCCGCCGCCATGCTGCCGGGCTGGCGCCGGCGATGGCGCTGAACACCCGCGTGAAATGGCTCTGGTCGGCGAAGCCGCAGCGGATCGCGATGTCGGCGATCGGCAGCGCCGTGTTGCGCATCAGCGCTTTGGCGGTCTCGATCCGGTAGCGCTGCAGCCAGCGGTGCGGCGTGACGCCGGTCGTCGCCTTGAACGCCTTGGTGAAATACTGCCGCGACAGCCCGCAGGCGCGGGCGATGTCGGCGAGCAGCAGCTCGCCGCTGCAGTTGTCGGCGAGCAGTTCCTCGGCGCGGCGCAGCTGTGCCGCGGTGAGGCCGCCCCTGGTCTCCGATCGGGCCGGCGGGCCGTCGCCATACTTCTCGGCGAGATAGGCGCACACCGCGAGCGTGACATGGTCGACGAACAGCGCGCTCGCCTCCTGCGGGCGCGTGAATGCCGGCAGCAGCGCGGCGGCGAGATGCGCCAGCACCGGATCGACGATGCCGGGCGTGCAGGCGAGGTTGCTGATCCGCGGTCGTCCGGCATCGTCGGTGAAGGCATCGAGCGCGCTGCGCGGGATGTGGAAGTTCAGCGATTCGTGCGGATGGGTGATGCGGGCCGAGAACTCGCCGGCGAGGTTGACGATGCGCATCGCATTCGCGGCATAGCCCTGCATGAACAGCGGCCGGCCGCCGCTCCACAGCTCGTGATAGGGCAGGCGGGTGAGATAGAGCGCGACGATGAAGCTGTCCTCGGGCGGGATCTGCGGCGTCATGCCGAGCTGCCGCGCGCCGCAGGAGATGCGGGTCGCCGCGATCGCCGACTTGCGCAGCGCACGGGAGGTCAGCGACGGGGCGTCATGCAGCCCGAGGCTGCGCGCCACCGCGTCGCCAGAGAAGCGTCGTTCCGTCATCCCGTCAGCCCTGCGAAACCATGCGGAGCCGAATATAGGCACGCCGGGTGCGGTCTGCCACCGTTCAGGGGGCGGTGAAGAACGCCTGCACTTCGGTCGCGAACAGCACCGCCACTTCCTGCATCGGATCGTGGCCGCAATTGTCGATGACCTTGAGCCTGGCATTGGGATAGTCGGCGAGATAGGTCGCGCGTGTGCCCGCCCGGCCGGACCTGATCCGCCCGGCGCACCATGACCGGATTTGAAGGTCGCGCAATTCCTCCCCATATGATGCTGCATTGTGCGGCGCGGCGTCCGCGCCGTCGGTCGAAATTTTCGGTTGCCGGTCCGTTTTCAGCGGCTCTAGGCTTGTCGTTCAGGGGTGAGGGAGGGGATGGGGTTCGGCGTGAAAGTCCGGGGAGGCGTTGTCGGTGCGTGCCTTGCGGCTGTGCTCGCCGGCTGCGGCTATGTCGATTCCAGCGTCACCTTCGTGCCGGAGCGCTATCGCCAGCCGGCGCCGAGCGCGCATCTCGATCCCGAGCCGGACGTGAAGAAGCTCGTCGCCGACAATCTGCAACTGGTGTTCGCCGGCCATCCCACCGACGTGCGGGTCGGGCCGCCGCATCGCGACGGCATGCACTGGCAGGCCTGCGTCACGGCCATGGTGCCGGGGATCGCCGGCGCGCTGCAGCAGATCCGCATCCTGCTGTCGGTCGAGGACGGCAAGGTCGGCGATCGCACCCGCATCACCGCCGAACACTGGTGCGCCGCCGACAAGCTGGAGCCGATCTGACGCTCCGGCGAGACCGTATCCATGATGCGCGTGGACGTTGAGCTGGCGACGGGCGCGGCCCGATCGCCCCTGTCGCAAATGTGTCACCCGCCGCCTATAGTTGACGGTCCCGAGTGCCGGCGGGGGCCGGTCGACTTCAACGACTTTTGGCAAGGCGGTGTTGCGATGATGAAGCTGTCCATGATTCTCAAGGCCGCGGGTGTCGCGCTGGCGTTGATCGCCGCGCCCGCCGTGCTGTCGCAGCCGGCGAAGGCCGCCGACGTCATCTGCTACAATTGCCCGCCCGAGTGGGCCGACTGGGCCTCTATGCTCAAGGCGATCAAGGCCGATCTCGGTTACGACATCCCGCACGATAACAAGAACTCCGGCCAGGCACTGGCGCAGATCATCGCCGAGAAGGCCAATCCGGTCGGCGACATCGGCTACTTCGGCGTCACCTTCGGCATGAAGGCGAAGGCGCAGGACGCGCTGGAGCCCTACAAGCCCGCGCACTGGGACGAGGTCGCTGCCGGCCTCAAGGATCCCGACGGTGCCTGGACCACCATCCACTCCGGCACGCTCGGCCTGTTCGTCAACAAGGACGCGCTCGGCGGCAAGCCGGTGCCGGCGTGCTGGAAGGATCTGCTCAAGCCCGATTACAAGGGCATGGTCGGCTATCTCGATCCGTCGTCCGCGGCGGTCGGCTATGTCGGCGCTGTCGCGGTCAATCTCGCGCTCGGCGGCTCGGCGAGCGATTTCTCGCCGGCGATCGATTTCTTCAAGGCACTCGCTCAGAACCAGCCGATCGTGCCCAAGCAGACGTCGTACGCCCGCGTTGTTTCCGGCGAGATGCCGATCCTGTTCGACTACGACTTCAATGCCTACCGCGCCAAATATTCCGAGAAGGGCAACTTCGAGTTCGTCATTCCCTGCGAAGGCTCGGTGGTGTTTCCCTATGTCGTCGGCCTCGTGAAGAACGCGCCCGACAAGGACAAGGCGAAGAAGGTCATCGACTATCTGCTGTCCGACAAGGGCCAGGCGATCTGGACCAACGCCTACCTGCGCCCCGCCCGCGCCATCGACCTGCCGCCGGCGGTCAAGAGCAAGTTCCTCCCCGACACCGACTACGCCCGCGCCAAGGCCGTCGACTGGGGCCAGATGGAAAACGCCCAGAAGGGCTTTGTCGAGCGCTATCTCGCCGAGGTGCGGTGAGGGCGGCGGAACGCAACGTGGCATGAGCCGTATTGTGTCACATCAATGATGTGCACCGGCGCACGCCACATCTGAAGCGTCATGGCCGGGCTTGTCCCGGCCATCCACGTCTTTGAACTGTCCGCGAACTCAGACGATCGTCTCGAACAGGTCTCGCCAGTCGGGATTGTCGGCGACGATCTTTCGTACCTTCCAGGCGCGCGGCCAGTGCTTGATGTTATGTTCGCGCTGCAGTGCCGTCCGGATGTCGTCGTATTGCTCGAAGTAGACCAGCCGATGCACCCCATAGCGCTTCGTGAACCCATCGATGTCGCCCGCGCGATGTTCTGCTACGCGCCGAGCGATATCGCTGGTCACGCCGACGTAGAGTACGCCGTTCGGTCGGTTGGTCAGAATGTAGACGAAACCACCTGCCATCGCGTTATGATGAAAGACGTGGATGGCCGGGACAAGCCCGGCCATGACAGGAAAATATGGCCGGCGCCATCGGGGGCCGCCCCGACGATCAACTGCCCGAGCTGACCCACCCCATGTCCCACCGCACCTTCCTCCGCCTCTGCCTCGTTCCGCTCGTCGTCGTCACGGCGGCGTTCTTCGTGATGCCGATGGCGCGGCTGATGGTGATGGGGGCGGAGGGGCCGCGGGGGCTGATGGGGTATCTCGCGATCCTCACCGAGCCGCGCTATCGCGCGACGCTGATCAACACGGTGGTGCTGTCGGCCGCGACCACGGCCGTGACGCTCGCGGTCGCCACCATCGCCGGCATGTTCCTGCAGCGCCATCGCTTCCCCGGCCGCGCGGTACTGATCGCGATGCTGACGTTTCCGCTGGCGTTTCCCGGCGTCGTCGTCGGCTTCATGATCATTCTCCTCGCCGGCCGCCAGGGCCTGATCGGCGACCTCTCGAGCCGCGTGCTCGGCGACAGGATTGTGTTCGCCTATTCGATCTGGGGTCTGTTCGCGGGCTACCTCTACTTCTCGATCCCGCGCGTCATCCTCACCATCATGGCGGCGATCCAGAAGCTCGACCGCGGGCTGGAGGAAGCCGCGCGCTCGCTCGGCGCCAGCCCATGGGCCGTGCAGCGCGACGTCGTGCTGCCGGCGCTGGCCCCGGCCTTCGTCGCCTCCGGCGCCATCGCGTTCGCCACCGCCATGGGGGCGTTCGGCACGGCGTTCACGCTCGCGACCAATATCGACGTGTTGCCGATGCTGATCTACACCGAGTTTACGCTGGCGGCGAACTTCGCCACCTCCGCGGCGCTGTCGGTCGGCCTCGGCGTCATCGCCTGGGCGATTCTCGCGGTCGCGCGCACGGTCAGTGGCGGCACCGTCGCGGCGGCGGGGTAGGCGGATGGCTCAGGTATGCTGCACAGTGTCCGGGAAAGAGGAGGGGCGATGCGCGACCGCCTGATCTTCGCCGGCCAGCTGCTGTTCACGCTGCTGGTCGCCGCCTTCCTCGTGGTGCCCGCGGTGCTGTCGATCTCCGCCGGTGTCACCGCGAATTACTTTCGCGGCCTGCAGTCCGGCGTCACCCTGCAATGGGTGCAGCAGGTGTGGGAGCTCTATGCCGGCACCATCTTCCTGTCGTTCCTGATCGCGTTCGCGACGTTGCTCGCGACCCTCGTCATCGGCGTGCCGGCCGCTTATGCGCTGCATGTCCGCGGCGGGCGGCTGTCACGCGTCATCGAGGAGGTGATCACGCTGCCGCTCGCGATCCCCGGTCTTGCCATCGCGCTGGCGCTGCTGCTGACGTATGGCGGCTTCTCGGGCTTCCGCCGCTCGTGGCTGTTCATCCTCGCCGGCCATGTCGTGTTCACGCTGCCGTTCATGGTGCGCTCGGTGATGGCGGTGTTCGCCACCATCGACATCAGGACGCTCGACGAAGGCGCCGCTTCGCTCGGCGCCTCGCCATGGCGGCGCTTCCGCGACGTCATCGTGCCCAACGCCATGCCTGGCATCCTCGCCGGCGCGCTGATGGTGGTGACGCTGTCGCTCGGCGAGTTCAACCTCACCTGGATGCTGCACACGCCGCTGACCAAGACGCTGCCGGTCGGCCTTGCCGACAGCTACGCCTCGATGCGGCTCGAGGTGGCGTCCGCCTACACGCTGATCTTCTTCATCATGATCGTGCCGCTGCTGGTGGCGATGCAGATGCTGGCCGACAGGGGACAGAAATCATGACCGACGTCACGGCGGGGCACGGCGCGGCGGTGCGCGTCGAGGCCTGCGGCAAGACCTTCGCCGACGGCACGCGGGCGCTGGAGCCGGCAACCCTCGACATCGCCCGCGGCGAGACGCTGGTGCTGCTGGGGCCGTCGGGCTGCGGCAAGACCACCATGCTGCGCATCATCGCCGGGCTCGAGGCGCCGGACGCCGGCGGCCGCGTGCTGTTCGACGGCCGCGACGTCACCGCGATGCCGATCGAGAAGCGCAATGTCGGCATGGTGTTCCAGTCCTACGCGCTGTTCCCCAACATGAGCGTGGCCGACAACATCGCCTATGGCCTCAAGCTGCGCGGCATCGCTCGCGCCGAGCGCGACGCGCGCGTTGCCGAGCTGGTGGCGCTGACCAACATCGGCGGCCTCGAAGGCCGGCGCATCGACCAGCTGTCCGGCGGCCAGCGCCAGCGCGTCGCGCTGGCGCGCGCGGTCGCGATCCGGCCCGGCATCCTCTTGCTCGACGAGCCGCTGACCGCGCTCGACGCCGCGCTGCGCGATCGCCTGCGCAGTGAGCTCAACCGTCTCTTGAGGGCGCTCGGCATCACCGCGATCTATGTCACCCACGACCAGGCCGAGGCGATGGAGCTTGGCGACCGCATCGTGGTGATGCGCAAGGGCGCCATCGCTCAGATCGGCACGCCGCGCGACATCTATTTCACACCGCAGAGCCGTTTCGTCGCCGAGTTTGTCGGCGCCGCCAACATCGTCGAGGCGCCTCTGGAGGGCGTGCATCTGCGCCTGCCCGGCGGCCGGCTCGCCGTCGCCGGTGCGCCCGCCGCCGGCGCCAAGGTGGCGATGATCCGTCCCGAGACCATCCGCATCGTCGATGCCGCCGGCGCAACTCTGGCGGGCACCGTCGATACCGTCGCCTTCATCGGCGACCGCCAGCGTATCGTCGTCACGGGCGCTGCGCCGATGCCGCTGAATGTCGATGCACCCAACACCATTGCTGCAAAGCCTGGCGACCGCGTCGGGCTTGCGGTCCCGCCGGAGGCCGTGCGGTTGTTGCCGGAGGGGTGAGGAGCGGGGCAGGGATCGGGTTCTGACGAATGTTGATGACTGGGGTCTTTCTCCATGCTCAGCGTCATCACCGGGCCGACGCGAAGCGTCGTGACCCGGTGATCCAGCTTTGTACCGCGCTGCGCGTAAGCTGGATTGCCGGGTCAAGCCCGGCAATGACGCAGTGGGTGGGGCAGGTCTCGCGATACAAGCAGCAGCGCCGCTCGGTCCGCACCGCGATGAGGGCCTTGTGCGTCGCGCGCACGCAGCCTGCACTCTTCACACGCCTTGCCGTCTCCCCTCATGGTGAGGAGCGCGGCTCTGCCGCGCGTCTCGAACCATGGGGCCGAGGCTTCTCGTTTCGTCGACACGGGCCTCATCCTTCGAGACGCCCGCTGCGCGGGCTCCTCAGGATGAGGAGAAAGGCTCGTCGGACAGCAGGAAACGTTCGCCGGATCGCGAGCGGTCCGCGGGCGACCGCTTCGTGATACAGCTCAACTGATCAAACCCAAGGCCCGTCCCATGCCAAAGCC
The DNA here is from genome assembly GCF_052115025.1 of Bradyrhizobium sp. 2TAF24. NCBI lineage: Bacteria > Pseudomonadati > Pseudomonadota > Alphaproteobacteria > Hyphomicrobiales > Nitrobacteraceae > Bradyrhizobium > Bradyrhizobium sp. 2TAF24. The sequence goes on along the minus strand of NZ_JBFRFW010000004.1, from coordinate 28,472 downwards.
CGTCCTCATCGCCCAGCTCTCCGACCTGCATATCAAGCCGCGGGGGCAGCTCGCTTATGGCAAGGTCGATACCGCGGCGGCATTGGCGCGTTGCGTCGAGACGCTGAACGCGCTGCTGCCGCGGCCCGACATCGTCGTCATCTCCGGTGACCTCGTCGATACGCCGCTGCGCGAGGAGTATGAGCTCCTCGCGGAACTGCTGGCACCGCTCAGGATTCCGGTCGTCGGCGTGCCCGGCAACCATGACGGCCGTGCGCTGATGCGCGCCGCGTTTCCGCAGGCGGCCTATGCCCATGTCGAAGGCCCGCTGGACCAGGCGGCTTCGCTCGGCGTGCTCGACCTGCTGCTGCTCGATTCCAGCGTGCCCGGGCAGCCGCATGGTGTGCTCGAGCCGCAGACGCTGCAGTGGCTGGAGGCGCAGCTCGCCGCGGCGCCGCAGCGGCCGGCGATCGTCTTTCTGCATCATCCGCCGTTCGTCGCCGGCATCTGGCACATGGATCGCCAGAACCTCTTCAATGCCGATGCGCTGGCTGCGGTCGTCGCGCGCCATCCGCGCATCCGTCTCGTCGCCGCCGGCCATGTCCATCGCGCAACGCTGACGCTGTTCGCCGGCCGCCCGGCGACCATCTGTCCGGCGCCAAACCATGCCGTCGACCTCGACCTCGGCGAGCTGCGCCCGCCCTCGTTCTGCATCGAGCCGCCGGCGTTTCATCTCCACGCCTGGTTTCCGCCGGTAAATGCGCTCGACGATCCGTTCGGCCATGTCGTGACGCATTGGGTGCCGATCGGCGATTTCGACGGCCCGCATCCGTTCTTCGGGGCGGACGGCAAGCTGCTGTAGGCGGCTGATCGACCGGCGCCGCTGCGGTCTGAGTGTCCTCGCGCCCTTGCTGCCGTCACCATTGTGCTCATCGCCCTGGGGTGTCATCAAACCCTGGGGCGACATTTGTTACTATGCTTTTTTCAGTTCATTTTCTCGAATTCATTTGAGGGCTGACGCCATGGTCAGGGAACATCGCATTGCAGAGTTGCGAGACTATTTCAGGTATCTGTCGGAGCTGGATACGCAGGATCAGATTCTGTTTCGTGGCCAGAAGGGCGATTATCCCCTGCGCCCGCGCATCGCACGTATCAAGCCGCGCAGCTCCATTCTCGACGACGAGAAGCACATGATGCGCGCACTCAGGCGCCAGTCCAACCAGTTGCTGCCGCGCGAGCTGCTCAACAGCTGGGAGTGGCTCGCGCTCGCCCAGCACCATGGCATGGCGACGCGGCTGCTGGACTGGACACTCAATCCGCTTGTCGCGCTTTGGTTCGCTGTCGAAAAACCGCCGGAAAAAGGGCAGAACGGCGTGGTCTGGGTTTTCAAGCCGGCCGAAGCGGACAACGTCGTCGACGAAAGCGACGATCCGTTCGCCGGAAAGCGAACCAGGGTGTTCACCCCATCCCATGTCTCGGCGCGCATCCGCGCACAGAGCGGATGTTTCACCGTTCACAAATATCTCGACGCCTCCCGTGGCTTCTCACCGCTGGACAGGATCAAGATCTATCGGAAGCGCCTGACCAAGCTGATCATTCCGGCAGACAGCTTCTGCGATCTGCGCTTCGGGCTCGACCGCTGCGGCTTCAACCAGTTCAGCATCTATCCCGATATCGATGGGCTCTGCCGTCATATCGAGTGGCAGAACTCGATTATGGCTGACGAGGATTCGGAACGCAGCCCCAGGCGTCTCCGCGTTATCAAGGTGCGCCCCCGTCATCGCGGGGTGTGAGCGAGAGAAGGGTAACCCTTCCGGACGCACCGCGGAAGGCGCTAATGCCCCCGCAGCAACCCCAGCGTCACCAACTCCCGCCGCAGCGCGTCGGGGCTGGTGAAATGGATGCCGTGCATGCCGAGAGCGGTGGCGGCCTCAGCGTTGTGCGGGTTGTCGTCGATGTAGACGAGGTCCGGTGCAACGAGGCTGTAGCGGTCCATCAGCAGGCGGTAGATCGCCGGGTCCGGCTTGACCAGCTTCTCGTGGCCGGACACGACGATGCCCTTGAACGCCTGCATGAAGTCGAACTGCCAGGCATGATCGAAGGTCTCGTGGGACCAGTTGGTGAGGGCGTAGAGCGGTGTGCCGGCGGCGTCGAGTTCGCGCAGGATGGTGGCGGTGCCGGCGATCGGGCCGGCGATCGTCTCCGGCCAGCGCTGGTGGAAGGCGTCGATCATGGCGGCCTGCGCCGGGTGCGCGGCCTTGAGCGCCGCCGCGCCCTCAGCCCAGGTGCGGCCGGCGTCCTGCTGCAGCACCCAGTCGGAGGTGCAGACGGTGGCCAGGAACCGCTCCATGGCGGCGTCGTCGCCGTCGAACAGCTTGCGGTAGAGGTAGCGCGGATTCCAGTCGACGAGCACGCCGCCGAGGTCGAACACGACTGTGGTCCTGCGTGGGGCGGAGGGGGCGTTCAAGGGCGTCTCCTGGGCGGTGCGGTGCCGTCCTTTTTAAGGAGAAAGCCGTGGCCGGATCAAGTCGGCGCGATGCCGCGTCCGGGGCGGGGCTTGCGAAATGCAGGCCCCATTCCTAAACAAAGGCCTGCCGCGATCGTGTCGCGGCCTCCATCTTCATTGCGAACCCAGGGATTTCCGACGCCATGACGACGACTGCGGCCGAGACCCAACCCTTCCAGGCAGAGGTGGCCGAGCTGCTGCACCTGATGGTGCACTCGGTCTATTCGGAGACCGACATCTTCCTGCGCGAGCTGATCTCCAACGCCTCCGACGCCTGCGACAAGCTGCGCTATGAGGCGATCGCCCGGCCGGAGCTGATGGCCGACGGCGTCGCGCCCAAAATCAGCATCGTGCCCGACAAGACCGCCGGCACGCTGTCGATCGTCGACAACGGCATCGGCATGGAGCGCCAGGAGCTGATCGACAACCTCGGCACCATCGCGCGCTCCGGCACCAAGGCGTTCATGGCCCGTCTGCACGCCAGCCAGGAGGCGGCGAAGGACGGCAAGGACGGCGCGAAGGGGACCGGCCTGATCGGCCAGTTCGGCGTCGGCTTCTATGCCGCGTTCATGGTGGCGGACCGCATCGTCGTGACCAGCCGCCGCGCCGGCGAGACCGAGGCGTGGGTGTGGACGTCGACCGGCGGCGCCGGCTTCCAGGTGACGCCGGCAGACGCCGAGGCCGCCGCCCGCGTCTCGCGCGGCACCGAGATCGTGCTGCATCTGAAGGATGATGCCAAAAACTATCTCGAGCCGCACACCATCGAGCGTATCGTTCGCGCGTACTCCGACAACATCCAGTTCCCGATCGAGCTGAAGCCGGAAGAGGGCGAGATCCGCCAGATCAATTCGGCGAGCGCGCTGTGGCAGCGTTCCAGGTCCGAACTCAAGGCCGAAGACTACACCGAAGCGTACCGCACCATCAGCGGCGGCTTCGACGAGCCGGCGATGACGCTGCACTACCGCGCCGAGGGCCGCTATTCCTACGCCGTGCTGCTGTTCGCGCCGTCGATGCGGCCGTTCGACATGTTCGACGGCGAGCGCAAGGGCCGCGTCAAGCTCTATGTGCGCCGCGTCTTCATCACCGACGAGGCGGAGCTGCTGCCGACCTACCTGCGCTTCATCCGCGGCGTCGTCGACAGCGAGGACCTGCCGCTCAACCTCTCCCGCGAGATGCTGCAGAACAATCCGCAGCTCGCGCAGATCCGCAAGGCCATCACCAGCCGCGTCGTCGGCGAGCTGGAGGCAACCGCCGAGAAGGATGCCGAGGCCTATACCAAGATCTGGGACGCGTTCGGTCCCGTGCTCAAGGAGGGTATCTGGGAGGACGGCGAGCGCCGAGAGAAGCTGCTGGGCCTGACGCGCTTCACGTCGACCACGGGAGAGAAGCGCTCGCTCAAGCAGTATGTCGACGATCTCAAGCCCAACCAGACCGAGATCTATTATCTCGTCGGCGAGAGCGTCGAGCGCCTCAAGGCCAATCCCAAGTTGGAGGCCGCCGCCGCGCGTGGCATCGAGGTGCTGCTGCTGTCCGATCCGGTCGACGCGTTGTGGACGTCGGCGCCGCTGGAGTTCGGCGGCAAGCCGCTGCGCTCGCTGAGCCAGGGCGACGTCGATTTCGGCCAGATCCCGCTCACGGACGATGCGGACAAGGATCAGCCGGCGCCGGACAGCGCTGCCGAGGCCACCATCATCGCCGCGATCAAGCAGGCGCTGGGCGAGCGCGTCGCCGACGTGCGGGCGTCGCAGCGCCTCACCACCAGCGCCTCCTGCCTCGTCGCCGCCGGCCAGGGGCCGGACCGCGAGCTGGAGCGCCTGCTGGCGAAGCAGAACCGCGGCGCCGGCTTCAAGCCGGTGCTCGAGGTCAACCTGCGCCATGCGTTGGTCGGCACGCTTAGTGGTCTGCCGGGCTCCGATCCGGACAGCGCGGAGCTGTCGCTGCTGCTGTTCGAACAGGCACAGATCCTCGACGGCGAACTCCCCGACGACCCCGCCGCCTTCGCCAGCCGCGTCAACCGCTTCGTGCTGCGCGGCCTCGGGAAGTCGTAGAGGGGGGCCCACTCCTCATGGTGAGGAGCGCGGCGACGCCGCGCGTCTCGAACCATGAGGCCGGGGCGCAGCGGCTCCGTGTGGCGGACCGTTCCTGATCACGGCGTCTCGGCGGCGCCTCGGCCTCGCCCTTCGCGACGCCCGCTGCGCGGGCTCCTCAGGGTGAGGAAGCAATGCCGAGTGAGACGTCGCGTACGACGTCTCACACCGTGCCTCATCCTGGCCTCACACCGACGTCGACGGCGCCTTGCCGGCGACAGTCGTGCGGCTCGCGGCGCTGACGCTGTCGCCGATGCCGCTCGTGTCGAGCACGAGCCAGATGACGGCGTCTGGCTCAACTCATCACACTTTCAGCGCCAGGCGCAGATGCCGCTGTTGCCGCGGCACGGCCAGCTTTGCGGGCGGGCGTCGAACGCCTGGGCATCGAGCGGATTGCGGTGGCGGCGCACGGCGAGGCGGTGCACCGTCGTTCTGTCGCGCGGCTTCGCCTCGGCGCTGCGCGCCGCGGTCGCGTGCTCCGCGGTGGCCTGTTCCGCCGGCGTGCGGGCAAGGCGCGCGGTGTGGCCGCCGGTGTTCGGCAATGTCTCGGTTTTGGCCTCGACGCCATAGGGCGCGAAGCGTGTTTCCGGGCCGAGCGGACGCGGCGACAGCGCCGCGCGGTTGAGGTCCAGCGTCAGGAAGTCGCCGGGCCGGTAGACGGAGCTGGCTGCCGGCGCCGCAGGGCCGGCTTGTGGTGACTGGGCGAAGGCCGCCGTCGTGCAGCACAGCACAAGCAGCATCGCGGCCGCGACGCCGCGCCGTTCTCCGCCTTGCCTCGATGCACCATACGTCGTCATGTCAGCCTCGTGTCACCCGCAGGGCCCGCAGCTTCCCGTTTCATGCATGACATGTATGTCGGAAGCGGCTGATCGCCAGATCTGCGATGCGCCGGCCCGCGTTCGCATCGCGCGTCCGGTCTTGTGGCGCAGAATGGCCGGACAGCAGCAGGGTAACGCGCGGGTCAGGCGACGGGTTCCACGCCGCGGCCCGGTGGCGGTCGAAGGCCGCAGGTCAAAAACACCAGGCGTCACAAAACAAAGGGCGGCCCTGCGGCCGCCCCTCGCGTCGGATCGTCAGCGCTGTGCCCTGCAGCTCACCAGTGGCGATGGTGCCAGCCGCCATGCCAGCCGCCGCCCCAGCCGCCGCCCCAGCCACGATGCCAGCCCCAGCCGCCGCCATAGTAGTAGCGCGGGCCACCATAGTAGCCGTAGCCGGGGCCGTAGTAGCCATAATAGTAGTTCGGGCGCCACCAGCAGCGCCAGGGATTGCAGACCCAGCGCACCTGCTCGGTATGCACGGGGGTCTGCACGCCCTGCAATCCGTTCGGCATCGCTGCGGACGCGGTGCCGCTCGACAGCGCCATCCCGAGGGTGGCCACGCAGGCCAGCAGGGCCATTCTTGTTTTCATGATCATCTCCCGGTCCTCGATCTCAGCTCATCACGTCCACGACTGGCAAATCGTTGCAGGCTGGACGTTGCGAGCCGATCATGGCGAAGTCTTGATTACTCGGGGATGAATGGCGCGTTCATGTCGCTGAACACCGCCTGCCGGCGATGGATTGATGCCACAGAGATTGTCGGCTGCAATCGTTCCAGTGTGATGGATCCGACTTTCGTTTGACTATCGCCGCGCGTCCATCAAGCGAATGTCTGATCCCAAACCGCGCTGGAATTCCACATTGGCCGGCATCCCCATGGTTCTGGCCTTCGCAAGCAGCCCGCCGCAAGGTGATGCGCATGTGGCAGGCGGGACACTAGAGCGCGTTCGCTTTTGATGGAATCACGAACGCGCTCTGGTTATTTGTTCTGACGCGTTTTCTTCTCGCGAACCGGTGTCCACTTCGCTCGAAAACGCTCTAGGCGCTGCGCGAGCTCGGCCAGGCGATGACTTCGCCGGACATCACCAGACGGTCGCGGCCGCGTTCCTTGGCGGTGTAGAGGGCACGGTCGGCAGCCTCGATCAGCGCCGCGGCCTCGCTGCTGCCGGTTGCCGGCTGATGGATGGCGCCGCCAATGCTCACGGTGACGGACCGTGACGACGGGCTGGCGGCATGGGGCACGGCGAGCTCGTGCAGCGCGTCCCGCACCGCCTCGCCGATGCGGACGCAGCCGTCGGCATCGGTGTCGGGCAGCAGCAGCACGAACTCCTCGCCGCCATAGCGCGCGGCGAGGTCGGCCGGCCGTCGCGCCTGCGCAGCGAGCACCCGCGCCACCGCGCGCAGGCAATCGTCGCCGACCTGGTGGCCGTAGCGATCGTTGAACAGCTTGAAGTGATCGACGTCGATCATCAGCAGCGACAGCGGCGTGCCGTCGCGTTTTGCCCGTGCCCACTCCTCGGTGAGGCGGTCGTCGAAATGCCGGCGGTTGGCGAGGCCGGTGAGGCCATCGCGGGTGGCGAGTGCCGCGAGGCGCTGCTCCAGATCCTTGTGCTCGGTCATGTCGCGGGTGATCGCCACCACGCCGTTGATGGCGCCGGTGGTGGTGACGCGCGTCACGCGCAGCGCGCTCTCGACCCAGATGTCGCCGCGGATGCGATGGCGGGTGCGGTAGATGATCCGCGCTTCCTCGGCGCGGCCCTCCCGCAGCGCCGAGACCCGGTCGCGCACGTGCGGCAGGTCGTCGGCATGGATGCCGGCCAGCGCGGGCATGCCGACAAGCTGATGCGGCAGCCAGCCCACCACCCGCGCGGAGGAGGGAGACGCGTAGAGGATTTCCTCGTCGAGCCCGATCCGCATCACCATGTCGCCGGACTGTTCGGCGAGCATGCGGAAATCGGCCTCCTTGGCCTCCAGCGCCGCCGCCATGCGCTGGCGCTGCCATAGCTGCAGCACCAGGAAGAAGCCGGTCAGCGCAACCAGCGCCACGAGGCCCGTGACCACCGCCATGTGCATCACCGCGTCGCGGCGCCAGGGCGCGAGCACGTCGTCGCGCGCTTCCGTCGCCAGCACGATGATCGGATAGCGGCTGCTGACGCGGTAGTAGCTGAGCCGCTCGACACCGTCGAGCGGCGAGGTGAAGACGTAGGCGCCGGCCGCAGGGCGGCTGGCGAGGCTGCGGATCAGCGGCGCGCCCGACATGTCGCGACCGACATAGCTGTCGTTGTCGCGGCTGCGCGCCAGCATGGCGCCGTCGGTCTGCAGCAGCGCGATGACGCCGCGCGGTCCGACGTCGAACTGCTCGTAGAAGCGGGTGAAATAGGCGACGTCGATGGTGGCGAGCGCGACGCCGGCGAAGCTGCCGTCCGGATGATTGAAGCGGCGCGACGCGGTGACGATCCACTGGCCGCCGGAGCGGCTGCGCACAGGATGGCCGATCAGCGTGCCGCGCGCGGGCGACGCCTTGTGCTGCTTGAAATAGTCGCGGTCGCTGTTGTTGAAGACGGCGAGATCGGCGACATGTTCGGTGGTGGCGAGCCAGCGGCCGTTTTCGTCATAGACAAAGATGCCATGAATGCGGCCCGCGGCATTGCGGCGCGCGAGGAAGACCTGCAGCTTGGCCATGGCGGCTGCGCCGGTGCCCTCCAGCTCGAGCTGGTTGACCAGCACGGTCAGCGTGTTGTCGGTGATCTCGAAGGTGTCGTCGACATGCTGGGTCAGCGAGCGCGCGAGATTGGCCATGTCGGTCTCGGCGTTGCTCAGCGTGGCGTTGCGCGCTTCCCACTCGCGCCAGCCGCTGAGCGCGAGGATGGCGAGGCAGGCCAGCGCAACGAACCCCGCCGCCAGCAGCGGCAGGCGGATCGGCCCGGGATTGCGCCACAGCAGGAACATGGAAACCTCTCCGTCCGGGAGACAGTTTCCGCCGTGGACCTTAATGCTGCGTTGTGATCGATGCCGCGGGGCTGAGGCGTAGCTAACGCAAGGCTACCGGGAACCGACGGTTCCGGCCCGACACGGACAACTGTCGCGCGGGCGTTATGGCGCGATTAACCCTGCGGCGCGCCGCGATGTCCCTGTGTTCGTGTCCTGTGTCCGTGTAAAGACGGAGGCGGGCCGGTAATCGCTTAGCGAACCTGCCAGCCGCCAAAGAAGTTCGCGAACAGCGACGGCTGCTGCTGCACGCGCATCGCCACCCGTGTCGGCTGCGCGATGCGGCGTTGCGCATCCGTGCGCGCGATCCTGACCTTGGATTTCTTCGCGGTCGCCGCGACATGCCTGGCGGACGTCGCCGGCATCTGCGCGTAGGCATCGTTCGCTTCGACGGTCTTCGCCGCCTCAGCCGCCGCCTGCCGCTCGACGGTGCGGCTTGGCTGGATCTGGGCCTGCGCCACGTCGACCGACGGTACGATGGTCGGCAGCGAGGTGTCGATCTCCACCCGTTCGGGGCCTTTCTGCCTGGAAACGATGCGGATCGTGGACTTGTCGATGCCGTTGGCCTGCTGCTGCTGCGGCGCCACCGGCGTCGGCAGGTAGGCGTTCACGAGCAGCATCAGCGCCATCAGCGCTCCGCCAACTCCGACAAAATAACGCAACAGGGGCATCACACACCGTTCGGATTGATTTCGACACAGGCCACGCAACGACAGGCCGCACCACGCATCCGCAGGCGCCGGACGGATCCGGAACCGGTCACGCCAGCATCACATCTGGCCGATGCACATCTGGGTGATGCACACCCGGGTGACGATGGTCGGCAGGACACGACACTTGCCCCAAGATACTGCACAAGACACTGAAAAAGGCGTTGCGACGACACTGCGGCGAGTGGACACGACATTTGAAACTGGGGACATCACTCGCGGATGCCCGCAGCTTCACCATCACGACATCGTCATTCACGACCACCTTTGCAAGACAGCCGTTATGACGGTGACGGTCAATTCCCCGCGAGCGGTTTGGTTCCCGTGTCCGTGGTTAACCGTTTCGATGATCACGCACGTTTTGGTGATTGGTCGGCGCGGCGCCGGAAAGGTTCAACGTTCAGCGCTCGGCTGCGGCAAGGCGCAGCGTGCGTGGCCCGCGCGCATGCGCGTGGGCAAGGCGAATCGCGCTGCGCGCGGCGAGGCGACGATGGGCTCGTGCCTCGACCCGCGCTGCCGCGGCGCGGGCTTTCTGCAGCAGGGTGCGCAGGTCCGGCGCGAGCGCCACGGACGTCGCAACCGGAGCGTTGTCGCGCGACAGGCCGGCGATGCCCTCGCACGGCGCTTCGCGAGGCAGGTGCTGGATCAGCCCGACGGTGTTGGTCTCGCGCAGCCAGCTTTCGGCGGAATTGCCGGTGATGCGGTGCACATAGTTGCGCGTCTCCGCCGGCAGCGCGGCGCGGCGGGCCACCCAGTCCTGGATGCGCCCGGTGCCGGCGTTGTAGGCGGCGGCCGCAAGGCCGAGATTGCCGAGCCGGTCGCGCAGCTTGCGCAACAGCCGCGCGGAGGCGGGCAGCGCCTTGCGCGGATCGAACGGATCGTCGAGGCCCTCTTCCGCGGCAGTATCGGGCATGAACTGAGCGACGCCCTGGGCGCCGGCATGGCTGACCTCGTCGGACTTGAACTGGCTTTCCTGCCAGATCAGCCGGGCGAAGAAGCTCGGCGGAATGTCGTTGTCCTTCGCCGCCGCCGCGAGCGTGTCGCAGAACTCGCCGGTCGAGAGTGCGAGGCGGTCCAGCGGCGCATCCGGCGGCGACGCATCGGCGGGCACATCCATGGCGCGCGCGTCGACGAAGGCCGGAAAGCCGAGCAGCATGGTGCTGGCGCCGTCGAAATCGAACCGTGCCGGATCGAACGGCATCGTCTCCGCCTCGCTCCGCGAGGCCTCGATCGACAGTGTGAGCAGATGGTGTGACGAATTCATAGCCGGCTCGACCGCGACGTCCGCCAGTAAAAGCGGCATAGCGGCGAGCGCGGCGATCAGATACCGCATCCCGCGACAGACCCTGTGACAACCTTCCCCATGCCCCACGTCGCGGGCCTGACTTCGGCGTCAGGGTTTGAACCTCGCGGCGGGAGCGAGCGTGCAAGTGCCGCCGCAAGCCGCCGCTTTGATGAGCCGAATGCGGCGAATTGCGGAAACGCTGTGGTCGGTGAAAGGCATGGGAACAGCTGGTTCCCGCGTTGCGCGCATCGCGCGAGCGTGCGGTGATTTCAACTGCGGGTCGCGATGCCGCGGCCGCAGGCTTCGTTGACGAAGCAGGCGATCATGGCCTCGTCGAGTGCGTCGGAGCGCTTGCCGTCGAGCGCGATGTCGGGGAAGCCATGCTGCCGCAGATAGACCTGCATCTGCAGCACCGCCCTGAGTCCGCCAAGCCCGACGACGGTGTTGAGGTCGCGGCGGGCGGCCTGGGAATTTCCGGTGCGCACAAGCGCCAGCGCACGCTGGATGTAGAGACCGACCTGCTCCTTGCCGATCGGCGGCCGCGGGCCGCGCGCGGTGTCGAGCACCGCGTCGAGATCCTCGATCGCACCGGCATGGTTGCCGAGCGCGGTGCGTGCCGCGGCGCGAAGCTCGTAGGTCTGCTGGTCGGGGCGTTCGGCCAGCATCGCGCTGGCGTCTGCTTCGACCCTCGCATACTGGCCCATGCGCATCAGCAGCTGGGCATGGGTCCGCCGTGCCTGCGTGAAGCCGGGTTCGGCGGCGAGCGCTTCGTCGAGATCGCGGACCGCCTTGTCGGGCGCGCCGAGGCGCGTAAGCAGGGTGGCGCGGATCCACAGCGCGTCGGCATGGTGCGGCGCCCGCGCGAGCGCGGCGTTGACGTTCTGCAGCGCGTTGGGCGGATCGTCCCGGATCAGGAAGGCGCGGGTCGCCAGCGCGTCGACGTTGTCCGGATCCAATGCGAGTGCGGCGGCGATGTCGGCGCGGGCGTCGTCGCCGGCGATCTCCATCCTGGCGCGGGCGCGCAGCACCCGCGCGGTGACGTTGGCCGGATCCGCCGCGACGGCGTCGTCGAGCGCGTGCCGGGCCTGCTCCGGCCGTATCAGGCCGATCAGCTGCCGGGCGCGTTCGAGATGAGCCTGCACGCGCTGCGCCGGCGGCAGCGCCGCATCGACCGCGGGCGGGTCGCATTCGCCGTTCATCAGCGCCTCGACGCCGCGTGCGCACGGGATGCCGCCATAGCTTCGGATCGGTCCGGCGCTGCCGATGCGGTCTGCGGCCCCGGCCGCAGAAGCCAGCAGTACGCCGGCGGCAAGGGCTGCGAAACGCAGGCGGCCGCAGGCCATCAGTTGCAGTCCTTGTCGAGCATGCAGGCGCGGATCGCATCCTGCAGTTCCGGCGTCATCTGCCGTGGCGGGTCCTGCGCCGTCCAGTAGCCGGCGGCGCGCAGCGCGGGCAGGGATTCCGACAGCACCCGGGCATCGACGGCGATGGCCTGCTGCATGTCGGCGACCGCATGTTCGCTATCGTCAAGCTGGCGATACATCCGCGCGCGCATCAGCAGCGCTTCGCCGTTTTCCGCATCGCGCTTCATCACGGCGTCGAAGGCGTTCAGCGCCTTGGCGAACTCGCGCTGGCGGACATAGATGATGCCCTTGGCGTAGAAGGTGTCCGGATCGGTGGAGCCGAGTGCGATGGCGCTGTCGAGGTCGGCGAGGGCGTCGGCTTCACGGCCCTTCTTGTAGGCGAGGTACTGGCCGCGCGCGGCGAGCGCCAGCGCCGCGGGGCTGTAGCTGATCGCGGCCGCGAGATCGCGCTCGGCCAGTTGCGGCTCGCCGCGGGCGTCGAGAATCCGGGCGCGGTTCTGCAGCGCGATGACATGGAAGTCGAGCCGGTCGCCGCGCTCGTCGAGATAGCCCTGGCGGTTGATCGCTTGCGGCGCGATCGCCACCAGTGTGTCGGCGTCCTTGAGGGCGAGGTCGAGCTGGCCGCGCCGTTTGTACTGCCGGCTGCGGAACAGCAGCGCGTAGGCCTCGGTCGGGTCCGAGGCCAGAGCCAGCGTGAAGTAGCGCGTGCTCTCGGCGCCGTCGGTGAAGGTGCCGGCCATGCGCAGTGCGTGCGCGTTCGCCGGCTCGATCGTCAGGGCCTGCTGCAGCAGCTCGGCGGCCTCGCGCCAGCGGCTCTGGCGAGCCGCGACATTGGCGCGCGACACGAACAGTTCGGCATTGCGCGGCGTCAGGCGGATGGCGGCATCGTAGTCCTGCAGGGCGAGGTCGAGGCGCCTGGTGTGGTGATAACCCTTGCCGCGGATGAACAGCGCAAAGCCCTTGTCGGCCGGCGCCGTGGTGGAATCGTCGATGATCGCGGAGCAGGGGCCGATGACGCTGTCCGGGCTGGTCTGCACTTGCAGCAGCGTGCACGACGACGACGACGGCGACGGCGCCGCCGCCGCGGTGACGGCGAAGCTGCCGGCCAGTACGGCAAGCCACAGTCGCGTAGCTGTCGCGGTGATCATGGCGCGACCTCCAGCGCCGGCATGTCGGGGCGCATCGCGGCCTCGCGGTCGACGCCGCGCATGCAGGCGCGACCGTTCTGTGGAGCGGCGTTCGGTGAGAACGGCGCCGCGGCCGGCGACGCGTCCTGCGGCAGGCAGAGGCGGTGCGGCGCGCGGCTGCACCAGGCGGACTGGCGGGCCCGCGCAGGGGTGGTGATCGCGGGGAGCGCGACGACGGCGGCCGTTGGGGCCGGGCGGATCGCCGCGGCCGCCGGCAGCACCAACGCGCCGGAAGAGCCGACCGACACCAGGGCAACAACCAACCGCAGACCGCGCATCATCTCGCTCCCCGTGTGACAACCACAATGGACGACCTAAGGTAGAGTGCTGAAAATGCTGTCAAGAATTTCGTTAAAATGCCCGCGATCCACCGCGATCACAGCGCGCGCAGTGCGCGGCGCCGATCGGCGCGGCTGTCGGCGCGGGTGTCGCGATCGTCGGCGAGCTGCTCGATCACCGCACTCTGCACACGGGGGTGCCACTCGTGTTCGAGCCGGTGATAGATCCGCAGGTACAGCGGGTCGCCCTCGTCGAGCATGATGCTGTGGCGCGCGAAGGCGGGCAGGCCACGCCCGGTGCGCGCGGCCGTGGCGATGTCGCGCGGCGCGTGCACCAGGCGTCGCGCGCCGTCGAGCGCGATGCTGCGGATCGTCCAGGCGCCGTCGCCGTGATAGGCGATCTCCGCCGAGCCGGCGACGTCGCCGGCCTCGATGCCGCCCTCGATCACCAGCGGCAATTCCTCGAACTGGAAGGTCAGCGTGCGTCCCACGGCATCTCCGTCGCTTCGAGCCGTGGCCAGCATCACTAATAAATTAGTATTCATCAACAAATGAATCAGTTTTGTGGAAAAGTCGCCGCGAGTTGCGGATTGTCGCATCGCGCGGTGTCGGGTTCCCGCGTCATCGCGCTGTCATGCAGATCCCCTGGGACTTGCGCCTTATGCGGCGGTGCAGGCGACGCTCTATCGCCTGCCGGGCTATGGCGAGCAGGCGGTGTCGGGGATGAACACCTTCGCGCTGAACTATGCCGGCAAGTCCACCACGGCGACCCGCAGCGAGCTCGGCCTGCGCGCCGATCGCTCGTTCGCGCTCACCGACGGCATGCTGGTGCTGCGCGGACGCCTCGCCTGGGCGCACGACTACAATCCGACCTCGAACGTGACGGCGACGTTCCAGAACCTCGGTGCGGCGTCGTTCGTGGTCAACGGCGCGACGCCGGCCCGCGATGCGGCGCTGGCGACGGTCGCGGCGGAGAAGGTCTGGGCGGGCGGCTTCTCGCTCGGCGCGACCTTCGAAGGCGAGTTCTCGAGCACCACGCGCTCCTACGCGGGCAAGGGGATCGCGCGCTACACCTGGTGACGATGCAGCGGTAATCGGATGCTGATGTAGCAGCAGTGTGGCGTGTTGCCACACTGCTGCCCATCTTCACCCCGACAAAGCGCAACGTCGAAGCCCTCCTCCTCTGGAAGCCATAGGGAGCCGCCGACTGACGTGGTTCGCTCCGGACCGCGGGGCGGAGCTGCGTTGTCCGAGACTCCCGTCAAGACCAGCGCCAGGTTTCCCGTTGCCGTGCATGCGGCGCGCCGCCAGACCGTTCTGGTGGATGCGTGACGCGGGGCGGGGGACTGATCGAGGGCGTTCCGGCGCTGAACGGCGCCTGGCCCGAAGCTGACATCGAGGCGGCGCTGCCGCCACAGCCCCATCTGTTCGGCCTGCATCTCAACCTGCGCTGGCTCGCGGCCGTGCTGCTGCTGGCTGCGGTCTCGGCGGCGCTGATCTTTGGAACGCTGTGCTCGGTGTTGGGAATGCGGGCGCATTTCGCAGCAGTGCCGTCGTTTGCCCGGCGCGCCTCCAGCGAGGGTGAACTGCCGCGCGGTGACCGCCTGGCGCAGGCGCGCGCGCCGGACAGCGGCAAGGACGACGGCACGATGGTGCGCACGCGGATCGAGCAGCTCGCCGACGGCGAGCTGCGGCCCAAACCGTTCACCCATCTCGTCGCCGCTCTTGCCGACGTGTCCTCGGGCCCGTCGTCGGAGATGGCTGCGGTGACGCTGCCGCCGGTGATCCGCTATGGCGCGGCGAAGCCGGCGGCGCAGCCGCGTGCCAGTGCTTATGCGCCCGCCGACGACGGACTGTCCGGACGGCTGGCGATTCCGCCCGACGCCATCAACCTCACGGTGCTCCGCAAGAGTGCGCCCAAGGCCGAGGTCCGCGATCCGCAGCGCGTGGTCGTGGCACGCGCCGGCGACACCCTCGACCAGATCCTGGTCGCGCTTGGCGTCGCGGCGTCCGACGCCGAGGCGATCGCGACGCTGCTGATGCCGCGCAAATGGTTCAGCCGCGATGGCTTCACCGGCGGCGAGGAGATCACCGTGCTCGATGGCGGTGATGCCGCGCCCGCCGCGTCGCGGCCGGCGCTGCGCCCGCGGCTGGTGCGCCTCGCGCGCCCCGGACGGCCGGATGTCGCCGCGGCGCTGTCCGATGCCGGCCGCTATGTGCCGGTGGCCCATGCCGAGCCGGCGCGGGTGCGCGCCGGGGTCGCGCATGCCGGCGCGCAGCGGTTGCGGCCTGCCGGCGGCACCAGCCTGCGCGACAGCCTGCAGGCGCTGGCGCGGGCGCATGGCATCGACGGCGCCGTCATCGACGATGTCGGGCGGCTGTGCGCCCATGACGTCGATCTCGATGCGCCGATCGGCGCCGACGACAAGGTCGAGCTGCTGTTCAGCCCCAACGCGCTGGGCCAGGCGGAATTGATGTTCACGGCGCTCACCCTCGGCGGCGAGACGCGGCGCTACTACCGCTTCGATGCGCCCGACGACGACAGTTCGGATTACTATGACGCCGATGGCCGTTCGGTGACCAAGTCGCTGCTGCGCAAGCCGGTGACCTCCGGCCGGCTCGGCGATGGCTTCGGCTGGCGCACCCATCCGGTGCTGCAGGACCGCCGCTTCCATGAGGGCGTCGATTATGCCGCGCCGATGGGATCGCCGATCGCGGCCGCCGCTGCCGGCGTGGTCGAGAAGATCGACCAGCAATGGGGCTACGGCAAATACATCCGCATCCGCCACGACTACGGCTACGAGACGACCTATGCGCACATCGCCGGCGTGCCGCACGGGCTGAAGGTCGGCGATCGCGTGCGCCAGGGCCAGACCATCGCCACCATCGGCTCGACCGGCCTGTCGACGGGCCCGCATCTCTACTATGAAGTGCGCATCAACGGCCGCAATGTCGATCCGCTGCGAGTGAAGCTGCGCGCCGGCCGCGTGCTCGATGGCGAGCTGTTGACGGCCTTCCGCACCGCGCGCGACCGCACCGACCTGCTGCTGCAGGCTTCCGGTGCGCCGCACTGATCGCGCGATCTCATCGCCGCATGGCTGTGTCGATGTTGCGGCGCACGATGCTGCTGGCGCTTTTTTCGCCGCCGACAACACGCTGACGAACTTTTCGGCATGCGCGAGTTGCGCATTGCGCAGGGTCTGCGGCGGGATCATAGTCGCGGCATCGGGCGGTTACGCCCGAGGAGGACACGCCGCGATCCGCTCGAACCAAAGGAGCGTGCAATGAGCAAAACCCTTGTGGCGATCACTTTCGTTCTGATCGTCTCGCTCGGTGTGCTGGCGTCTGGCCGCGTCGAGGCCGGCGCATCCGCCAGCGCACCGTCGAAGCACAGCACCAAGACGCAGACGATGAGCGCCCATCAGCTCACCACCGTTCAGCCGCAACTGGTCAAGGTCGACGAGATGTCGTCGTCGGCAAGAACTTCGTTGCCGAAGCGCTGATACCGGATGATGTGATCACGGCATCTCCCGCGCACCGGCGCGAGGGATGCCGTGTCGGTGTTGACGGATCATGCCGTCACGTGACGCGCGGCGGCTCGGTGGTCAGCATGTCGGCATGGCGGTGCACCAGCGTCCAGCCGCCGTCCTCGCGGCGAAAGATTTCCGTGACGCGCAGGTCCATCGGGACAGCTTCCGCCTTGCCATGCAGGCGCACGGTGGCGCGCTGAATGCCGGTCCAGAAGGCGAGCGTGTCGCTCGCGCCCTGCTGCAGGATTTCAAGGTGCGTTTCGCCGGCGCCGCTGAACAGCGCCGTGCCCTGGCGGTAGGCGGCGGTGACGGCGGTCGCGCCAAGGCGATGGCCGCCCGCGGGGCCGAAGAAGCTCGCGGGCTCCGCTTGCGTGCACAGACGATCGAGCGGAGCGGCGTCGCCGTTGACATAGGCGCGGGCGGCGGCCTCGCGCTGGGTCATGAAAGCGGTGAAATCGTTGGGCTCGGGTGTGTCGGACATCTGTGTCTCCTGTTCCTGATCGCGCAGGATGCCGCGCGACGGCGCAGGTTGAAGGCCGCCGCTGTGTCAGTTTCTGTCAGCAGCGCCTGAAGGGCGGTCCCGCGGTGTTCGAATGACTGACGGCAAGCTTCCGCAAATTCTGCGTCATGCGCGGGCCTGAGCTGTGACTGTCCGGTTGACCGGATACACGAGCCACACCTACTGCGTCATTGCCGGGCTTGATGTTCAGTCCGGGGACTTGACCCGGCAATCGAGCTCCTGTTCAGAGCCTGACGCACGTTTTGAAGCTGGATCACCGGGGCTCGACGCGGAGCCTGTCATCGGGCCACGCTTCGCGCGGACCCGTTGGCGTCGGCCCGGTGATGACGCTGAAAAATATGGCAATGAACCGGACTGCCGTAACCCTGCAGTTCTCGCCATCGCCGCGCCGCTCAGTACACCGAGAAGCGCCCGACATAGCGCCCGAACACGGTGACTTCCTCCGGCGCGAACGACTGGTCCGGGTACATCTTGTTGTCCGATTTCAGCACATAGCGGATGCCGCTGTCGGTGCGCTCGACGAAGACGCGCTTGAGGGTGCGGCCGAGGCCGTAGTCCACCGCCCAGATGCCGTCGGGCTCGATCTGCTGGCGGCTGGTGTCGACGAACACGACGTCGGTGCGCTGGATGGTCGGCTCCATGCTGTCGCCATCCATCACGAAGCCGACGGTGCGGGCGACGTCGGCGCGGGCAAGGCCGCGCAGCACGGCGGCCGGAATGCGCCACCAGTCGGCGACCTCCTCGCGCGCCTGCATCTCGCCGACGTCGATGGTCAGCACCGTGCCGGTCGAGCCGCCGCCGATGCGGCCGCGCATCTGCGGCAGCGCGTCGGGGAAGGGGCGGTCGAGCTCGGTGGTCGGCGTGTCGATCTCCGGATCGGGCTCGAACTCCTCGCCGGCAGGCACGCGCTTGGGTTCGCTGTCGGGGTCTTCGCTGCCGCGCCCCCACAGCAGCCAGTCTTCGGAGGTGGCGAGCGCGGCGGCGATCTCGCGCAGCAGCCGCGGCCGCTTGACGCGGCCCTGCTCGATGGCGTCGATGCCCTGCTGCTTCATGCCGACCCGGTCGGCGAGCGCCTCCTGCGACAGGCCGAGCTTCGCCCGCCGCCGCCGCATGCGATGGCCGAACGCCGCAGCATTTACCTGCTTCATGATGACCTCCGAGGTGCGAGCAACCGGCTCGGGGATGACGGGCGGGGCGCGCGGCCCTACCAAGATTTCGGTTATCCACTCTACTGATTTATCGGTTGCTGTCAACCAATGTTTCAGTGATGGTGAGGGCATGACCGATAACAACCATTCCTTGCAGGAAACGTCACTGCCGAGCCCGCCCGCGCCCGACGCCGCGGGGCAGGTCGTCCCCGATCCATCCGCGTCGCACAAGCTGGCGCTGCAGCGAGCCTGCGATGCCGTCGGTGGCCAGAAATCGCTCGCCGGGCGCATCGGCACCACCCAGTCCAAGGTCTGGTACTGGCTGGCGCGCAGCCGGCGCGGCGTGCCCGGCGAGTTCGTGCTGGCGATCGAAGCCGCGAGCGGCGTCAGCCGCCACGACCTGCGCCCCGACATCTATCCGCAACCGTCCCCGATGGAGCCGCCATGTCCGCCGTCCGCGCGCCGCTGATCGCCACTGCCCCGCCCTTGATGCCCGCCGACGCCGCCGGCGCGGCGCTGTCGCCCGCCGACGACCGCACCATCCTGCGGCTGTGGAACGAGCGCCACGACACCGTCGACATCGCGCGGCGGATGAACCGCTCCGAGGCGCAGATCGCCAACCGTCTCGCGCAGCTGCGCGACGAGGACGGCACCGCCATGACGCCGACGCAGTACACGCTGCATCATGCCCGCAAGCGGCGTCTGGCGCGCCTCGCCGCCGCCGCACGGCCGCAGCCGCCGGAGGCGGCGCGGGTGGCCGAGCCGATGCTGGACGCGAGCGAGCCGAAGCTCGCGCCTGGCCAGCCGCGGCGGTCGGCGGCGCTGTCGCCCAACCGCGCGGCGGCCGCCCGCCTTGCGCAACTCGCAGCTGCCGCGACGCTGCCGCCGGCGCCGAGCGCCCGCGCCATCCAGCTCGCGGTGTGCACCTATTACGACGTCACCCTGCAGGACCTGCTGTCGCCGCGCCGCCATGCCGGCATCGTGCGGCCGCGCCAGGTCGCGGTCTACCTCTGCCGCACGGTGACCGCGCTGTCGATGCCGAAGATCGGCGCGCTGTTCGGCGACCGCGATCACACCACCATTCTCGCGGCGATCCGCAAGGTCACCGAGCAGCTGCCGCGTGACGACGAATTGCGCCTCGATGTCGAGGTGCTGACCGACCAGCTGTTGTCGCAGCTCGAGGCCGGCGAGGGCGCGCCGTGACAGGGTTGTCCGCGCCGCCTGCTCCTCGCGCGGGACGCGATCGCGATGGGAATCGTCGCCGTCGCGGGGGCGCGAGGGGCGGGCGGCGAGGCGCGGCTCCGTTCCCGCCTCTGTTGTTGGCTCTGTGCTTGGTTCTGGTCTTGGAGCGGCCCAGGCCGTGACCGCATGCATCACTGGTTCCGCGTCTACAACACCCTGGTGGATGATCCGAAAGTGCAGCAGCTGTCGAGCGCGCTGTTCAAGGCGCTGATCAACCTGTGGTGCCTCGCCTCGCAGAACGGCGGCGCGCTGCCCGCGGTGAATGTCGTCGCCTACAAGCTGCGGATGACGCCGCGCAAGGCGGCCGACATCATCGCGCGCCTGGTGACGGCGGGCCTGCTCGACGACAGCGGCGGCGTCGTGATGCCGCACAACTGGAACGGCCGCCAGTTTCAGTCGGACTGTTCGACCGAGCGGGTGCGGCGCTTCCGCGCCAACCGCCGTGCGGCGCAGGCGACGATCGTGGCGGCCGTGCCTGAGATCGCCGAGGGCGCGGCCGCGCCGGACGCCGCGGCGCCGCGCGGCGCGGCATCACCGCTCGAGGCCGAGCTGCGTGACGAGGTCGCGCGCGCGTTCGTGCAGGCCAATGCCGCGAGCGTGCCGGACACCGGCCGCGTCAGGCTGTGGCTCAGCCAGGGCTATGAGGCCGACATCATCCTCGCGGTGGTCAGCGAGATCGTGGCACGCAAGCCGAACCTTTCCAGCCTCAATTATTTCGACGCGCCGATCCGCGAAGCCCATGCATCGCGGGCACCGAAACGCCTCGCGCTCGGGCCGCCGTCGCGGCTCGGCATCGAGGAGGCGGTGCGGCTGTTCGCCACCACACGGCACTGGTCGCGCTGGGCCGGGCCGGCGCCGGGTCTCGCCGGCTGCCGCGCCTCCACCGAGCTGTTGGCGCGCTTCGGTCTCGCCCCCGACGGCGCGCCGTTCGCGCCGTCAGCCGACCTGTCACCCGATCCATCCACCCTCAAGGAGAGCCTGCAGCCATGAGCCATTTTCACATTCCGCCGAAGGGCGACATCAAGGTCGCCGCCAACGACGGCAAGCGCCGGCCGAAGCGCCGCCGCGTCGGCCGCCTGCGCACGCGGCGCGAGCCGCTCGGCGCGCCGACGCAGGAGCGTCTTGCGAAAGCCGACGGCCATGTCGAGATCGGCGACGATGCCCAGGGCACGCGCATCTACACGCTGCGCGATTCGCCGCTCGAGCGCCTCAATGCCCGCGGCGGCATCGACGCGCGCGAGTATTCGGCGCTGATGAAGTTCAAGCAGCACTGGCACCATGCCGGCCTGCAGCCGTCGGTCGGCAGCGTCGACCTCAGCCGCGTGTTCGCTGTCGATCCCGGCGGCTACTCCGGCATGGCCAAGACCGAGCGGCAGGTGTTTCACCGCCAGCGCTATCGCGAGGCGGTGCAGCACATCGGCCTGCGCGCCGCGCTGGTGGTGGAGCGCGTGGTGTGTGCCGAGCAGACGCTGGAAGCGGCAGGGCTGGCGCTGAACTGGCGCACCCCGGCGCAGGCCCGCGCCGCCGCCACCGAGCTGCTGCGCGACGCCGGCTATCGCCTGGCGCAGCTGTGGGGCATCGGGTGAGGGGACGGAACGCGCTGGCTGGCACCGGACGCAATTCCAACTGATCAAAGAAAAGCGCCGGCCTCGCGAGAGGCCGGCGCGTTTGTCAGCTGCTGGATGACCCAGCCAGGTCGTTCATTGTGTCGTCACGCGGCGCTGTAGCCGGCGATCGCCTTGACTTCGAGATACTCCTCGAGGCCGAACTTGCCCCACTCGCGGCCGTTGCCCGACTGCTTGTAGCCGCCGAACGGCGCGGTGCGCTCGTTGGGCACGCCGTTGAGGTTGACGTTGCCGGCGCGCAGCTTGCGGCCGACCGCGCGGGCGCGCTCGACGGTGCCGGCGGAGACATAGCCGGCAAGGCCATAGGGCGTGTCGTTGGCGATCTTCACCGCGTCGTCCTCGTCCTTGGCGCCGAGGATGGCGATGACCGGCCCGAAGATCTCCTCGCGCGCGATGGTCATGTCGTTGGTGACGTCGGCGAACACGGTCGGGCGGACATAGAAGCCCTTGTTGACGCCCTCGGGCAGGCCGGGTCCGCCGGCAACGAGGGTGGCGCCCTCGTCGATGCCCTTCTGGATCAGCGCCTGGATCTTGTCCCACTGGATGCGCGACACGACCGGGCCGATGGTGGTGTCGGCCGCGCGCGGATCGCCCGCCCTGGTCTTGTCGGCGACGCCCTTGGCGATCTCAGCGACCTCCTTCATCTTCGACAGCGGCACGATCATGCGGGTCGGCGCGTTGCACGACTGGCCCGAATTGGCGAACACCTGGGCGACGCCGCCGCTCACCGCCTTGGTGAAATCAGCGTCGTCGAGGATGATGTTCGGCGACTTGCCGCCGAGCTCCTGGCTGACGCGCTTCACCGTCGGCGCGGCGCGCTTGGCGACATCGATGCCGGCGCGGGTCGAGCCGGTGAACGAGATCATGTCGATGTCCGGATGCTCGCTCATGGCGGCGCCGACCTCGGGGCCGAGGCCGTTGACGAGGTTGAACACGCCCTTCGGCACGCCCGCTTCATGCAGGATCTCGGCGAAGATCAGCGCCGAGGTCGGCGTGAACTCGGAGGGCTTGAGAATCATGGTGCAGCCGGCGGCGAGCGCGGGCGCGACCTTGCAGGCGATCTGGTTGAGCGGCCAGTTCCACGGCGTGATCATGCCGATGACGCCGACCGGCTCGCGCACCACCACGGCGGAGCCGAGCGGCTCCTCGAACTGGTAGTTCTTGAGGACCTCGAGGGTCGACATGATGTGGCCGAGGCCGGCGCCGGCCTGGAATTTCTCGGCAAAGCCGAGCGGCGCGCCCATCTCGTCGGACACAGCGGCGCCGATGTCCTTCATGCGCGTCTTGTAGACCTCGACCACCCGTGTCAGCAGCGCGACGCGGTCCTCGCGGCTGGTCTGCGAAAAAGTCTCGAACGCGCGCCTGGCGGCGGCGACGGCCTTGTCGACGTCGGCCTTCGAGCCGACCGCGACATCGTACAGCGGCTCTTCGGTTGCGGGATTGACCACCGGAACGGTCTTCTTGACGACGGGATCGACCCAGGCGCCGTCGATGTAGAATTGCAGGCGATTGACCATGATGTCCTCTTTCGACGTTCGGCCCGTTCAGGCGGGCCCTTGTTCGATTATGGGGGGCGGTGAAACGATGTTGGCACAACAGCTGCGGCCAGTGCAAATCACGCGGTCGCGGGAAACGTCATTTCCATAGGGCGAAATGTTGGTTCGATGCGGCGAGGCCCGGCCCATGCTCGGCCGATGGTCGCGGCCGGGTTCACGGCCTCACGAGGGCGCCGCATTCAGACGTCAGACCTTCCCGCGGCGCCGACATCATGAACGCCCATCCCGCTGCCATCGGCGACGCCGCCGCGAGGGCACGCCTCTCACGCCGCTGTCACGCGCTCGCGCAGCTGCTTCTTCATCACCTTGCCGTTGGCGTTGCGCGGCAATGGCTCAAGGGTGATGTCGAAGGTCTCCGGCACCTTGTAGTCGGACAGCTGGGTGATGCAGAGCTGGCGCAGGCTGTCGGCGGCGAGGGTGGCGTTGCGGGCGACGACGATGGCATGGACGCGCTCGCCGAGCACCGGGCAGGGCCTCGCGACGATCGCGCTCTCGATGACGTCGGGATGGCCGGCGAGCACCGACTCGACTTCCGCCGAATAGATCTTGAGCCCGCCGCGGTTGATCATGTCCTTGGCGCGGTCGAACACCCGCACGAAGCCGCCGGCATCCACCGAACCGAGATCGCCGGAGTGCCAGTAACCGGCGGTGAAGCTCTCGGCGGTCGCCTTCGGATTGTTCCAGTAGCCCTTGATGACCGAGCCGCCATGGATCCAGAGTTCGCCGACCTCGCCCGGCGGCAGCTCGCGCCCCTGCGGATCGACGGCGATGATGTGGGCGCCCGGGCAGGCGAAGCCGACGCTGTCGAGATGCTGCGCGGTGAACTGCGGCGGCATGATGGTCGAGGGCGAGGTGGTCTCCGTCGCGCCATAGGCATTGATCAGCTTCAGGCCCGGCAGCGCCTGCGCCAGCTTCTCGATGGTCGCGGTCGGCATCGGCGCGCCGCCATAGCCGCCGATGCGCCACGCCGAGAGGTCATGGTCGGCGAAGTCCGCCTGCAGCAGGCAGAGATTGTACATCGCCGGCACCATCACCGTGTAGGTGGCGCGCTCGCGCGCGGCGACGCGCAGGTAGTCGGCGGCCTTGAACTCGGCGACCACGATCAGCGTGCCGGCGCAGCGCACCATGCTCATGATGTTGGCGACGACCCCGGTGACATGGGCGAGCGGCACCGCGGCGATCGAGCGGTCGGCGGCCGTCAGCCCCAGGCAGGCCTCGTAGATCATCGCCGAGTGGATGAGATTGCAGTGGGCGAGCATCGCGCCCTTCGGCCGGCCGGTGGTGCCGGAGGTGTAGAGGATCAGCGCGGTGTCTTCCTCGCCGACCGCCGCCGGCGGCTGGCCGGGCTCGGCGGCCAGCAACTCGGCGAAGCCATCGGTGGCGATGCGTCCAGCCAGCGCCGGTACGGCATCCGCCTGCGGCAGGCGGTCGGTGAGGCTGCTCTCATGGACGATCAGCCGCGCGCCGCTGTCGGTGAGGGCATAGGCGAGCTCCGGCGTCTGCTGGCGCGTGCTCAGCACCACGCTGACGACGCCGAGGCGGGCGGCGCCGAACAGCGCCAGCACGAATTCGGTGCGGTTGCCGAGCAGCAGCGCGAGACGGTCGCCGCTGACAAGCCCGCGGGCGGCGAGCCCGGCGGCGACCCGCGCGGACTGGTCGCGGACCTCGCGCCAGGTCAGCCGCGCCGTGCCGCACACCAGTGCTTCGCCGTCGGGCTGCCGCGCGGCGGCGTCCTCCAGCATCTGCCACAGGCTGTGCGGCCGTTCGGCGAAGGCGGGCACGAGGCGATCGCCGAATCGCGTCTCATGCCGCAGGTCGGAAAGGGGCAGGCCGAACCAGTCCATGGCGCTTCCAGTCGTGTTGCCGTGTCGATCGTGTTGCTTGTTGTCCTGGAACCTATCGAGGCGGTGCCACAGCGACAAGCCGACGCGCTGCGGCGCAGGGCTTCGCGAAGCTGCCTTGACAGCGCTCCCGCTCCGGTTCCCAGGCACCGTCACGCGGCGGTGCACAACTGTCGGACGACGCAGCGCAGCATTTGACGGCGCCACGAAATTTCAGTTCTGTCGCGGGGAGCGCCGGTCGCGGCTCTTTCTCCACCCACCCGAACCAGGGCTGTCGTTTTGCGTTTCGTGCTTCGTCGTTCCGTCCGTTTCGCTCCAGCCGCCGTCGCGACGTTCACCACGCTTGTGCTCGGTTCCGCTCCGTCCGCCGCCGACATGTCGAAGACGACCGCGACCAGCGCCGGCTCGTTCTTCGCCGCCGCGCTGCTGTGCGAGGGCCACGATCGAATCCCGCAGGGACAGACCAAGCAGCTGATGGCGGATCTCGCGCCGTTCCTGTCGCCGCGCAACAAGAGCTGGATCCAGGAAGGGTTCGAGCGCGGCCTGAAAGACCAGGCGGTGTTCATCCCCGAGCGCGGCTGGGTCAAGCTCACCACCGACGAGGCGGAGTGCTATCGCGTCCAGGGCGTGCTCGACGACTACCGCGCACAGCTCAGCGAATAGGCCGTCTCACGCGCCGAACTGGAAGCGCGCGAAGCGGTCGAGCGCGTCCTCGATGCGGCGCTTGAGCTCGCGCCGCGGGCCGTTCTCCAGCCACGTCCATTGCTGCATCAGCAGCCTGCCCTGCGCCCGGTCGGCCTTGAGGTCGAGTGCCGCGACCAGGCGGTCGCCGGCCAGCACCGGCAGGGCGAAATAGCCGAGTTTGCGCTTCTCCTTCGGCAGATAGGCCTCGAAACGGTGGTCGTGGCCGAACAGCAGGTGGGTGCGCTTGCGCTGGATGGTCAGCGGATCGAACGGCGACAGGATGTGGACGAGGTCGGTCGGGGCATGGACCTGCGCCAGCGTCTGCGGTGTCGCCCAGTGCTCCTGCTTGCCGGCGCCCTCCAGCGCCACCGGCACCAGCGCACCGCGGCGCATGCGCGTCTCGATCAGCTTGCGCACCGCCGCCTTGCGCGACGCCTCGAGATGGCAGACCGAGTCGAGGCTGACGAGGCCCTGGGCGCGCAGCGCGCGGTCGAGGCGATAGGCGGTGATCTCCGCCTCCGAGGCGCCCTTCGGCGGTGTCCGCCAGCCGAAATGCCGCGCCGTCAGATCATAGCTCTTCAGCATGCCGTCGCGGGCGCTGATGGTGACGGCGCCGCCATAGAACGCCAGCTGCAGCGCCCGCTTCGACGGCTTGCGGCTGGCCCAGGGATGGATCTTGTCCACCAGCACGTCGTCGTCGATGTCGCGGATGCTGAGCGGGCCGCCGCTGCGCAGCAGCCGCATCACCTTGCGGGTGTCGGCGGGCGTCACGCTCGCGAACCATCGGCTCGGCTCGCGGCGGTGCGCGCGCATCGCCGGCAGGAAGAAGCGCAAGTCCGCGGTCGGCACATAGGACAGCGCGTGGGTCCAGTACTCGAACACGCTCTTGTCCGCACTCTGCGCCTGCACGAGGTCGGCGCGGCGGTAGGACGGGATGCGGTTGAACAGGATGTGGTGGTGGCTGCGCTCGATGACGTTGATGGTGTCGATCTGGACATAGCCGAGATGGCTCACCGCGGCGGCGACGGCCTGCGGCCCGTCGCCGAACGGCGCGGGCGTGTCGAGGCGCTGGGCGTGCAGCCAGATGCGGCGGGCCTGTGCCTTGCCGAGGGGAAGCGGTTTGGGAGCGGACATGGCGGCAGGATAAACCAGATTCGCCGTCCGTAAGCGGAGGCTGGGACGGTACGCAGGTCCGCCTCGTCGCCATGCGCTTATGGTCCGTTTATGAAATCCGGCGGACCCTTGTCTCGAATCCCTACGGCGCCGCTGCCATCTTCTCCTCAACGGATGGGGCGTCGCGGCTGGCATGGCGCGCGATCGGGGTGGAACACGGCGCAACCCTGCGGCGTGCCAGGCGTTGACCCCGGGCGCGCAGGGACGGGTCGCGGGGCGGCGGTGGCAAGCGAGGCGTGTATGAACGAGCTCTCATCGACCCAGGCGCAGCGCCAGATCGTCGAGACGGTGATCCGCCTGGCGCAGCCCGGCGCCGCCTGCCGCTTCATCGTCAGTGGCGACGCCGCGCTGTGCGGGGCCTTGCGGGCTGACGGCCTGCGGGCCATCGGCCTCGAGACCGATCCCATCGGGCGTGGTCAATACGCGGTCGGCATCGTGGCGGGGGCGCGGTCGCGCGCGGCGCTTGGCGTCGCCATCGCGCGGGTGGTGCCTTTCCTCGCCGGAGCCGCGACGATGATGGTGCTGATCGAGGACGGCTGCGGCCTTGGCCCGCAGGCGGGGACGCTGCTGGCGCCGTTCGGTTTCCGGATCGAGGCCGGGGTGCACTGCAAGCGCGGGCTGCTGCTGTCAGCGCACCGTGATGCCGCTGAGGCAATGGCGGTCGCCGCCTGAGCCGTTTCCGGCGACACGCTCGCCGCCGGAAACGCGCAAGCACTGCCTCAGGCCTGGCTGCCTCAGGCTTGGCCGGGAAGCCGGCTCACGACGCCCGTTGGAGCGCTTACTGCACCGGCTTCGCCGCCGCCGCGACCTGCACGTCGTCGAACACGCAGGCGCGCCAGTCCTTGCTCGGGCAGTCGGCCGGCCAGCCGCCGCCGAGCGCCATGAACAGCGCCGCGGTATCGGACAGGCGGGTCGCTTCCGCCTGTACCCGGGCGATCGCGGTGTTGAGATAGGCCTGCTGGGCGTTCAGCAGCGTCACCTGGTTGATCTGTCCGAGCGTGAGCTGCTTCTGCACGATGTCGAGGCTGGCCTTGGCGGCGTTCTCCGCCTTGACGGCGGCCTGCACCGCGCGGGTGTCGGCCTGCAGGCTGCGCAGCGCGTCGGTGACGTTCTGCATCGCGGTGATCACCGCCTGGCGGTACAGCGCTTCCGACTGCTCCAGCGCCGCTTCCGCAGCCTTCTGCTTGTGGTACAGCGTGAAGCCGTCGAACACCGTGTGGCTGGCGCTCGCCGCCACCGTGTAGAACAGCGTCCCCGGCGTCATCAGCTCGGCGAACTTGAATGCGGCGGCGCCCGGGTTGGCCGACAGCGTGATGTTCGGCAGCCGCGCCGCGATCGCGACGCCGACAAGGGCGCTCGACGAATGCAGTGCCGCTTCCGCGGCGCGCACGTCGGGGCGCTGGCGCACCATGGTCGAGGGCAGGCTGACCGGCAGGTTGGCCGGCAGCGTCAGCCGCGGCAGGTCGAACTTCTGCAGCACCTCGTCGGCGGAGAACTGGCCGGCGAGCGCGGTGAGGAGGTCGCGCTGCACCGCGAGCTGCTTCTGCAGCGGCGGCAGCGCCTGCTCGGCCTGGGCGAGCAGCGTCTCCTGGGTCAGCACGTCGACCTGGGCGATCTGGCCGGCGGCGAACTGGTTCTTGAGGATGCCGAGAATGTCGCGGGCGATCTTGATCAGCCGCTCGGTGGCGGCGATCTGGCCGCGCAGCGAGGCTTCCTGGATCGCCGCGGTGACGACGTTGGCGGTCAGCGTCAGGTACGCCGCCTCGAGCTGGTACTGGGCCTGCTCGGCCTGGGCGTCGAGACTTTCGACGTTGCGCAGGTTCTGGCCCCAGATGTCCGGCGTGAAGCTGACGTTGAGCTGCGCGGTGTGCAGCGTGTAGCGGGTCTGCGGCGTCACTTCCGGGTCGACCGTGCCGTTGGCGGACTGCTGCAGGTCGGACGGGGTGTAGTT